>NZ_LJBR01000163.1 GCF_001282115.1 Streptomyces sp. NRRL B-24085 | reverse complement strand
CCCCCGCACCCCGAGTTCCCCCCTCACGTCCCGAACTCCCGCTGTGTACGCGCACGTTCACGAAAAGGAAGCACACATGAGTGAAAAGCCGCTCGCCGGAATCAAGGTGATCGACTTCACCGGGGTCCAGGCCGGTCCCGCCTGCACGCAGATGCTCGCCTGGTTCGGCGCCGACGTCCTGAAGGTGGAGCGCCCCAACGGCGGTGACGTGACGCGCCGTCAGCTCAGGGACATCGAGGACCTGGACGCGCTCTACTTCACGATGCTCAACAGCAACAAGCGCTCCCTCGCCATCAACACCAAGACCGCCGAGGGCAAGGAGGTCCTGGAGAAGCTCATCAAGGACGCCGACGTCCTGGTGGAGAACTTCGCCCCCGGCGCCCTGGACCGCATGGGCTTCACCTGGGAGCGCATCCAGGAGCTCAACCCGCGCCTGATCTTCGGCTCGGTCAAGGGCTTCAACGACCAGTCGTCCTGGAACGACCTCAAGGTCTACGAGAACGTCGCCCAGTGCGCGGGCGGCGCCGCCTCCACCACCGGCTTCTGGGACGGCCCGCCCACCATCTCCGGCGCCGCCATCGGCGACACCAACACCGGGATGCACCTGGCGATCGGCATCCTCACCGCGATCATCGACCGCGGCAAGACCGGCCGGGGCCAGAAGGTGTCCGTCTCCATGCAGGACGCCGTGCTCAACCTGTGCCGGGTCAAGCTGCGCGACCAGCAGCGCCTGGAGCGGGTCGGCCATCTGGAGGAGTACCCGCAGTACCCGAACGGCGAGTTCACCGACGTGGTGCCGCGCGGCGGCAACGCGGGCGGCGGCGGCCAGCCCGGCTGGGTCCTCAAGTGCAAGGGCTGGGAGACCGACCCGAACGCGTACATCTACTTCACCGTCCAGGAGCAGAACTGGAAGCGCACCGCCGAGGTGATCGGCCACCCCGAGTGGGCCGAGGACCCGGAGTACGCCACCGCGCGCGCCCGCCAGTCGCACATCTTCGAGATCTTCGAGGAGATCGAGAAGTGGCTCGCGGACAAGACGAAGTACGAGGCGGTGGACATCCTGCGGGAGTGGGAGGTGCCCTGCGCCCCGGTGATGAGCATGAAGGAGATCGCCTACGACCAGGACCTGCGCAACAGCGGCACGGTCGTCGAGGTGGAGCAGAAGGGCCGCGGCACGTACCTGACCGTCGGCAGCCCGGTGAAGTTCTCCTCCTTCAAGCCGGAGATCGTCGGCGCCCCGCTGCTGGGTGAGCACAGCTCCGAGGTCCTGGTGGAGCTGGGCTACGACGAGGAGACCATCGGCCGGCTCAAGGAGAGCGGCGTCATCGTCTGACGCGGAGCCGACGCGGAAGCGGCCGTGACCCGGAGGTCACGGCCGCTTCCGCACGGTCCGGCGGGGTTCAGACCGTCGTCGTCTCGGCCCGGCGCCGCATCAGCTCCCGCTCCCGCTCGCGCCGCGCGGTGACGTCCCGGATGACCGCACCGCAGTAGGGGCTGCCGTCGGGGCCCGACAGGAGCACCACGCTGAACTCGATGGACAGCTTGCGGCCGTCGGCCGCAAGCGCGGGCACGTTCAGCAGGTCGGCGTCGCCGTACTTGCTGGACCCCCGCTCCATGGCCGCGTCGAAGCCTTCCTGGTGCCGCTTGCGGTGCCTCTCGGGAATGATGACGTCCAGGCTCCGCCCCGCCACGTCGGCCGCCGAGAACCCGAAGATGCGCTCGGCCCCCCGGTTCCAGTAGCGGATCAGCCCGTCCCTGTCGATGATCACTATGCCGTCGGGTGCCTGGTCCGACATGCCCAGCACCACCGCGGAATCCAGATCTTCCATGTCGCCTCCGAGCAGGGGCCGTTTGGTGGTCAACAGTATACAGAATACTGTCGGCATGGCCTCTCTCCGGAGGGATATGCAGGTGAAGGCCACTCCGAAAGCTTGGTATTGTTGTCCATGTCGCCGCGGGGAACACCCCCGTCAAGGCGGCAGACACCTGGTCCGGGTGGCGGAATGGCAGACGCGCTAGCTTGAGGTGCTAGTGCCCTTTATCGGGCGTGGGGGTTCAAGTCCCCCCTCGGACACTCACATCGCACACCCCCTGTGTCGGCCGAACTTCGGTCGGCACATTTTCTGTTTTCAGCCGTCCCCGACTCCCGTCCGCAGCAGGACCGAGCGTCCTCAGGACCGGCGCCCCGGGCCGCTGCGCACCGGCGACACCTCGTCCCGGGTCGCTCGCGCTCGATCAAAGGTCCCGCGCGAACCCGCCAGGGTGACGATGACCGGTTCGCTGCGGTGCCCGGGGTCCGGCGGCTCATCGTGGGAACCACTCGTGCGAGGAGGGAAGATGGACGCCGATGTCATCGTGGTGGGCGCCGGGCCGGCAGGACTGATGCTGGCCGCCGAGCTGAGGCTGCACGGCGTGCGTCCGCTGCTCGTGGAGCAACTGGCCGAGCCGTCCGCGGAACCCAGAGCACGCGGCATCGGCCCGCTGGCGGCCGAGGCACTGCGGCGCCGGGGCCTCGACGAGCCGCTGCGGGCGCACCAGCCGCGCGGACTCTCCGACCGCAGACGTGACCACGGCAGCGAGAAGGGCCACTTCGCCTGGATCCACAAGATCGACCAGCAGCTCCAGGAGGAGCCGGACCGGGCGGGCGCGCTGATCTGGCAGCCCGACCTGGAGCGCGTACTCGCCGACCACGCGGAAGCCCTGGGGGTCCGCGCCCACCGGGAACACGTCGTGACCGGCGTCGAGCAGAGCGCGGACCGGGTCACCGTCACCTGCCGGACCCCCGCCGGGGAACGGCGCCTTGCGTCCGCGTACGTGATCGGCTGCGACGGCGGGCGCTCGGCCGTCCGCAAGCTGACCGGCTTCGCCTTCCCCGGCACCGAGCCCCTCATGGTCGCCCGCCGGGCGCGCGCCGACGTCGTCTGCCCCGCCGGGCTGCCGCCCACCGGACGCACCCCGACCGGCACCCTGTTCCACGCCCCGGGCATGGTCGGCACCTTCGACTTCGAGGACGTTCGCACCGACACCCGGGCACCGGTCACCGCACAGGAACTGGAGGCCAGTCTGCGCCGGGTGGCGGGCGCCGAGGTCGAGGTCACCGCGGTCCACCAGGCCATGCGCTTCACCGACCAGGCCCGCCTCGTCCCGTCGTACCGCAGCGGCCGGGTGCTGCTGGCCGGCGACTCCGCGCACGTCCACTCGCCGAACGGCGGTCAAGGGCTGACCCTGGGCCTGCTGGACGCCGCCAACCTCGGCTGGAAGCTCGCGGCGACCCTGCGGGGCACGGCCCCCGAGGGACTGCTGGACACGTACACGGCCGAACGCCGACCCGTCGCGGAGGCCACACTGCACAACACGCGGGCCCAGTCCGCGCTGATGCGGCCGGGACCGCACACCGACGCCCTGCGGGACATCGTCTCCGACCTCATGGACATCCCCGAGGTGAACCGCTACTTCGGCCGGCTGCTCAGCGGACTGGACACCCGCTACGCCCTGCCCCACGCCGGCCCGGACGCGCACCGGCTGACCGGTGCGCACTGCCCCGACCTGAACCTGCGCCCGGCCGCGTCCGACGGTACGGCCGCCACCACCCTCGCCCGGCTCGCCGAGCAGGGCGGACCCGTCCTCGTCCACACCGGGCAGCCCCAGGTGGAGCGGGCGGCCCGGCCCTGGCACGGCGTCCTCCGCACCGCTCGCGTGGCCGCGATCGAGTACGACGACCTGTCCGCGCTGCTGGTGCGGCCCGACGGAGTGATCGCCTGGGCCGCCGGGACGGACGGCCCTGCGGACGCCGACGGTCTGGAGCGCGCGCTGCGCGCGTGGTTCGTTCCGTCCGACCGTCAGGAGGCCGTGGCGCGGTGAACCGTCAGTCGATGCCGCGGCAGATGTGCGGCTCGGCCTCGTCGTCGTCCCCGGCGAGCAGGAGCGGCGGCGGCTGCACCGGCTCCTGACCGCGGGCCGGGCTGTCGTCGCTGCTGAGGGCCTCGTCCATCCGAACTCCTCCGATGCTCCGCGCCACCCGTACGGGCAGGTCCCGTACGGCCGGGCTCTAACGAGCCGCTGACGATCGTCCAGCCGTCCCCGACACGGGGTCGCCACGCTGTCCGTGTGCGTGACCGACCGACGACAGGGGAGTGGGCATGGCCGGGTTCTCACCTCGCGGGACGGTCCTGAAATCTCTCGGCAGGGCTCTCGTGCGCTCCTTCGTGGCTCTCGGATTCCTCCACCTGGCGGCCCCCGACGCCTGGGAGGCGATGGCGGAACTGCGGCGCAGGCAGGCGGAGAAGGACGCCCCGCCCGCTCCCCTCGCCCCTCCGGCGGACGGTCATCCCGAGCGGCTCTGCCCCGAACTTCCGCTGAGCCCGCTGGAGCGCGAACTCGACCGGGACCTGTTCCCGGCCCGCTCCCGGCGGCGCGCGAGGTGAACACGCGTCAGGCCGACGGGACGGGGCGGAACAGCTCCTCGCGGACCACGATCTCCCGGTTGCCGAAGGCCAGTCGGTCCAGCACGGCCCGGTAGGCCGGCGTGCGGGAGACGAGGGCCGCCACCTTCGGGCGGACCACCGACGCGAGGCCTCCCGCGGACAGCATCACCTTGCCCTGCATCGCCTGGATCTTCATGATCCGTTGCACGTCCCGCCGGCGGTCCGCCACATACCGCCGCAGCGGCTCGGACCCGTCCCCGCCGCCGTGCAGCGACGACATGAGGGCGGGATGCGCCGCCACGGCGTCCTGAACGGCCAGGTTGATGCCCTGGGCGCCGATCGGGCCGTGCGTGTGCGCGCTGTCCCCGACGAGGAGCAGCCCCGGCCGCGTCCACTCCCTGGCGACGCCCGAGAAGACGTCGAGCAGCGAGAGATCCCTGAACGAGGTGATCTCCGCGTCGATCCGCTCCGCCTGGTCCGGTACGGCCGCGCCGAGCCGCGCCTTGATGTGGTCGAGGCCCCGGGCCGCGAGCTCCTTGTACCCGTGGTGCGGCAGAGTCCAGCCGATCTGGAGCTGCCCGGGGTGGGAGGCGTAGGCCAGAACCGGGTTGCCGCCGGCGCGGAAGATCCGTACGTCGGTCGGTACGGGGCCCTCGGAGCTCAGCTTGAACCAGAGCACGTCCTGGTCGAAGTCCTCGAACCGGTCGTAGCCCACCCCGGCCAGTTGCCGCACCTTCGAGTACCGGCCGTCCGCGCCGATGACGCAGTGGGCGTGCACCATCAGATCGCCGTCCGGACCGCGGCCGAGGATGCCCCGCACCCGCTGCCGGGTGTCCGAGATCAGCGCGGTGCAGCGGGCGGAGCCCAGGTGGGCGAAGCCGGGGTAGCGGGAGCACTGCTCCAGCAGTTCCTCCAGGACGTGCCGCTGCGGGATGCTGAGCAGGCAGTTGAAGGGGCCGGGCAGCCGGCGGTAGTCGCCGTTGATCAGGACCCGGCCCTTCTCCTCCAGCAGGAAGCGGTCGTGCTCGTGGCAGCCCCGGGCCCGCGCGCCGTCCAGGACGCCCAGTGCGGCCAGGAGTTGCTGGCCCCCCGGCTGGAGGATCTCCCCGCGGTACTCGCGGTCCAGCGACCGCAGCTTCTCCACGACGGTGACCCGGGCTCCGGAACGCAGCAGGAGCAGCGCGAGGGTCAGTCCGGCGGGTCCGCCGCCGACGATGCAGAAGTCGGTCCGTGTCTCCGTCACCGCGCGCCTCACACGTCGAGGGTGACGTCGTACTCGGTGAGCCAGGCGTTGAGCCACAGCGCCATCTCCAGGCTCCCGCGGTCGTACGGCCGGCTGACGTCGCCCAGCGGTCCGGCCAGCGCCTTCGCCGCACGGGACCGGTCGAGCAGGGGGGCCACGGGGGAGTCCGGGGCGGCGAGCACGTCGGCCAGCTCGGTGCGCAGGGCCTGTTCGTAGATGGGGTCCTGGGTGGCCGGGTAGGGGCTCTTGACCCGTTCCAGCACCGAACGGGGCAGCAGGTCGGCGGCCGCCGCCCGCAGCAGGCTCTTCTCCCGCCCGTCGAACGACTTCATCGCCCACGGGGTGTTGAAGACGTACTCGACGAGCCGGTGGTCGCAGAACGGCACCCGGACCTCCAGGCCGACGGCCATGCTCATCCGGTCCTTGCGGTCCAGCAGGGTCTGCACGAAACGCGTCAGGTTGAGGTAGCCGACCTTGCGCATCATCCGGTCGTCCGCGCTCTCACCGGGCAGCCGCGGCACCTCGGCGAGCGCCTCCTGGTAGCGGTCCTGGCGGTAGCCGGGGAGGTCGAGCTTGTCGAGGAAGCCCTTGTCCAGCAGCGCCAGGCCGCCGAAGTAGCGGGCGGAGCCCGAGGTCAGCCAGGGGAAGGTGTCCGCCTTGACGGCGGCGGGGTTGCGGAACCAGCGGTAGCCGCCGAAGAGTTCGTCCGCGGCCTCGCCGGACAGGGCCACCGTGGAGTGCTGTTTCACCGAGCGGAACAGCAGGTACAGCGAGGGCCACATGTCGCCCCAGAACGCCGGCGGCTGGTCCACCGCGCGCAGCACCGAGGCGCGCAGGGCGGGCTCGGCCAGCCCGGCGCTGTCCAGCACGACCTCGGTGTGCCGGGTTCCCACGTGGTCCACCAGGTCGTGGACGAAGGGGGTGTCGCGCATGCCGCGCACCGCGTCGGGCTGGAACCGGTCGGCCGCGTCCGCGAAGTCGACCGAGAAGGACCGTACGGCTCCCAGTCCGCGGGCCGCCGAGGCGCGGGCGGCGAGAGCGGTGACGGTGGAGGAGTCGAGGCCACCGGAGAGCAGCAGGCACAGCGGTACGTCGGAGACGAGCTGGCGGGCGACGACGTCCTCCAGCAGCTCCCGTACCGTGGCGATGGTCGTGGGAAGGTCGTCGGTGTGCTCGCGGGCCTCCAGGCGCCAGTACGTGTGCTTGCGCAGGCCCTGCCGTCCGACCCGGACGAACTGGCCCGGCCGCACCTCGTACATGCCCGCGAAGACGGCGGCTTCGGGGGTCTTGACCATGTCGAGGATCTCGCACAGGCCCTCGGCCGACACCCGGCGCGGCGCCAGCGGGTTGGCCAGGATCGCCTTGGGTTCGGAACCGAAGAGGACGCCGTGCTCGGTGGGCAGGTAGAAGAGGGGCTTGACCCCCATGCGGTCGCGCAGCAGCAGGAGTTCCTCGGTGCGGGTGTCCCAGATCGCGAGGGCGAACATGCCGTTCAGCCGCCGGGCGAGATCCGGGCCCCACTGGAGATAGCCGCGCAGCACCACCTCGGTGTCGCCGGCGGTCCGGAACCGGTGGCCCAGGGTCGACAGCTCCGCGCGCAGCTCACGGTAGTTGTAGATCTCGCCGCAGAAGGTGAGGGACGCGAGGGTGCGGCCCTCGTCGTCCTCGGCCGTCATGGGCTGGCGACTGCCCTCCAGGTCGATCACGGCGAGCCGCCGGTGGCCGAGCGCCGCGTGGCCGTCGATCCACAGTCCCTCGGCGTCGGGCCCGCGACAGGCCATGGTCCCCGTCATCGCACCCGCCCGGGCCGATTCGTGCGTCAGGTCGCGCTCGAAGTCGATCCATCCTGTGATGCCACACATCGCTGTCTCCCTCGGAAGAAGTCGTCGGCAGGCACCGCCGTCCGCGTGCGGCCGGGCGGTGCCTGGGCGACGAGCGGTAGGAGCGGGCGGTCACACCCGCTCGGTGAGCCCCGTGCTGACCAGGTCCACCAGTTGCCGGGGCGTCCTGATCTCGGCGACCACGTCGTCGGGCAGTTCGACGGAGTAGTCGCGCTCGATGCGGCTCACCGTGTTGAAGAGGGCGAGCGAGTCGTATCCGAGGTCGGTGAACTGGAGGTCGAGGATGTCGCCGTCGAGGTCGACCTCCTCGTCCTCGCCCGCGCACTCGCGCAGCAGCTGAACCAGGTCCTTGATCTCGAACGTGGTCATGTGGGTTTCCTTTCCGGGTGAGGGGGTCGCGTCCGCCCGCCCGGGGGGGGCGGACGCGACCGCCTCACGCGGAGAGGAAGCCCAGGGCGGAGTTGAAG
>NZ_LJBR01000162.1 GCF_001282115.1 Streptomyces sp. NRRL B-24085 | reverse complement strand
GCCCCAACACCCCCAACCCCGGCAGCGCCCTGTCCTCGAAGTCGAACAGCGCCAGGTTCTCCCACGCGTTGCCCGAGGTGGGGTCCGTCGGGTCCCAGCCGCTGCCTGTGCGGTAGGTCCACAGGCCCTCCCAGTAGCAGTAGCCGAGGCCCCGCCCGTCGGGGACGCCCGCGGCGAGGTCGGCCACCGTGCGCAGCCACGCGGCCTGGCCCGCAGGCGTGGCGGGGAAACCGTCGGTGAGCTGCGAGGGGCTGTTCATGATGTCGTTGACGTCGTCCTCGCTCTCCAGCGTGAACGGGTACGCCGTCTCGGCGATCACGCACGGCTTGCCGTAACGCGCCGTGATGTCGGCCATGTTGGCCGCCGCGTCCGCGATCGGCCCGTGCCAGAACGGGTAGTACGAGAGCCCGATGATGTCGAAGTCGACGCCGTACGACAGCACGTTGTCGAACCACCAGCGGTACAGCCCGTTGTCGCCGCCGTTCGCCAGGTGCAGGATCGTGCGCACGCGGGGCGTGGTGTCGCGGGCCGCGCTCAGGCCGGCCCTGAGGAAGGCCGTCATGTTGTCGAAGTGCTCCCAGTTGCCCTCGGGCCAGATCAGGCCGCCGTTCAACTCGTTGCCGATCTGCACCAGTTGAGCCGGGGTGCCCTGCCGCTTCAGCGCACCGAGGACGTCGGCCGTGTGGTCGTACACCGCCCTGGCCAGCCCCGCCACGTCCAGGCCCGCCCACCCGGCCGGCTTGGTCTGGTGCGCCGGGTCGGCCCAGCTGTCGGAGTAGTGGAAGTCGATCCAGATGCCGACCCCGGCCCGCTTGAGGCGCCGGGCGAGCCGCAGGACGTGCGCCTTGTCGTTGTAGCCGTCGGCCGGGTTTACCCACACCTTCAGGCGGGCGTGGGTCACGCCGGCCCGGGCGATCAGGTGGACCGGGTCCGCGCGGTGACCGTCGGCGGTCCGGTACACCGCCCCGTGGTCCTCGTTCTTCGGCAGCGAGGAGATGTCCACGCCCCGGATCTCCAGACGCCCCCGCCGGCCGGCGGACGGTGCGGCGACCGCCGGTGCCGCCCCCAGTACGGGAACGGCCAGCGCGGCGGCTCCGGCGGCGGTGAGAACACTGCGTCTGCGCATGTCAGGGGGTCCTTTCGCGGACGGTCACGGGGGTGCCCGGCGCTGCCCTGGTCCGACCGGCCGGAGCAGGACCGGGGCAGCGCCGAGGCGCGGGGTGAGGGAAGCCCGCGAAACGCCGGACGATCCCAGAAAACCCTCATTTTCTGTGATCGTGCACAGCTTCCCTCACCCCTGTCATCGGGGAGCAACAAGTAGGTAACCCCACGCCCCCGCCATTGACAAGGGCCCGAAACAATTCTCTACTGTGCACGATCACAGAGCCGCGCGGCCCTCGCGCACAGCCTCTCGGTCACGTCCGCAGAACCTCCCCCCACGGCGGTTGCCGCGAACGCGGGACGTCTCGAGACCGGCTGGTTCCAAGTCAGGGGAGATGAAGATGTCGATCAACCGCCGCCAGATCAGCAGGCGCAGCATCCTTGCCGGGGCCGCAGCCCTCGGCCTCACCAGCACCCTCGCCGCCTGCGGCGGTTCCGACGACAGGGACTCCGGCGAGAGCAGCGGGCCCGTCAAGCTGACCTACTGGTCGTGGGCGCCGAACATGGAGAAGGTCGCCGCGATCTGGAACAAGAAGAACCCGGACATCACCGTCACCGTCTCCAAGCAGGCCAGCGGCCAGGAGATCCTCTCCAAGCTGATCACCGCGAAGAAGGCCGGCAACGCCCCCGACCTGATCCAGGTCGAGTACCAGTCGCTGCCCACCCTGGTCTCCAACGACGTCCTGGCCGACATCTCCCCGTACGCCGGTGACACCAAGTCCCAGTTCGCCGAGGGTCTGTGGGGCATGGTCACCCTCGGCACGGACGCGCTCTACGCGATCCCGCAGGACTCCGGGCCGCTGATGTTCTACTACCGCGAGGACCTCTTCAAGAAGCACGGGCTGACCGTCCCGAAGACCTGGACGGAGTTCGCCGAGACCGCCCGCGCCGCGAAGAAGGCCGTGCCGGACGCCTACCTGACCACCTTCTCCGCCAACGACCCCGGTCTGTTCGCGGGCCTCTCCCAGCAGGCCGGCGGCAAGTGGTGGACCGTCGACTCCGGCGGCAAGTGGACCGTCGGCATCGACGACGCGGCCACCAAGCAGGTCGCGGAGTTCTGGGGCGGCCTGGTGCAGGAGGGCGTCATCGACAACCAGCCGATGTACACCCCCGCCTGGAACAACGCCCTGAACAAGGGCACCCACCTGGCCTGGGTCTCCGCCGTGTGGGCGCCCGGTGTGCTGGTCTCCTCCGCGCCCGACACCAAGGGCAAGTGGCGCATGGCCCCGCTGCCGCAGTGGAAGTCCGGCGAGAACGTCACCGGCAGCTGGGGCGGTTCCTCCACCGGCGTCTCCACCGACTCCAAGCACGCCGAGGCCGCCGCCAAGTTCGCCACCTGGCTGAACACCGACCCGGAGGCGCTGGCCGCCCTGG
The DNA here is from genome assembly GCF_001282115.1 of Streptomyces sp. NRRL B-24085. Classification (GTDB taxonomy): domain Bacteria; phylum Actinomycetota; class Actinomycetes; order Streptomycetales; family Streptomycetaceae; genus Streptomyces. The sequence goes on along the minus strand of NZ_LJBR01000162.1, from coordinate 13,219 downwards.
TCAAGGAGGTCGCGATCTACCCGGCCGCCACGAAGGGCCAGTCGGGAGACGTCCTGACCACGCCGGAGTTCTTCTCGAACCAGGCGGACTTCTACACCACCGCCGGCGAGATCGCCGCCAGCACGGCCGCCGCGGCCTGGGGCCCCAACGTCAACACGGCCTACACCACCTTCCAGGACGCCTTCGGCAAGGCGGCCAAGGCGAAGAAGGAGACCCAGTTCGACTCCGCCCTCGCCACCGTGCAGTCGAAGACCTTCGCCGACATGAAGAAGCAGGGCTTCGAGGTGACCGAGGCATGACCAGCGCGCCGCTCAAGGGCGCCGACCTCACCGAGGCCGGCCCCTTGGCGGACGGCACCGGCACCGCCGCCCAGTCCGTCCGCCCCAGCCGCCCCCGCCGACGTGGCCGCAGCGCACCGTACTGGTTCCTGGTGCCCACCCTGACCCTCTTCGCCGCCTTCACCGTCGTCCCCATCGGGTACGCGATCTGGCTGAGCCTGCACAAGGTGCAGGTCAAGGGCATCGGCCTCGGCAAGGGGGCCCGGCAGCAGGTCTGGAACGGCATCGGCAACTACACCGACGTCCTGAAGGACTCCGAGTTCGGCCACAGCGTCCTGCGCGCCTTCGGCTACGGCCTCATCGTCATCCCGACCATGCTGGGCCTCGCGCTGCTGTTCGCGCTGATGCTGGACACCCCCAAGGCCCGCAGCGCGCCCTTCGCCCGGCTGATGATCTTCCTGCCGTACGCGGTACCGGGCATCATCGCCGCCCTGATGTGGGGCTTCCTGTACCTGCCGGACGTCAGCCCCTTCTACTACCTGCTGGACAGGTTCGGCCTCCCGCAGCCCGACCTGTTCGACGGCGGCAACCTCTACCTCTCCTTCGCGAACATCGCGGTCTGGGGCGGCACCGGCTTCAACATGATCGTCATCTACACCGCGCTCAGGGCCATCCCGCCGGACATCTACGAGGCGGCCCGGCTCGACGGCGCGACCGACCTGGGCATCGCCCTGAAGATCAAGATCCCGATCGTGATGCCCTCGCTGGTGCTCACCTTCTTCTTCTCGGTGATCGCCACCCTCCAGGTCTTCACCGAGCCGATGGCACTCAAGCCCCTCACCAACGGCCTGCCCAGCTCGTGGAGCCCCCTGATGGCCATCTACGACAAGGCCTTCCTCCAGTCCGACGTCTACGGCGCCTCCGCCACCGCGGTCGTCCTGGCCCTGGCCACGTTCGTCCTCTCCTTCACCCTGCTGCGCATCTCCGACCGCTACACCCGGGAGGACCGGGCATGACCCCCCTCACCCTCACCGCCGGACCCAAGGGCGGCCGCCGCACCGCGTGGGTGCCCACGATCGTGCTGGTCCTCGGCGCGCTGTACTGCCTGATCCCCATCGCCTGGGTGGTCGTCGCGGCCACCAAGGACCGGTCGGAGCTCTTCTCCACCTTCACCTTCGCCCCCGGCACCGGCTTCTTCCAGAACCTGAGCGACCTGACCGCCTACCGGGACGGCATCTTCTGGCGGTGGATGGCCAACTCGGCCTTCTACGCCGGTCTCGGCGCCCTGCTCTCCGCCGCGGTCTCCGCCGCCGGCGGCTACGCGCTCGGCCGGTACGTCTTCCGCGGCCGTGAGGCGATCTTCAAGATGATCCTGGCCGGCGTCCTGGTCCCGTCGATCGTGCTCGCCGTACCGCAGTACCTGCTGCTGTCGAAGCTGGGCATGGCCGACTCGTACTGGTCGATGCTGCTGCCGTCGATCCTGTCGCCGTACGGCGTCTACCTGGTGCGGATCTACGCGGCCGCGTCGGTGCCCGCCGAGCTCATGGAGGCCGCCCGCATGGACGGCGCGAGCGAGTGGCGGATCTTCTCGCGGATCGCCGTACCGATGATGATGCCGGGCCTGATCACGGTGTTCCTCTTCCAGTTCGTCGGCATCTGGAACAACTTCCTGCTGCCCTTCGTCATGCTCGCCGACGACGAGAAGTTCCCGATCACCCTCGGCCTGTACACCCTGCTCGCCCAGGGCGCCTCGCAGCCCGCGCTCTACACCCTGGTCATCACCGGGTGCCTGCTCGCGATCCTTCCGCTGATCGGGCTCTTCCTGGTGATCCAGCGGTTCTGGTCGCTGGACCTGATGAGCGGCTCGGTCAAGGCCTGAGGCCCCGGGCTCCCCTTTACGAACGTCTCCGAACGAGGAACATGACCACCAGCGCGAACGGACGCCGCAAGCCACCGACCATCCACGACGTGGCCCGGGAGGCGGGCGTCTCGCGGGGGACCGTCTCCCGCTTCCTGAACGGCGGCCACTACGTCTCGCCCGCCGCCCGGCGGTCGGTCGAGGCCGCCATCAGGAAGACCGGTTACGTGGTCAACCGGCACGCCCGCAGCCTCAGCACGGGCCGCTCGGACTCGGTGGCGTTCCTGCTGACCGAACCGCAGGAGAAGTTCTTCGAGGACCCCAACTTCAACGTCCTGCTGCGGGGTTGCACCGAGCGGCTCGCCCAGCACGACATCCCGCTGCTGCTGATGCTCGCCGAGAGCGACGACGACCGGCGCCGGCTGACCCGGTACATCACCTCGGGTCACGTCGACGGCGTGCTGCTGCTGTCCAATCACAGCGGGGACCCGGTCGCGGCCGAACTGCATGACGCCGGGATCCCGTTGGTGGTCTGCGGCAAGCCGATCGGGCGGGGCACCAAGGTGAGTTACGTGGCCGCGGCCGACCGGGAGGGCGCGCAGGACATGGTCCGCCATCTCCTCGCGGGCGGCCGGCGCCGCGTCGCCATGGTCACCGGGCCGCTGGACATGCCGGGCGGCCCCGACCGGCTGGCCGGCTACCGGGACGTGCTCGCGGAGGCGGGCCTGCCGTATGACCCGGAGCTCGTCGTCGAGGGCGACTTCCGGCGCAGCGGCGGCGAACGGGCCGCCCGCCGCCTGCTGGACCGGGCCCCGGACATGGACGCGGTGTTCGTCGCCTCCGACCTCATGGCCCTGGGCGTCGTGGGCGTCCTCCAGCAGGCCGGGCGTTCGGTCCCGGACGACATCGCTGTCGGCGGCTTCGACGACTCACCGGCGGCCACCGCCATCGCCCCGGCCCTCACCACCATGCGCCAGCCCTTCGACCGCATCAGCGCCGAGATGGTCCGCATGCTCCTCGCCCAGATCGCCGGCGAGGACACGGCCGGGGTGATCCTCCCGACCGAACTGGTGGTGCGGGACTCGGCGTGACGCTCCGCGAGAAGCGCCGGGGTGAGGCCCGGGACACGTCGGCAAGCGGCCGTGGTCGTGCCGTACCGCCGCGTCACCGTCGCGCCCCGGAAGCGGAACTCCGGTCAACGGATGTGAAAGCAGGAGCCGTCCGGTTCGCGTCGAGTCGGAGGGGCCAACCATCCGTATTCTCTGATCATGGCCGCCTCCCCCGCATATTCACTCATCGCCACCGACCTGGACGGCACGCTGCTGCGCGCCGACGACACCCTCTCCGACCGGTCGTTGGCCGCGCTCGCACGGGTGGCCGCGGGGGGAGCCCGGCATCTCGTCGTGACGGGACGGCCGGCGCCCAGAGTGCGCCCGCTGCTCGACGACCTCGGCAGCACGGGGCTCGCGGTGTGCGGACAGGGCGCCCAGGTGTACGACGCCGGCGCGGACCGTCTGCTCTGGTCGGTGAACCTGGACCGGGAACTGGCCGAGACCGCGCTCGGCAAGATCGAGGCGGAGGTCGGGCAGGTGTACGCGGCCGTGGACCAGGACGGGGTCGACGGGCTCACGCTCATCGAGCCGGGCTATCTGATGCCCCATCCGACCCTGCCCGCCGTGCGGGTCGGCCGGCGCGACGACCTGTGGTGCGAGCCGATCAGCAAGGTGCTGCTGCGCCACCCCTACCTGTCGGACGACGAGTTGGCGGGCACGGCGCGCTCGGTGGTGGGTTCGCTGGCGACGGTCACCATGTCGGGGCCCGGGACCGTCGAACTCCAGCCATGCGGCGTCACCAAGGCGACGGGCCTCGCGCTCGCCGCCGCACATCTGGGACTGGGACCCGAGGTGACGATCGCCTTCGGGGACATGCCCAACGACATCCCCATGTTCGACTGGGCGGCCTGCGGGGTGGCGATGGCCAACGCCCACCCCGAACTCAAGTCCGTGGCCGACGAGGTGACCCTGTCGAACGAGGACGACGGCATCGCCGTCGTCCTCGAACGACTCTTCCCGCGGGCGAGTTCCTAGTACGCGCCGAACACGTTGTCGATGGACCCGTACCGCTGGGCCGCGTAGTTGCAGGCCGCGGTGATGTTCGCCACCGGGTCGTACGGGTCCCACGAGGTGTTGGCCACGTGGTACGCGTTGAAGGTCGGGTCGATCACCTGGAGCAGGCCCTTGGAGGGCGTGCCGGCCGCCGCGTTGGAGTCCCAGAGGTTGATGGCGTAGGGGTTGCCGGAGGACTCACGGATGACGTTGCGGTAGATGCCGTCGTAGGAGCCGGGGATGCCGTGCTCCGCCATGACGGCGAGGGAGGCGCGGATCCAGCCGTCGAGGGTGTTGGGGTAGCCGAGCGTGGTCGCGGTCTGCAGGGGCGGGGTGGCCGCGGAGGCGCTGGTCGCGCCGATGAGCGGCAGGGCCAGGACGGCGACTCCGGTCCCGGCGACGGCGAGCTTGCGGGCGAGACGGCTGGTGCGGGGACGGCGGTGCTGAGCGGCAGCGGGCATGGCGAAGTTCCTCTCCGTCGCCTGCGAGGTGAGCTGTCGGGTTCGGGCGGGAGATGCCCGGCCACGCCTACGAATGACGTGACTTCACCCCGAGCCGTACCGGTATGTCCGAAGACGACCGTTACGGCGACTTACCTGGTTCCCCCGCTCCTGCCGTGGTTCTCGGTGGGTGTGCGGGCGGTGGCAGGATTCGGCGTCCGCCCGACAGGCCGGGAACGTATGCGAGAGCACATGTCCGGAACAAGTGGCGAATTCACATGGGGTGCCTATTGACCTTGGTAAGTGGCATTTGAGGTGCTTGATCCTTTGCGTTCGCCAAGTCTCAACTCGCCCACGACAGAAGGCGGATCGGAGGATTCCGGATGTCTGCCGACCTGCCCGCCCAAGTGGGCCAAGTCACAGCCGAGCGCAAGAGGTGTAAAACGGTCAAGAAGCCTCAACTCATGTTCAACCGGCTGTCCGTGGGATGCGCTTCTCCCACGTCCGGTGGAAGACCACCTCGCCGCCGTCGGTGCACACGACCTCGTCGGAGGTGACGAAGTCCGTCCCGTCACAGGCGATCTCCGAGCGGGTCCGTACGGTCGTGTCCCAGGCGGGCTCGGGGCGGTGCAGCCGGATCGACCAGTCCGAGCGGGTGCGGGCGGACAGGGGGTCCCGCTCGTCGACCGTGTACGTCTCCAGCGCTTCCTCGGTGCACTCCAGACCGTCGGGGTACACGCGCGTGCCGCCCGGCCGGGGGTCGACCTCCAGCTGCCACTCGCCCTTGGCCACGTCCCGGACGACCAGCCGCTCGGGGCGGGGCTCGTCCAGGGTGGCGGGGCTCCATCCGTCGGCGGCCACACCGCCGGTGACCCCGAGCGGCCCGGACCGCTCGGGGTCACCGAAGGCGATGTCCTGGTCCGTGCCACGCGCGCGTACCGGCAGTTCGAGGAAGCTCCCCGCCGGCTCCAGGGTGAATCCCGCCTGCGAGCCGGGCTGCGGCCACAGCCACGGCCAGTACGCGGAGGATACGGCGAGCCGGATGCGGTGGCCGGGCGGGAAGGCGTGCCCGGTGCCGGTCAGCTCGAAGGTCACCTCCTGGGTGGACCCCGGCTCCCAGGGCACGGTCCGGTCCCGGCCGTGACGGGCCGACAGGTTCAGCGCGCCCCGCGTGACGAGCGTCGACGACCCGTCCGGGGCGACATCGCAGAGCCGGGCGACGACCTGCCCGCGCGACACCTCGGAGGTCACCCTGAGCCGCACCCGCGGCCGCCCCAGCACCCAGGTCTCCTCGCCCACCGCGAACTCGAAGCAGGCCGAACGGGCGTCCTCCTCCCGCTGGTCCGGCGGCAGGTCGGCGTCGTTGCCGAGAGGGCGGAAACGGCCGGCGTCCACACCCGTGTGCTGCGGGGAACGGACCAGGACGGGGGCGCCCTGGAGGCCGTATGCCACCGTCGTCACGGCGGGGGAGGGCCAGGCCGGCTCGCCGACCCAGCGGCCGGGCAGGGTGTCGTACACCGTGGCCGGGGGGTGGGAGCCGCTGACCCAGGTCCGCAGGAGGGGTTCGCGCATGACACCGGTGTCGACGCCCCTGAGGTGCTGGTCCCACCAGCGCAGGGTCTCCTGGAGGAAGCCGGTCGCCGGGCCGGGCGACCGGCCGCCGTCCGGGTACGGGTGGGACCAGGGGCCGACGATCCCGCGTACACGGTCGGCCGGGAGGTGCTCGACGAGTCGCAGGACCGTGTCACGGCAGGGGTCGTGCCAGGCGCCCACCGCGAGCACGGCCGCGCCGATCGCGCCGAGGTCCTCGCGGACGCTGCCGTCTCGCCAGTAGTCGTCACGGGTCTGGTGGTCGAGCCAGGTGTGGACGAACGGGACGACCGCGTCGAGGCGGGCGAGCCACATCTCCCGCCAGGCGTCGCCCGCATGGAGCGGATCCGGCGGACGGCAGGCGGAGGCGAGCAGCGTCGCCGCCCACGCGTGCATGTCCACCGCGAGGACCGAACCGCCCAGGTAGTACGCGTCGTTGTCGTAGCGGTCGTCGGTGGAGCAGACGGTGACGACCGCCTTGAGCGGTTCGGGCGCGAGGGCCGCGATCCGGAGGCAGTCGTGGCCGCCCCAGGAGCCGCCGAGCATGCCGACCCGGCCGTCGCACCAGGGCTGCGCGGCCAGCCAGTGGACGAGCTCGACCCCGTCGGCGATCTCCGTCGCCGCGTGCGGGTCGCCCGGCACGCCCTCGCTGTCGCCGTGTCCGCGCACGTCCACGCGCACGGAGGCGTAGCCGTGGCCCGCGTACCAGTGCGGGCGCTGCCGGTCGCCTGGCGCGGTCCGGTCGGTGAGGCGGTACGGCAGGTATTCGAGGATCGCGGGTACCGGTTCCGTGGTGAGCGGCCTCCACACGCGCGCGTACAGCAGCGTCCCGTCCGGCATCGGGACGCGGACGTCGTCGTGGGTCGTCTCGTGCGGGAAGGAGGTACGGATGCGCATCGGCGGGTCCCGTCGGTCTCAGGGCACCGGTTTCACGACGAAGGCGGCTACTTACCTACAAAGGGATGGATAGCCGTTCTTTTCAGGTGATCAAAAACATACCGGTCGTGATCCGATAGCGCCTGGCATGGACGGGGCGGGCGCTATCGGTGATCCAAAGGTGACCGGATACGCTGACTTGAGTGATGGCAGCGACCTATCGACATTTCGCGTAACCGCCAGTGGACACCAGCAGACAGGAGACCCCTCGTGACCGTCGTCGGGCCGTTCGGGCTGAGCGTGCGGGACCAGGCTCTGGAAGCCGATGTCCAGGCCGGGATGGCGGCTGTCGAGGAGGGACTGCTCGAGGCCACCAAGAGTGAGGTCCCCTTCATCACGGAGGCCGCCCAGCACCTGGTGCGCGCGGGCGGAAAGCGCTTCCGGCCGCTGCTCGTGATGCTCGCCGCCCAGTTCGGGGACCCCTACGCCCCGGGCGTGGTGCCGTCCGCCGTGGTGGTGGAGCTGACCCACCTCGCCACGCTGTACCACGACGACGTCATGGACGAGGCCGAGGTCCGGCGGGGCGTCGACAGCGCCAACACCCGCTGGGGCAACTCGGTGGCCGTGCTGACCGGCGACTTCCTGTTCGCCCGCGCCTCGCACATCCTGGCCGACCTCGGGCCCGAGGCGGTCCGGGTGCAGTCGGAGGCGTTCGAGCGCCTGGTCACCGGCCAGATCCTGGAGACGGCCGGACCGCAGGACGGCCGGGACCCGGTCGAGCACTACCTGGACGTGCTCGGCGGCAAGACGGGTTCGCTCGTCGCGGTCTCGTGCCGCTTCGGCGCGATGATGTCGGGCGCCGACGAGACGGTCGTGGACGTCCTGACCCAGTACGGCGAGCGCCTCGGCGTCGCCTTCCAGCTCGCCGACGACGTCCTCGACATCGCCTCCGACTCCCACGAGTCCGGCAAGACACCGGGCACGGACCTGCGCGAGGGCATCCCGACCATGCCGGTCCTGCGGCTGCGGGAGCGCGCCGCCCGGCTCGGCCTGGCCGACGACATCGCCCTGTGCGAGCTGCTCGACTCCGACCTGTCGGACGACACCCGGCACGCGAAGGCGCTGGCGGCCCTGCGCACCCACCCCGCGCTGGAGCAGGCCCGCCGGGACACCGTGCGCTACGCGGAGGACGCGCGCGCGGCCCTGGCCCCGCTGCGGGAGTGCGACGCGAAGGCGGCGCTGATGGAGCTGTGCGACGCGGTGGTCCACCGGGCCGGGTAGTGACATCCGTCACTGTCACGCCCTGAAGCCCCGGACGCGTCGGCGGGTGGTGCAAGCCGGGCGCCGGTGGGGGTGGGCTGTAGGTGATCTGTCGGGTGCGGGTGCGTCGTGGCCGGTCGCGCAGTTCCCCGCGGGCAGCTGCGCCGGGCTGGAACCGGGCGCCGATGGGGGCCCGTAGGTGATCTGTCGGGTGCGGGTGCATCGTGGCCGGTCGCGCAGTTCCCCGCGCCCCTGAGGGGTTGCGCTTACCGGCGCCATGAGGGCCGTCCGTCCCACCGGGGCCGCGCGGGCCGCCGCAGGCATCAGGGGCGCGGGGAACTGCGCGAAACGCCCGCCCCCACCCGGCCGCACCGCCCCACGACCGGACCCGTGCAGGGGCACCCCCTACGGGTCGTAGGGGGTGTGCGCATGTCGTGTCATACCCCAGGTGTACACGGAGTTGGCTCCGTGGGCTGACGCATGCTCATGGCCGATTTGGTCAGATGGACACCACGGAAAACACCACTCCTCACCGATTCGGGTGAGAATGGCGGCTACGGGGTGGACGCACGGGAGTTGACAGCCGCCGCCGACGACGGAGGTAAGGCACACATGGCACCGTACGAAACCGACGAGAGCGCGACCGCCGCGGACGCCGAGGAGCTGCGTTCCGCGCGCCGGCGCAGGGCCGCGCGGTACGTCGTACCGGCCACGGTGGTGGGGGTCGCGGCGGCGACCATCGGGCTCGTCCCGGCGCTCGCCGACTCCGGCGACCCCGACCTGCCCAAGATCAGCGCACAGGAACTCATCGAGAAGATCGCCGCGTCGGACGTCCAGCAGCTGTCCGGCACCGTGAAGATCACCACGGACCTCGGCCTGCCGGACCTCGGCGGCCTGGAGAGCTCGCTCGGCTCCGCCGCCGGGCCCTCCGGATCGGGCGACGGCTCGTCCGCCGACCCGTCCGGCAAGCTCACCGAGCTCGCCTCCGGCACCCACACACTGCGCGTCGCGGCCGACGGCGAGAACCGGCAGAAGATCTCGCTCCTCGAGGACGCGGCCGAGTACAGCCTGATCCACAACGGCAAGGACGTCTGGGGCTACGACAGCAAGTCCAACTCGGTCTTCCACACCACGGCCTCCGAGAGCGACGGCAAGCAGAAGGAAGAGCTTCCGGCCACGCCCAAGGACCTCGCCGAGGAGGCCCTGAAGGCCGCCGACAAGACCACGTCGGTCACGGTCGACGGCACCGCCCAGGTCGCGGGCCGGGACGCCTACCGCCTGGTCGTCAAGCCCAAGGACGACGGCTCGACGGTCGGTCAGATCACCGTGGCCGTGGACGCGAAGACCGGTCTGCCGCTGAAGTTCACGCTGACTCCGGCGAGCGGCGGCGCGGCCGTCGTGGACGCGGGCTTCACCCAGGTCAGCTTCGCCAGGCCGGCCGCCTCCACCTTCGACTTCACCCCGCCGAAGGGGGCCAAGGTCGAGGAGGAGGACGCGTCGAAGGCGCCCGGGCACTCCGGGGACTTCGGCAAGGACCGGTCCGGGGAGTCCGGCAAGGGCGCGACCGGCGGGTTCGGCGAGCACGGCCCCGAGGGCATGAACGTCATCGGGGACGGCTGGGACTCCATAGCCACCTTCGACACCGGCGGCCAGGGCGTGCCGTCCGGCTCCGAGGTCGGCGGTGACATCGGCGGCTTCCTCGACTCGCTCGGCGACAAGGTCTCCGGCAAGTTCGGCAAGGGCACCGTCTTCAAGACCCGCCTGATCAACGCCCTGATCACCGACGACGGCAAGGTCTACGTCGGCGCGGTCACCAAGGACGCGCTGGTGAAGGCGGCCGACGCGGCGAAGTAGGCCCCCGCGGGGCACGACGAATCGAGGGAGCCGATGGAGCAGCCGTCCGCCACGGAGCCGGACCCGGAGGGGTCGGACGCCGGCGCAGGCGGTGGCGCGGGCGCGGACGAGGCCGCCATCCGCACCCGCGCCCTCACCAAGCGCTACCGCGGCGGACAGCTCGCCGTGGACGGTCTGGACCTGACCGTCCCGGCGGGCAGCGTCTTCGGCTTCCTCGGCCCGAACGGCTCCGGCAAGACCACCACCATCCGCATGCTGATGGGCCTCATCCAACCGACCTCCGGCTCGGCGCGGGTCCTGGGCCACCCCGTGCCGCGCGCCTCTCGGACCGTCCTGCCGCACGTCGGCGCGCTCATCGAGGGCCCGGCCCTCTACGGCTTCCTCTCCGGCCGGGACAACCTCGTCCGCTACGACGCCGCGGACCCGACCGCCGACCCGCGCACCCGGAACACACGCGTGGCGGCCGCCCTGGACCGGGTGGGCCTCGCGGCCGCCGCCGGCAAGAAGGCCAAGGCGTACTCGCTGGGCATGAAACAGCGCCTCGGCCTGGCCGCGGCCCTCCTCCAGCCCCGCAGACTCCTGGTCCTGGACGAACCGACCAACGGCCTGGACCCGCAGGGCATGCGGGAGATCCGTGCCCTGATCAGGGAGCTGGCCTCGGACGGCACCACCGTCTTCCTCTCCTCCCACCTCCTGGACGAGATCGAACAGGTCTGCACCCACGCGGCGGTGATGGCCCAGGGCCGCCTGATCACCCAGGGGCCGGTGGCCGACCTGGCGGCGGGGACCAGGGGGCGCCTGGTGGTGACGACTCCGGACCCGGCGGAGGCGGCGCGGGTGCTGAAGGAACAGGGTGTCGGTGATGTGGTCATCGCCGAAGACCGGGTCACCGCCGACCCCCCGGAGGGCGAACTGGCCGACATCAACGCAGCGTTGGTGGCGGCGGGGGTAAGGGTGCGGGGTTTCGGCATCGAACGGGCCTCCCTGGAGGACGCTTTCGTCGCGCTGACCGGGGAGGGCTTCGATGTCGCAGGCTGACCTCAAGGGGCGCGGGGAACTGCGCGACCAGCCCCCACGCACCGCAAGCCGCCGTACGACCTTCTACGGCACCCTCTTCCGCAACGAACTCCACACCACGTTCCGCCGCTGGCGCACCCTCGCCCTGCTCGCCGTACTCGCAGCGGTCCCGATCCTCGTGGGCATCGCGGTGAAGATCGAGACCGGCGGCGACTCCCCGTCCAGCCCCAGTGGCAACGGACCCGCCTTCATCTCCCAGATCACCAACAACGGCCTCTTCCTGGTCTTCACCGCCCTCGCCGCGACCCTGCCGTTCTTCCTCCCGATGTCCGTCGGCGTCGTCGCGGGCGACGCGATCGCGGGCGAGGCCAACGCCGGCACCCTGCGCTATCTGCTGGTCGCCCCGGCGGGCCGCACCCGGCTGCTCCTCACCAAGTACGCGACGGTGATGACGTTCTGCCTGGTCGCCACCCTCGTGGTCGCCCTCTCGGCACTGGCGGTCGGCGCCGTCCTGTTCCCGCTCGGCGATCTGACGACGATCTCCGGCACGCGGATCACCTTCACGGAGGGCCTGGGGAGAGCACTGCTGATCGCCCTGGTGGTGGCCGCGTCACTGATGGGGGTGGCCGCCCTGGGCCTGTTCGTCTCGACCCTCACGAACAGCGGCATCGCGGCGATGGCCACGACGGTCGGCCTGCTGATCACGGTCCAGATCCTCGACCAGATCCCCCAACTGCACGCTCTCCAGCCGTACTTCTTCTCCCACTACTGGCTGTCCTTCGCCGACCTCATGCGAGAGCCGGTCTACTGGGACGACCTGGTGAAGAACCTCGGCCTCCAGGCGCTGTACGCGGCGGTGTTCGGCTCGGCGGCCTGGGCGCGGTTCACGGCGAAGGACATCACGGCGTGACCTGCTCGTAGGGGAACCGCGCGAGCGGGGCCTCCTGCTCGAAGAAGGTCTTCGCCCGGGCGAGGGCGTCGGTGTCCCGCAGGACGTCACCGGGCTTGCTGCCGTTGCCGAGGAGCACCCCGCCGAAGCGCATGCCCATGTACGCGGCCGAGTTGTTGAGGGTGCCGATCAGCGGCTCGGCGACCTCGAACTCCTCGTGCGCCAGCGCGGTGACACCCCACAGCGTGCGTCCCGCCATGGTCGCCTTGAACTCGACGCCCGGCGTGCGCAGCCAGCCCGACCAGTAGTCGAGGTAGCGCTTGACGTGCGCGGAGACCGAGTACCAGTACAGCGGCGAGGCGATCACGATGTCGGTGGCCGCGAGCGTCGCGTCGAAGAGCAGGGCCGTGTTGCCGATCGTGGGACGCGTGTGGTCCGTGTCGTGCCGCAGGTCCTCGAAGTCGGGCAGCGGATGCTCCGCGAGGTCGATCCACTGCTGCTCGACGTCCGGGGGCAGTTGCTCGGCGGCCCGGCGGGCCAGCAGTTCGGTGTTGCCGTCGCTGCGGCTGCTGCCGAGCACGAACAGGAAACGGCGCGTCATGGGACTCTCCCGGCTGATCGGCGTACGGTAATTAGTCGCACGTGCATTATATGCGTACGCAAGTACCTGTCCAGGGGGTCTCAGGCACGCGCCCGCGCCACCTCGGCCCCCGCCCGCGCCGCCTCCAGCAGGAGCGCCTCGCCGCCGTGCCGGGCCACGAGCTGAAGCCCCACCGGGCAGCCGTCGGGGCCGAAACCGGCGGGGAGGCTGAGCGCCGGGTGCCCGGAGAGGTTGAACGCCCAGGTGAGAGCGGTGGAGTAGCGGTCACCCGGCCCCTCGTGGCCGTGCGGCGGACAGGGGGTCGTGGGCGTCATCAGCAGATCGGTGCCGGCGAAGACCTCCGCCAGGAGACGGTCGTTGGCCGCCCGGATCCGGTCGGCGTCCCGCAGCTCGGAGCCCGGGGTGCGCAGGGCGAGCCAGGCGGGGGCGGGGTCGTGCAGGCGGACCGGGG
>NZ_LJBR01000161.1 GCF_001282115.1 Streptomyces sp. NRRL B-24085 | reverse complement strand
GTGAGGAGAATCCGCGGGAGGCGCGGACCTGCGGGGGGTGCGGCATGACGGCTCCAAGTCCGGGGGCGTGCGGGGCGGGGCGGAGGCGGGTCACGGGCCGGTCACCACGCTTCCGAGGCGGGCGGCGCCTGCGGAGCCGAGGCCCGCGCCGCCGGTGCCGAGGTTGACGGAGGCGGCCGCGGTGACCGACGCGGCCGAGCCGCGCAGCGACCACAGCGCTCCCGCGCCGCCGTTCTCACCGGAGGCGGCGACGACGAGGTCGCCGTAGCCGTCCTTGTTCGTGTCGACGATCCGCACGGCCGACCCGAAGGCGTCGCCGGTCTCCGAACTGCCCGCCACACCCGCGGTGTTCTGCGTCCACACGCGGGCGTGGGCGACGTCCAGCAGTCCGGTCGTGCCGCGTACGACGGTGACCGCGCCGCTCCCGTCGTTCTCGCCCGGGGTTCCGATCACGAGGTCGGCGCGACCGTCCTTGTCGGTGTCGCCGATCGCGACGGAGGCACCGAAGCGGTCCTTCGCCTCACCGGCACCGGGTACGCCCGCCGTGTCCTGTGTGATGGTCTGGATGCGGCTGGGCGAGCCCGAGGAGCCGGCGTCGTAGTAGACGGTGACCTCGCCGCCGAGGGAGGCGTCCGGGCTCTGCGAGGGGTCCTCGGGGTTGCCGATGACGAGGTCGGGGGAGCCGTTGCCGTCCAGGTCGCCCACCGCGGACGTGGTGCCCGCGGGCAGGTCGCCGCCCTCGAAGCCGGCCGGGTCCGCGAAGCGGGTGCCGGGGTCGTCGCCGGCCCCGTCGTAACCCCAGCCGCCGTCCCCGACGCCCCGGCCGTGGACGATCAGGCGGTCGTCGTCGGTGCTCGGCAGGTTGATCGCCGTCAACGCGACGATGCCGTACGCGGGGTTGAACGCGAAGCCGTTGCCCGAAGTCCCGGACTGCGCCGTCAGGTCGGCCGGTACGAAGGCGACTTCGGCGTCGTTGGCACCCACGGCGATCGACAGCTTGCCGTCGTTGACCGGGTTGAGGCCGTTGTAGGTGCCCACGGCCAGCGTCCGCCCGTACGCGTCGTGGGACGACGGCCAGGGATCTTGGACCGGCTTCCCCTTCGTCAGGCCCGAGGACGTGCCGTACACGACGGTGACCGAACCTCCGCCGTCGTCGCCCGCGACGTCCTCGCCGGGTGAACCGACGACGAGGTCGCTGTAACCGTCCCGGTTGAGGTCGGACACGACGACGGCCGCGCCGAAGAGGTCACCGGCCTCGGCCGCGCCCGGGATGCCGGTGGAGTTCTGCGTGAGGACGGTGCGCCGGGAGGGATCGATGCCGTGCGCGGTGCCGTAGAGCACCAGCACGGCACCGGCCTTCGCGTGCCCTGCCACGGTGGCGTTCGGGGCGGAGACGACGACGTCGCGGTACCCGTCCTTGTTCACGTCGCCCGGTGTGCCGACAGCAGCCTCGGCGCTCGCCACGGCCAGGGGGGTGAGGCCGGAGGCCAGCAGGGTCGCAGACATCAGCAGAGCGCGTTTACGCACGGGCTACTCCAGGGAGCGTGCAGCGGAACGTGACATGGCGCTGTCATGGACAGTGCTCGCAAGACTCCTTGGATGATCAAAAGGTTGTGCGGGTGGGCGATGTTTTTCCGGCCCGGCACAGAAGCTCCGTACCGGCCACGCGGACCACGCAACCGCCCGGTGGGGTGTGCAGTGCGTGCGCCGGTCTCATGGGTTGGGCGGGCCGTCGACCGGGAAGGTCCGCTACGACAATCTGGGGACGGCGGTCGCCCAGGTGCTGGGGCTTCTCCCGGCATCGCGTCGAGGCCGAGCGCTGAACGGCATTCCGGGGCCCGACCTGCCCCCGCCCCCGAACAGCAACCCGCGTCGTCGGCGGTAAGGGTGACGAGCCTGACCTCGGGCACGGTGCCCTTGGTGCGGAAGATGCCCAGCTTCACCCAGCGGTTGCTGTCGCCGGGTTGGGAGACGGTCTTGCTGCGCCACCCGTTGCCAGGTGCGCGTCGGGCCGCTCTGGCCCAGTCCGAGCCGGAGGAGCCCTGCAGCCCCCGCGGACTGCATGCCGGGGGTGCTGCGGGCGGAGGGGGGTGAGAGTCAGGAGGAGTGCGGACGCCGTTGCTGGAGGCCAGTTCATGCCATGCGCTGGCACGATTGAGGTGCGCGATCTTGGCTGGGCCGACTGACCGGCAGGCTGGTCCCTGCCTACGATCGGCTCATGAGTGCATGGAATTGGAGCTTGGACGCTGCGGGGATTCGAGAACCAGACCTTCGGCGAGATTACGGCGCCCAGCGCGAATCCGTTGCGCGTTTCAGACGTACCTCGTACCTTGCGGCTCGCCTGCTGTTGCCGAGGGACGTGCTGCCCCATGTGGTGGCGGCGACGGCGGTGATGCATCACGGGGACAACCTGCTGGACACCGGCCCCAAGGCCCAGCGAGTCGCGGCGTGGGCGTCGTGGGAGCAGGACGTGCGCAAAGCGCTGGACAGCGGGATGAGCGACGATCCGCTGATCCGCACTTTGCTGCACACCACAGCGGCCCATCCGCGGCTCAGGCAGGTCGTGG
Organism: Streptomyces sp. NRRL B-24085; assembly: GCF_001282115.1. Lineage (GTDB taxonomy): Bacteria > Actinomycetota > Actinomycetes > Streptomycetales > Streptomycetaceae > Streptomyces. The sequence continues at coordinate 65,170 of NZ_LJBR01000161.1, read as the reverse complement.
AAGAGTACCTGTCCACCGCCCCCGCCGAGTTGGAGTTCGCCGGCTTCGCCACCGAGGCCGACTATCAGGCCTACGTAGACGCCTACTCGCTGCCCGCCTTCATGCTGGTCGCCTCCCTGCTGGGCCCAGACACCGACGCCGGGGAATTCCGCGCCGGGTGCCGGATATTCATCGACGGCAGCCAACGGCTGGACTTCGTCAACGACCTCGCCGAGGACTTGGCAGAAGGTCGTCTGGGCATCCCGACGCAGACGCTGCAACGCTTCTCCGTAACGGTCGAGGACCTGACAGACAGACGTCAATCGCCGGGCGTACGGGACCTGGTGAAGCACCAGGTCGAAACAGCCCGTGCCTCGCTGCTCGCCGCCAGGGCACTGCCCGCCCTCACTGCGAACCCCACTGGAGGGTTGATGGAAGCAGTCGTCAACATCGAGTTGCTCACCGCGGACGCGGCGCTCGCGAGTGGGCCCCAACTGCTGCACCGGTCGGTATCACCGTCTGTTGTGGGCTCGTTACGAGTGATGCTGGGCGCTCGCCGACGTGCTGGCAAGCAACGCTGAACGGAACGGCGTCGGCCCCCAGGAACTATTCGCCACCTCCTGGCTTGTAACCCCTGACGTAGGCAGAAGATCAGCGGGTCGCGCCGCCGACTGCGACGTGGAATGCGGGATCAGCGAGGGCGAAATATCGAGCGGTTCTGCTGGGCTCGGGCGGCTCTCATATGCCAAGAGCGAGAAGAAGAGTTCGGCGGCCATCGGGAGCAACGCTTCGCGGTTGCTCTTGGAGGGGGCGAGCACCAGCAGGGCTATGACCTTGTCGTTCGGCCGCTGGGATTGGCGGATACCGAGGCGGCTCGGCTCGGTCAACTTTTCCACCCTGATGCCGCTGTGCCGCAGGAGTTCGACGATTGCCTACTCCCAGAAGGCGATGTCCTCGGCCACGGTCACGTCGGTTGTCCCGCCCGTGGCGTTGTCGACGGCCCTACGAATCGCGTCGGCGTCCCATTTCGGCCGGTGGAGCAGGTGTTGCATGCCGTCCGGAGTGGCATCGCCCGCGTGCTCGGCCAGGGGCCAGCAGGTCTTCTCGGCAGGTCCGACAGCAGCCAGGAGACCAACCGCCGCACCCGGCGCGACGGGGTTCAACTCGTGAGAACCGGCCGGCGATCCGGCTCATCAGTCCTTCGAATGTCTCCTGCCAGTGGGCGGGCACTACGCCGGCGTCCGAGGCCGCCGCGTGATCATTGGTTGTCCACACAACACCCGATGATCTACGGCGGTCTCGGACGCCACCGAAGCCAGTAGTCGGGCCCCTCGACTCGGTAGCGAACGTCGACACCGGCAACGAACCGCAGCTCACATACGAGCCGACGGGCGCCGTCCGGCGCCACGCGGTGTGGCGCCAACAGCAACTCCAGCTCGTCATAGCGCGCGTCGACTCCGCCGTGGCCCGGATGGCTCTCCTGCCCGACCTTGCCCGCCTGCTGGCGCTCATACCACCTGGCATAGATCGCCCACTGCTCGCGCTCCAGCTCCGCCACCGCCTCGCTTGCGGGCCAGACCTGGTACTCATCGGTTTCATGGCTATGGTCGTAGCCGTACATCTTGAAGTAGTGAGGCTTCCCGCCGATGTCAGCAAGGTCGGCCAACGGTTCGCCGTACCACTCCGACTCGACGTACACACGCTCGAAGCCGTCCGCGATCAACTGCTTTTCGCCCCAGATCTCGCCCACTCAGGCAGGCTATCGGCGAGCAGCCTCCGTATCCATGATCACGATCTACGGCTGGAGTATTGGAAGTGAGTCGAAGCGCGGTGGGTGTTCCGAAGGCGGGTTGGCGGGTTTGTTGTCACTGAGGTCGGCGGCTATGTCCTTTTCCGAGAGTCTTGTCCGCCGAATCCGGAGTCGTGCCCATCGACGGGCCGACGTGGTCGGCGCTCCGGAAGTCGTGTGATCGCGGCGCTCACTGCCAGCCCGAGCGTGAAACCGACGGCGGCGGCGACGCTCTGTGCCCAGGCATTGTCGAGGGAGCCGGGCAGGACGGCGCTGGTGAGCCGGGTGGCGCCCCACAGGGCTGCTACCGCGGCCAGTGCGGCCGGCCAGCGGTGCCGTACCCCGTCGCTGATGTCGTCGACGACGTGGAAGAGGAGCAGCATCGCCATGAGGAAGCTGCCGTCGAAATCATCCCAGCCGAGCGCGGTGAACCCGGCCCCGAAGGCGAGCGCGAACAGCCAGAGCCACACCAGTCGCCGGACGGACGTGGGCGGCTGACGCCTTGCACCATGCCAAGGCCAAAAGAACCGTGTGATGTGCTGGACGATCGCGTACTTCTGCATGACTTGTGTCCTGATCCCCCGGGGTAGCCGACTCCTGCCGGCGCTCAGTGGTAGGACGCACAGGAGCAGGACGCGGTTGTGGTGAAGTGGCGCCGCAGGAAGCGCCGTCGGGGAGCCAGATGCTGTCTCCTGGTGACACAGGGGCTGCCGAGTGAGCATGGGTGACAAGCCGCGTGCTTCGCTGGTGACAACCAGGGCGCTTCGACCGGTCCTGTACACCGGTTCTTCCGGCTCGCCTGGTGACTGCCTCCGGGCTTCGGCTCACATGTCGGTCACGAGTCGTTTCGCGTCGTAGGGGTGGGAACCGGTTCCTACTCCTATGACGGCGACGGCAACGTCATGACCCGCACGGACGCCTCTGGAACCACCCGGTGGGACTACGACAAGCTGAACCTGGAGAAGGTCCGCACCCTGCAGAGCGACGCGCAGACTGCGCTTGCCTACACACCAGGCGGGGACGTCGACTACTACAGCGACCCCACCGGCAAGACCGACTGCACCTGGGATGCCGCGGGCCGCCTGGACTACCTGACTGGGCGAGCGTCTACTGCGTAAGCAACAGGCGCTCGACCTAACGCTTTCCATACAACAGGGCGCGGTGAGCCACGTAGTTGCCCCGGACGGCGTTCTGGACCGCGTCGTCAACGCGGGGCGGAAGCGCCTCGTCGGCCGCCTGCAGTCTGCTTCGACGACGCCGACTGTCGAGCAGATGATGAAGGAACCTCGCTTCGGGAACGACCCCGCATCCACGCAGCCGCGAAACATATCTGGAAGAGGTCGACCAGTATTTGGAGGCGCTCAGGGAAGCCCTCCCGAAATCACTGCCGGGAGTGGCGGCACTCGCCGCACCGCGCTGCGTCTGCACAATCACACGCACATCCACCTCAAGGACGTCCAGGTCAGGCTGGAGTTGCCCGATGGCGTGCTTGCTCTGCCTCCAACAGATCCCGACGATCGGGACAAGAGGAAGCCGTTTTCGAGCGGCCTCCCCAAGGCGCCCCGCCCCTACGGGCCGGTGAAGCGAGCTCCATATTCACCGTGCGGCTGGTGGGCCCGAGAATGGGTGAAGAACTTCTACGTCAGGGCGGTATGGATCGCTGTCTAGGCGTACTCGATGTACGTCTTCCTTGTCGCCGGATACACGGGGTACAAGGGCAAGTGCATTGCCGTGGAGTCATACGGACGCAGGAGGATGTTCAGCTATACGATCAAGTGGGCCGGGCCACCCGTCGGCTGGGTGGAGAGGTGCAGACGATGAGACAACGAGTCCAGAGCCGGACGTTGCTCGCGGGAGAAGCGGCCATGGGCGTAGCGGCCGGCGGTATGGGCGTACTGCTCATCACTGCCACCCAGTACAAGTTGGACGGGCTCTTCCTTGTCGCCTTTCCTGGCAGCAGGCCAACGACCGCCTCACCGGCCGCCTCCTCGGCCCCGCCCCCTAGACAGCCCGCGACAGAACCCGGCAGGCAGCGGCGACGGACAAGGCAGGGTGCGGTGGGAGTTGCGGATGCCGGCCGTTGAGCGAGGCCTGTTCCAAGCCCTCGAGATGCGCCGGCTGCTGGCGTAGGGCCGGACTGCCCATCAGTGCGGGCAAGATGTCGGGTCCACCACCGTGGCCCCGGTGTCGGTACGGCTCGACGATCTCGAGTGACCGGCGGCTGGATCACCGGCGCCGACCCGCCCGAGACCGGATCCGGTGAGCATCCCGGGTGGGCCGAGCCCGGGGGAGAAGCGTGGCCGGGCCCGCGTCCGGCGGCCGAAGCTGCCGCCGTTGTGACGCCCTGAAATGCCTCCGCTGTCCATGCCAGCGCACCCGCCATCCTTGGAGGCGGACCTGCCGCCGCGGCCGCTGCTGACGCATCCGCCGACGGGGCCCTGGTGTGCGGTCGATCGATTCCTGCCGGGACGGGCAGATCAGGGCACCCAGCCAGGCGGCCCGTCAAGGCCGTTTTGTCGCAGGGGAGTTGAAATGGCTGGTGCGCGGCTGGGTCAGTCCCCGGCTGTGTCCGGGCTGCGGGGTGAGGCCGACGGCGTACACCCTCCCACGGATCGACGTCTGTTTCGTCTGTCTGCCTGGCGGCCCGCACCCACCGCCGCCGTGTGTGGCTTGCGGCCACAGCGGCTCCTTCTTCCATCAGGGCCTGTGCACCGGCTGCCACCCCCATTCACCGGACCGTCGGGACTCGTGTCCGGACTGCTCTGTCTGGGGACCAGCGCGGCCTCGCGGTGGCGGTGCGGGGGCTGCCTGGGCCGGCACCGCAAATTCACCTCACAGGGCCCGGACTGCCCCTGCGCATGGTGCGGGCGCTCGGTCGCCATCAACGGGGACCGGGCTTGCCGGTGGTGCTGGCTGCAGCGGTCCCGGTTTGCGCCGTGCGACGGGAGACCTCCACGCCTCCTACGAACAGGCTCTGGGGCTACACCGACGCAGCGCAGCCCAGCTCCCGCCCGCCTGACGAGTCCGAGGACGCGCGCCAGACGGGCCGATTGATCTTTCGCATTTCTACGCGGCGGCGGTGCAGCGACCGCGGGGTAGAGCTGGTCAGGTGCTGGCTGGTGAGGGCGTGCCCAAGGCGAGGAACAGCGGCCGTGGCATCTGGGCCCGGTCGTGTCAGTGCCTCGCCGCATACTGGCGGCCATGCAGATGACGGAGCACGCACTCAAACGGGCCTGGCGCCAGACAGTGGCAGGCTCTGACCTGCTCGATGACGCCATGTTCCCGCCCACCGGCACCTCACGCGACCAGTACACACAGCGCGCAGGCGATCCCGGTGGCCTCTTCCTCGTCCTGGACGAAGACGGCACTGTGCGCGGCTACCGCAGCCCCTACCGGGAAATCTTCACCGCCCAGGACCTCGACCAGGTGCTGTACTTCGTTGCCGAGGAAGCGGTTCGTCGTCTCGCCGAGTACATCGTGGCTCACACTCCGGGCCACGGCCCGGTCACCAACCTCGTCACTGGCCAAGCCCAGATGCTGGACCGGATCAACCCCGCTTGGGGAAGCCGATTCCGCAGCGGCGGCATGGATGGGCCGCAGACGGCACAGCCGTGCGAACGCGACCCGCTGGAACGCCTCGCCTGGATCGCCGGCACATGGCGCGAGCAGGACCCCTACACCAACCTCGCCTTCTTCCGTGGCAAGGGCATCAGCGCCGAGCAGATCGCCCTGCTCCACGGGGCGAATCCCGAACAGGTCGCCGCCGGGACACGCCTGTCGGACCTGCGCAGCATGCACGGCACCGGCCGCGACTCCTGGGACATCGCCTGGGAGAGCTGCTGCTTCGGGCAGGCAGGAGACTGGGCGTTCGTGATGTACCACGAGACACCACCCGGCAGCCGGGCCGACAACGCGGCTCTCTCCCGGCTCGGAGTCACCGAGACCGTGCGGCTGAGCGCCACCGCCGCCAAGGCCATCTACACCTTCGACTACATGCGCGACGGCCGCCGTATCGACGACGACTGGGGTGTCCTGGAACTGATCTGGTACGAGCGGGGCCGCGCCCCCTACTACCGCGGCGGCCAGCTCGACTTCCTCAACCAGGCCGTACGCCGCGCCGAACTGGATCACCCCGAGCTGACCGGCGAATTCGAGTTGTACTTCCACGCTCTGGAAACCGCACTCGGCCTTCAACTGCCCCGGCAAGACATCCAGCAGGAAACTGTCCACGCCGCACAGTGGGTACGCAGCAACGGTTGACGACACCCTCGACCGCTTTGAGGCGTCTTCAAGAAACGTACGGCCTGAACCTGTAGACGGTACGAGACCCCGGGCATCTGCGGCCCGGGGTCTCTCTGTGCTCTGGGATGTTCAGCGGCACACTCACGGAGAACACCTTCGCACTCGACGTGCGCGCCTGCGCGCCGATCTCCTTCAACCAGGCGTTGGCGCCGGCCACTTCGGTAGTCGTGTCGTTCCCCTCTCCCGTGTGGGGACGTGCCCAGCCGCCAAGGCGCCCCAAACGCCGCGCACGCCGGTAGGTTGCCGTGTCACGGGATGGAACGGAGGAACAGCAGGTGCCTGAGCGGAAGACATCGAGTTCGGCAAGTACGGTGCCCGCGGCATCAAGGGCTACGAGGCCGTCGCCCGCCAGTTGGACGCGCTGGCCGGCTACATCGCCACCCCCGTCACCGCCCGGCGGGGCCTCCTGGCCCGCCTGCACTACCTCACCCGCACCCCCCACGCCCGCGCCGCGGCCCGGGCGGCCGGGCTGACCGTTACGGACCGCACCCTGCGCGCCTGGGCGGCCGGCACCCGCAGCCCCTCGCGGAAGAACCTGGAGGCGATCGAGCGGGCCTACCGCACCGTGCGGCGCGAGAACGTCGCCCGCTACCTTCTGTGTGGTGTGGGGTGTTCTCGACTGCTGAGCGTCTCGCCGGAGAGCAGGATTGTCAGTTCCGCTCACGGGTGGCGTGCGACGTAAGCGCGACGGTGCCAGGCGAGGCTGACGGGCATGAGCCTTGTCCTCCCGTACGACGTCGCGGCCGTCCGTGAGCTGGTGGTCGGCCGGTGCGTGCTGCTGATGGGTGCGGCGGGGGCCGGGAAGTCGACCCTCGCCGGGCGGTTGGCGGCGGTGACTGCCGGTACCGGCCTGGTTCCCGCCTAAGTGGGGCATCCGCCCAGTGCGGCTCATGGACGCCTCGTTCGCCCGGGGAGACGAGACAGTGTTACCGCAGGAGCGGAAGTGGCGAAAGGACGACCGCAAATCGGTGCTCTGGCGACATGCTCAGCAACCCCCGAGTAGACTTGGAGTGGGTCCGGCCGCCGGGACCTGTGGAGACGCGAAGGGTGTTCACACACCCAAAGACGGCAGTAGGCCGCCTGCTTGCGCAGGCGGCCTACACCCGTTCGTAAGGACTATGTGCGTCTTAGCACGGGACTTGCGCTGTTCGTGAGTCGCGTCTACGCAGGCCAGCACATTGCGTCGGCAGCGCACCCGCGCGGTGCCAGGCACCACTGGGGCCGCTTCACAGCGGTTGCTGTGGCGTGATCCTCGCCAGCATGCGTTCCAGGGTGCTGCAACTCTTCGCCCGCCGTGACGGCACTGCGCTGCTCGCCGACTGCGCTCAACCCTCCGACACTGCAGCACGCGGGCGGTGACGACCACCGAGGCGAAGCGACCGCCCGCTCCAGAGTTGCTACCTCAGCAGCAACCGACGGGTGCAGTGGCGGGTCAGAAATATCTGACCTCGACTCCTGCGCCCGGAACGGAGGGCGTGGGCAGCGTCCTTGGCGATCGTGGAACGCACTTGCCCATGGTGTGGTGAACCAGTCGCGTACCGCGGCCGCGGCCGGCCCTCGCGCTACTGCGGTCCCGTGCACCGCCGCCATCCCTGGGAACTGCGCAGTGCCCAGGACCGCGCAGAGCGTCCCGTGAGCGACGGCGGCCAGGGGCGCGAACCAGTGCGCGAGATCGTGGAACGCACCCAGACGGTGGTGCGCACCGTCGTGCTGCGGGATCAGGACAAGGTCCCGCTGGCGCGGCCGGTGCGATCGCGCAGTGCTTGGCGAGCAGGTCTTGGACGGCGAAGGCGGTCGCGTCGTCGGCGGCCACGACCTCGACGACGGCCAGCCCCGGCTGTTCGACGTGCGCGTCATAGATCGGTCTCATGCCGGGCATGACGTGCCGGAGCCCGTGAAGGTTCTGGCAAGCGGGCGGGCTTCACCCTCCGGGGGGTCAGTCCGTCTCGCCAGGCGGCGAAAACCGGTGCGATCAAGGCCCGGCGGGCGTCGGACACGTCACGGCGGTACGAACGACGAGCACTCACGCCTCATCCAACGACCGCCAACGAAGCCAGTCACAAAACCATCCCAGAACACTAACTACCTAGATCAGATGCTCTCTTAGAACCCAAGCGCCGCCCCTGGTCCACTTTTCAGCCGTCGCCGACACACGGCGGGAGCGCGGCCACGAGCTGGGCGAAGGAGGGACCATCCCCGCGGGTGCGGGGAGCACGCGGGCTCGAACACATTCCCGGCCTGGTGGGTGGGACCATCCCCGCGGGCGCGGGGAGCACTGAACGAAGTGCCCTCGACGTACCCGACGGTTGGGACCATCCCCGCGGGTGCGGGGAGAACATCCACGGGAGGTCGGCGTCCAGCGTCATCAGGGGACCATCCCCGCGGGTGCGGGGAGCACGGAGTCTTCCCGCACACGGCGTACTTCGAGTGGGGACCATCCCCGCGGGTGCGGGGAGCACTGTGTGTCAGGGGAGGCTGAGCGGTCGTGGGGGACCATCCCCGCGGGTGCGGGGAGCACTGTGTGTCAGGGGAGGCTGAGCGGTCGTGGGGGACCATCCCCGCGGGTGCGGGGAGCACTGGTCGAGCTCCGAGTTCCAGCGGGCGGTCGCGGGACCATCCCCGCGGGTGCGGGGAGCACACCGTCACCGTCACCGGTACCGCGGCGGACCCGGGACCATCCCCGCGGGTGCGGGGAGCACAACCCCGAGTACGCCTGCCAGGTCTGCGGCGAGGGACCATCTCCGCGGGTGCGGGGAGCACGTGCGCGGCGGCCGTGACGGCGTCCTCGCGCTGGGACCATCCCCGCGGGTGCAGGGAGCATACGGTGTCGCCGCTGATCGCGTCGGGGGCCGGGGGACCATCCCCGCGGGTGCGGGGAGCACACGCCCCCGGAGCTCACCGAAAGACATCAGGTGGGACCATCCCCGCGGGTGCGGGAAGCACTTGCAGGCCCTGACCCCTCTCTCTGGCCGACGGGGACCATCTCCGCGGGTGCGGGGAGCACCCGTTCACCGAAGAGGAGACGGCGCAGGCGGAGGGACCATCCCCGCAGGTGCGGGGAACACGGATGGATCATCGAGGCGGACGGCGATGCGGAGGGACCATCCCGCGGGTGCGGGGAGCACGACGTCGAGACGATCCAGCTCTCCGCGGGCGCGGGACCATCCCCGCGGGTGCGGGGAGCACCACGAGAACGCCCGCCCCGCCGGCGGCGGCCAGGGACCATCCCCGCGGGTGCGGGGAGCACGTTCACGATGCCGTGGAGGCCGCTCTCGGGGAGGGACCATCCCCGCGGGTGCGGGGAGCACCGGTGGACGTTCTCCCGGCCCTCGATCGTCGAGGGACCATTCCCGCGGGTGCGGGGAGCACTTCCTCGACACGATCAACGAGTACGGCACCCAGGGACCATCCCTGCGGGTGCGGGGAGCACGGCATCGTCAAGGGGCTCCAGTCGCAGCAGAAGGGACCATCCCCGCGGGCGCGGGGAGCACACCGCGACTAGGGTTCTCATCTCCCGCAGGGTGGGACCATCCCCGCGGGTGCGGGGAGCACAAGGCCGACCAAGAGGTCTAGTACCTGGCTCTGGGACCATCCCCGCGGGTGCGGGGAGCACTGCGGGCCCCGAAAACCCGTGTGTACCTACTCGGGACCATCCCCGCGGGTGCGGGGAGCACCTGAAGGAGGAAGCGAAGAAGCTCAAGCCCGAGGGACCATCCCCGCGGGTGCGGGGAGCATTCCCGGAGGTGAAAACCTCCGGGGCGGTCTACGGGACCATCCCCGCTGGTGCGGGGAGCACTGATGTGTCCGCCCGCGTACGTACAGCGGCCCGGGACCATCCCCGGGGATGCGGGGAGCACCCATGCTGAATCTGCCGCTCGACACCCAGCACGGGACCATCCCCGCGGGTGCGGGGAGCACGACGAGGCCGTACTGATCATCGACGGCGTGTAGGGACCTCCCCGCGGGTGCGGGGAGCACATCGGCGACAGCGTCGCCGCCGCGTGGCAGGAGGGACCATCCCCGCGGGTGCGGGGAGCACAGCGATGAGATCAGTGCCGACGGCCTCATCACGGGACCATCCCCGCGGGTGCGGGGAGCACATCCGCTCACCTTCGGTGGTGGTCTTCAGGTAGGGACCATCCCCGCGGGGTGCGGGGAGCACAAGACGCGGGACGTCGTCCAGGCCACCGGCCAGGGACCATCCCCGCGGGTGCGGGGAGCACTGCTGTGACGGTCGGGGGGCCGCTTCCTTGCTCGGACCATCCCAGCGGGTGCGGGGAGCACATATTAGGCATCGTCATCGGCGGGGGTGCCGCGGGACCATCCCCGCGGGCGCGGAGAGCACAACTCGTCAGCGGCCAGTCTGCCGCTCTTCTTGGGACCATCCGCGCGGGTGCGGGGAGCACCCGACCACCCGACCGGGCTCCGGCTCGCCCGGGGGACCATCCCCGCGGGTGCGGGACGCACCGTACGGCTACCTCCGGAACATCATCCTGGACGGGACCATCCCCGCGGGTGCGGGGAGCACGGGGCAGGCCGGCGCCCTGTCGGGCAGGGCGCGGGACCATCAGCCGCGGGTGCGGGGAGCACTAGAGGCCTTGGGTGTCGACGCGTACGGCCTGGGGACCATCCCCGCGGTGCGGGGAGCACTGCATCGGACTGCTCCGATGGGACGCCGGCGAGGGACCATCCCCGCGGGTGCGGGGAGCACGCGATCTGGCTCACCGGCACGGCCTTGCCCGCGGGACCATCCCTGCGGGTGCGGGGAGCACCGTCCGAACGGGACGCCCTCGAGAGCACGCTGGGGGCCATCCCCGCGGGTGCGGGGAGCACGACTGGTTCGTCTGGATCGGCAGCCGTGCTGCGATCCGCGGTGGTCGGCAGTAGCAGGGCCTTGATGTCGTCAACGCAGCGGTCCAGTAGGGATGTCTGGTTGATCCGATCCCGCAGGGCACGGCGGGTACGGGCGCCAACGTCCTCGTCGTCGTCGGCAGAGACGTCGAAGGCGAGGGGGATGCCAATCTCAGTTTTGTACAGATCGGCGATGTCGAGGACAAAGGACAGTGTGTGCCCGGAGTGGACGAAGCCCAGCGCCGGGGTGCAGGCGAGGGAGGCTACGACGGCGTGGGCGATGCCGTACATGCACTGTGCGGAGCAGTGATGGCCTGGTTGACGGCGTCCCCGCTGGTGAAGTCGCCCGGGGGTGTAACGGTGGCCGCGCCAGGGGACACCGGTGCGGGCGGAGTGCTCGCGGTAGCAGTCCTTCACCCGGCGGCCCTCGCGGCCGAGTAGCTCCTGCCGGGTGAGGCCGGCGGGGTCCTCGTCGGGGAAGCGCAGCGCGTACATGGCCCGTGCGACGGCAAGTCGGGTGCGGGGATTGGCCCACTTGGCGGCCTGGGCCTCGGCGAGAGCAGCGGAGCGGGTCAGGGCGCGGCCGCCGGCGTGGTAGCGCACTCCATGCTCGCCGACCCAGGCGACGGCCGCTCCTGTCTCGCCGAGGACGCTCATCGCCTGGTGGGTGATACGAGTGCCAGGACCGAGGAGGAGAGTTCCGATGGTCGCGGACGGGATATGGGTCGTGCGTCCGCGTCCTGGGCGGTGATGGCGTTGGCGTCGCGGTGGATGAGGCACCGTTCAAGGTAGATGAAGGACAGGCGCTCACCAGTGCGAGTCAGGTGCCTGGGGTAAGCGCGGGGCGTTGGCCGACGGTGGTCACGACTCACTCGGCCCTGGCGGGGAGAGGGACCAGGGTCATCAGCCCGCAACCGTACGCCTTGGCCTTGCCGATCCCTTGGGTGAGCGTGGTGCGCAGCCGGTCGGGATCGGTGACGGTGAGTCGGCCGTCGTAGGTGACGGTGACTAGGGTGACCTGATGGGACTTGGAGGCGTTGCCCGATTGCCTCTTGGGGAAGGACAGGTTGCGCTGGTCGCGGACCATCAGTTGGTACCGGTCGCCGTGGTGCGGCCGGTTGTGGTGGGTGGTACCTGCGGGCAGGAGGCGTTTGTCCGCGGGCTTCTCGCAGATGAGGAAGCCCCCGCGTTCCTGGCGTCGCTCGTCCAGCAGCCAGTCCATCTGGTGGATTGTGGTCAGGTGTGCGGTCCGCTTGGTCGGCTCACCCGGCTTCCTGCGGATCTGGTGGACGGGGTTGGCAGTGAGACGGAACGCCCACACGCTCCCCTCGGTCAGCCGGTTGAGGAACGGGGCGTAGGGGCGGCTCTGCCAGCCAGGGGCTTCCGGAGTGGCTGCTGCGGGCCAGCCAGCCTGTTCGACGAGGTGGGTCATGTCGGGCTGGTCGGGGCTGACGACGTACACCAGGACCTCGGCGGCCGCGTTGCGGTCCAGCCTCCACAGCACCCGCGGCCCGTCAGTTGTGCTGTTAGCGGAGGGCAGGAGGTGGGGAAACGACGACATCACCGCCGCGTGGAGCGACTGCGGGGAGGAAAGAAGGCGACGGGCCCCGGGGCGTGCGGTGTTGAACCGGAAGCGGGACAAGTACATCAGTTGCTCTCCTCCAGGGCGGCGAGAGGGTCGTGCTCGGGCACACGCGCCGTTGCAGCTGTGACGGCCTGGGCGTCTGGGTGGGGTACTTCTACCGTCTCAGTGGCGACGGGGCGCAGGGCGTGTCGGCGGTGGTCGGCTGCGAAGCTGAGGGGCTGGTCGCGCAGGAGATCTGCGCCGTCCTCGTCGGGGCCGGCCTCGCGCAGCACGGTCAGGTGGATGGTGGGCTGTCGGCTGTGTCCTTTGCGGTACCAGGGTGCTGCCTGCCACGGCTCGTCTCGCAACGCCTGGGCGAGGTTGGCCCCGTGGTGGACTCCGAGCCGCACCGGGCGGGCCGGTGGACAGGAGCGCCGGCCGAGGAAGGGCGGGTGGACCGGAGCCCGCAGCGCGGCGTCAAGTTCGTCGATGAATTCGTCCGCGCCCTCGACGGCCGCCACGAACACGGCGTCGGCCAGGTAGTAACGCTCGGACACGGGCATGGACGCCTTCGTGATCTGGTGCCGCGCGATCTGGTAGTCCCGTACGCGGGCGCCGGGCTGGTCGATGCGCACCCCGAAGCGGAGCGCGGCCAGGCGGGCCAGTTGGGTGTCGTCGCTGCGGTCCATGCCACGGGCGGCGGCGAGCAAGCCGATGACTCCGCTCTTGGTCGGAGCTGACTCGGTGGTACGGCGGGCGAACCGGGCTGAGGCCCCCCCACGCCTGCAGGGGGCCGTCGAGCCGCAGGGTGAGCACGCTCATGCTGGCTTCTCCATGCGCTCGGCGACGGCGCTGCCGACAGCGTCGACGAGCGCGGTCAGACTGGGCATCTCCTCGCCGGCACCGGCCAGCTTTTCGGTGGCGGAGCCGATACGCAGTACCCAGGTGCGGGTGGACTCCTCGCCGCCGTAGGCGCGTTCGATCTCGGGGATGTAGGCGGCGAGTCGGGCGGAGGCCTCACGCAGGTGCCCGCTTCCGGACTCGGCGGTTACGGGTTCCTCGAAGGCAGCCACGAAGCTGATCGGCCGGGTGGTGCGCAGCGTGATGACGATGGCGTCGGGCAGCGTGTGGTGCCCAAACGTGTTGATCTTCCCGGTCGGCAGGGAGGCGATGAAGGCGTGCACGAACGCCTCGACGGCGCGCCGCACGGGGGTGGCGGCCGACTGATCCTCGCGCAGGCCCTCGCCGAGGTTGGCGGCGAGCTGGTGGATGCTGACGGAGGCGTAGCGGTAGAGGGTGGCGGAGTTGAAGTCGACGGTGCCGATCATGCCCGCGCCGCTCTCGGCCTCGGTGTTCTCGTCGTCGACGGCGGTGAAGTAGTCGGACTCGTTCTCCACGCGGTGCATGCTGATGGCGTGAGCGACCTGGCAGGCCGCGTCGACGTTGAAGTCGGTGGAGTCGGCGACCATGCGGCCGAAGAGGGCGATGTCGACGGAGTGGCCGGTGTCGGCGATCTGCTTGGCGCGCGCCTTGTTGTCCTTGTCCTTCAGGTAGGCCGTTATGTCGGAGGCTCCGTCGATGGCGAGAGCGGCCAGGCCGTCGAGCTGCCGGGCGCTGAGGAACATCAGGTACTTCGACCTGGGTGTCTCCTCTGCCTGTTCCTCCTCTGCCGCTGCTTTCGCCTTCGCACCGCGCGTCTTGCGCTCGGGGACGGCCAGCTTCATTCCGGTGGCCGCCTCGATGACGGCGGCGGCCAGGCGCAGGGCGTCGGCCTCGGCGATCGAGGTGTCGAGGCCGGTGATGCGGGCGGCGAGGAGCTCGGCGACCTTCTTCGTCCGCACGCCCAGTCGAAAGGCATGGGCGCGTCCTGCGGGATCACCCAGGGGTCGGGATAGCGAGCGTGACAACCTGTGCAGCGCGCCACGAATGGACCGAGGTCCGGGTTCGTGAGAACGCTGTAGTGGCTGGAGGTCTGAGCCGGGAGCGAGTGCCCGTTTGCGGTGTTCTCCAAGCCGGGCCACCGCGGCGAGCACTGGCATGGGCGCTCCACCGCGAATGGGTCGCTGTCGGGCGTCCTGGTCGTGGCCTTGAAGAGCTTGGCGAAGCTCTCGCGTATCGACACGGCAGCGGCCTTCCCGTCACGGCGCCCGCCTCTCGGGCCCCCAGACAGTAGCGGAGGTCGGCGTAGCCACGGGGTGCTGAGCGCTTGCACCAGGACTTTGTAGGGTTTTGTCGCTACTTGGCCGTCGAGGGCGAGGCAGTAGCCGTCGCCGATCTGGAGGGCGCCCGGGTTCAGGCGGTCGGGGTCGATGGACTCTAGCGGCCCGAAGGCCTTGATCTCGAGCGCCTTTGCCGTGGGCAGCGGCAGGTCCCGCAGATGAGTATCCGAGAGCGGCACCAGCTGGTCCTTGGCGCACTCGTAGCCTTTGCCGATCACCGATTGGGCGACCGCGGTTTTCCGAGTCGTGTTACGAGCGCTACGAGGGTGCACGGCAGCACGAACCAGTCGCGGTTCATGCTGCCGTGGCACTTACCCGGGAGACTGGAGTCCGCGTTGGTGCCTGATGGCGACTGCCCTGGCCATGCCTTGGCCGAGTGGATGGGTAAGAGGAGAGCCTTGCCCTTTGAGTACCTTGACCTTGGCAGGCGTGGCGGTTGCCACGCCTGCCGCGAAGGGGAGGGCTAGAACTTCTGCCAGCATGGCGTTGACTCCGGCCTCCGGGAAGGGGGTGATCGCGTGGAACGCCTCGTCCCCGTAACGCTCCAGCCAGTCCTTGTCGACGACTACGGTCAGCCACTCTCTGGAGGACTGGATATGGACCTTCTGTGCGCCCAGGGTCAGAGCTTCGGTGGCGATCATGCCCGCTAGCTCGATGGCGTCGTAGTGACCTGAGCGAAAGAACTGGTTCTCGTTCCTCTGTAGATGAGCCATCGTGTCCAGAGGGGCGATGTCGTCAGGGTGATATTTCAATGCTGCCCTCCTGCCTGAGTCGGTGTAGAGGCCGAAGGCCGATGGGGGAATGATCAGGCCGCGACTGTTCGGGAACAGATAATTTGCTGCGTTGTGGGTTGGTGCTGCCAAGGTTCGGCAGCAGTGGTTCGGGGGTTACGCAAGCGTGCTGCGAAACGAGCAGCTGGGCTGGCTGCTGGAACAGTAGACGTTCGTCCGGACGACATCAGGTCAGTGTGTTGTAGAAGGCGAGTTGCTGGCCGCTCCGGCTGCATGCTCCTGCTGCCTCGGTGTCCTCGCTCCAGGCCGCGAGGGCGCGGGCAAATCCCCGCCTGGCACCTCAACTGTGCCGCCAGCACCTTCCTGCAAGCGTCAGGATCGGCAGGCGCTGATGCTTTCGACCAGGTCCGGGTTCGTAAATTCGCTGCTCCGGGCGGTCGAGAATTGAGTCGTGTCTGCGTTGGTTTGGGGTGCGGAGCAGCGTTCGCCACCTCTCCCGCCGCAGCAGCCCCAGGGCGCAGAGCGGCACCAGCGTCGCGTACCAGTTGTCGTCAAGCTGCAGACCCCTGCTGGCGCATTCGAACCTTCGTTCTGTATGGGGCTACCATGAATGATGCATGTGTGCGAATTGATGAAAGGGAGGGTCCGGTGGCCTATGAACTTGAGAAGCGCCTGGTCATAGGCATCGCCTCCAGCGCGCTGTTCGACCTGGCGGAGGCGGACGTCGTCTTCCGTGAGCAGGGGGAGGAGGCCTACCGCGCTTACCAGGAGCAGCATCTGGACGACGTGCTGGGCACAGGAGTCGCCTTCCCATTCATCCGCCGACTGCTGTCCCTGAACGATCTATCACCCGAGGACCCCCTGGTCGAGGTCATCGTCCTGTCCCGCAACGATCCCGACACCGGCCTGCGGGTCATGCGGTCCATCAAGTCTCACGGACTGCCGATCACCCGGGCCATCTTCATGCAGGGGCGCTCGCCCTACCACTTCATGCCCGCTCTGAACATGTCCCTGTTCCTGTCCGCGAACGAGATCGACGTCCGCGAGGCCGTTGCTCTCGGACTACCGGCCGGCCGCGTCCTGGGACCCGCAGCGGCTGACGAGGGCGAGGACCACGATCTGCGGGTCGCCTTCGACTTCGACGGAGTTCTCGCCGACGACGCCTCAGAGCAGGTCTACCAGGTCGACGGCATTGAGGGCTTCCGCTCCCATGAAACGATGAATGCGGCCACTCCGCACGATCCAGGGCCACTGCGGGACTTCCTGGCCAATGTCAACCGGCTCCAGCAACGCGAAGAAGAACAGCGCGCGAAAGACCCCACCTACAAGATCCGCGTCCACGTCTCTCTCGTCACCGCCCGCAACGCACCCGCCCACGAACGCGCGGTGCGCAGCCTGAAAGACTGGGGCGTGACCGTCAACGACGCTTTCTTCCTCGGCGGTATCGACAAGAGCACGATTATGCAGGTTCTCAAGCCCCACATCTTCTTCGATGACCAGGTCAGCCACCTGGCCGGCACCGCCCGCAGCACTCCCAGTGTGCACGTGCCCTTCGGCGAGATGAACCAGCGCGACAGCCCGCCTCCCGCCGACGCGCATGGGTAAGCTCTGAAGGAGGAGCCGCGGCCCACAGTCGTCAGTCGCGCCCGCACTGGGGTCTCGCACGGTGGGGCAGACAAGGGTGGAAGCACGTCTCGCCGCCATTGGTGCGGAGAGGTGCTGTTGTGGGTTATGCGAGTTCGACTGCTCGAAGACCTCGGCATCGCCCAAAGTGGCGCACGAGTGCTCCGCAACCCGCGCTTCCAGTTCGCTCTGGAGCAGCTCAGTATCGGAATTCAGGAATCTGGCGACGTCGATTCCTGAGTGGGGCTGTGCCAGTCGGCCTGGCCCTTCGCCCGGTTCGACGCGGCTACGCCGCCAGCAACGCCGGCCGTGAACGGGACGACGACCAGGCCGTGGCGCTGACCAAGCCCGTTAACAGCAACTGCCGTCATGTCAGCCCATCGGCGGTACGAGACGCACGTCACACCAGACCCGATGTCACGGTTTCCACGCCCGCCAGCACTCCCTTGATGTAACGCGCCCACCCGGGGTTGATCTCTTCGAGGGCCTCCATACGGCTCTCTGACAGCTCCCCGACGCTGGAGACACCCGTTTCCCCGTTCGCGTGGCGCACGGCGTTCTCACGGCTCCTGCGGGCTGCGGCGCGCATGTTTTTGGCTCATACGCCGATCGGGAACCGGTCTCCGCCCCACACGGCGGTCGTGGGCGGCGGGCAGTGCCCGCGCACGGCTGCGTAGTCGCTGGCCACAGCGAGGCCGGCCTCCCACGCGGACGCATGCACCGACCACACCATCCCGAGCCGTTCCAGCTCGCTCTGGCTTTCACGCTCTACAACTGCGGGAGCACCTCACCGGCGATGAGTTCCAGGTGGTCGAGGTCATTGAAGTCGATCAGCCGCAGATGGATACGGGTCGTGCCGATCGCGGCGAACTCACCAAGCCGTTCGACGAGTTGGGCCGGGGATCCGACCACCGCATCCTCCGGCGGCAACGCGCTTTTGGCGTGGAGCGGGGCGGCCCTCCGTCGCACTTCCGCGTCCGTACGACCGATGGCCGCCACGACACCGGCCGACAGCACCAGTGGTGGCCGGCCGGCGTCGGCCCGCCCGGTCCGATCGCACGCCTCGGCAACCCGTCGGTACGCGCGGGCGGTCTCGGCCACCGACTTGAAAGGCATGTTGAACTCATCGGCGTACCGGGCCGCCAACTCCGGGGTGCGCTTGGCGCCGCGGCCCCCCACGATGATGGGCGGCCCCGGCACCTGCACGGGCCTCGGGAGGGCGGGCGCGTCGACGAGCTGGTAGTGGTCGCCGCGATAGCTGAAGCTCTCGCCGACCGGTGTCCGCCACAGGCCGGTGATCACCGCCAGTTGCTCCTCCAGCCGATCGAAGCGCTCCGGCGCGGGCGGGAACGGGATGCCGTACGAGGTGTGTTCCCGTTCGTACCATCCCGCACCGAGGCCCAGTTCGACCCGCCCTGCGCTCATGCGGTCCACCTGCGCCACCATCACGGCAAGCGGCCCCGGCAGCCGGAAGGTCGCCGAGGTGACCAGGGTGCCCAGCCGGATCCTGGAGGTCTCCCGGGCGAGCGCGCCGAGCGTGAGCCAGGCGTCGGTGGGGCCGGGCAGGCCGGGATCTGCACCCATCGTCTGATAGTGATCCACCCTGAAGAAGCCTTCGAATCCGCCGGCCTCGACGAGTTGTGCGAAGCGCCGCTGATCCTCGTAGTCGGCGCCGCGGTGCGGCTCGGTGAAGACGCAGATCCGCAGGCTCATCGCTGCTCCGTTTCGTCCGTCCCGGACAGGTCCCGTTCCATCAGCAGTTCATGCAGATCGGCGCTGCACCGGGCCACTTCGCTCAGGTGCGCGGTTCGGCCCAGCGTCCTCGGCCGAGGTATGGCGATGTCGACGATCTTGCGGATCCGGCCTGGGCGCGGGGTGAGCACCACCACCCGGTCGGCGAGCAGCACGGCCTCGTCTATCGAGTGGGTGACGAAGACGACGGTGGAGGAGTTCTCGAGGTGGATGCGTTGCAGCTCCACGGCGAGGTCCGCGCGGGTCAGTGCGTCGAGTGCGGAGAACGGCTCGTCCATGAGCAGCACCCGTGGCTCGCCCATGAGCGACCGGCACAGCGCCACACGCTGCTGCATACCGCCGGACAGTTCGTGCGGCCGGTGTTTCTCAAAGCCGTTCAGTCCGGCCGTCTCCAGCAGCCGGTATGCCCGCTCGCGGTGCTTCGCCTTTTTCCAGCCGAAGATCTCCACGGGCAGCAGGACATTGTCGAGCACGGACCGCCAGGGCAGCAGGGCCGGCCGCTGGAACAGCATGGCGACATCGCGCCGGGCTCCCGTGACCCGCTCGCCGCCGATGGTGATCTCGCCCTCGGTGACCGGCAGGAGACCGGCGATCAGCCGGAGCAGCGTGGACTTGCCGCACCCGGACCGGCCCACCACCGCCACGAACTGGCTCTCGGCGATGTGAAGGCCGATGTCCTGGAGCGCTGCGGTCGAGCCGGACCGGCTGGTGAAGCTCCGGGACACACCGGTGAGTCTGATCATCCGGCGGTCTCCCCATCCACGGGCAATCGTCGTGCCGGCCGGGTCATGTCGCCCGCTCAGGCTACCCGCAGCAGGCCGATCGGCGGTACCTGTCGTCCGGTCGATGCAGGCCCCGATGACATACACCTGGCCCACAACTACCCATCCCCCGTACGCTGTTGCCTGCACCACGTGTCATGCCTTCGGCAGCTCTGTGCCGCCGTTCCGTCTCGTCCGTCTCGACGCCCCTCCGCCGGCGCGTTCGGCGGCCGGAAAGGACAACACTGTGCGCATGCTCCGGTTCGCCCGTACGGTCACCGCGGCAGCCCTGACCACCACGCTGGCGCTGATGGCGGGCTGCGGCGACTCGGATTCCGACGCGGACACCGGTGACAAGGGCAAGGCGCTGAAGAAGGTGACCTACCTGACCTCCTTCGGCAGCTTCGGCCGGGACGCATACGCCTGGGTCGCGAAGGACAAGGGGTTCTTCGAAGAGGCCGGCTTCGACGTGAGGATCAGGCCGGGGCAGGGCACCGGCGGTGTGATCCCGGCCGTCGTCAGCGGCCAGGCGCAGTTCGGCCCGATCGACCTGACGGGAGGTCTGCTGCACATGGGCAACGGCCAGTCGAAGGGCTTCGTCGCGGTGGCCGCCATCCAGCAGCACACCATGGCCGCGATCGCCACCACCGAGGACAACAGCATCGCCACACCGAAGGACCTCGAAGGCAAACGACTCGCCGACACGCCCGGCTCCGTCGTACGCAACCTCTTCCCGACGTACGCCCGGCTGGCCGGCGTGGACGCCGACAAGGTGACCTGGGTCAATGGCGAGGCGCAGACCCTGATGGGTACCCTCGCCGGCGGCTCGGTGGACGGTATCGGCCAGTTCGTGGTGGGCAAGCCGACCATCGAGGCGGTGACGAAGAAGAAGGCCGTGCTGCTGCCGTACAGCGACGTGCTTCCCGACCTGTACGGGAACGTGCTGATCACGTCCAAGAAGATCGCCGAGCAGGATCCGCAGATGGTGCGGCGGTTCACCGCCGCGCTGCTCAGGGGCCTGGAGTACAGCCTCGCCCACTCGAAGGAAGCCTCCGAGATCCTGAGGCGGAACGTGGACACCACGAAACCGGCCGCTGCGGCAGCCGAGTTGGAGTTGATGGCCGCGTACGTCACCCCGAAAGACGGTTCCGGCAGGACGATCGGAGCGCTGGACTCCGGGCGGGTGGCGAGGGGCATCAAGATCCTGGAGGACGCGGGCGCGCTGCCCAAGGGGATGACCCCTGAGCAGATCATCGACTTCGGCTTGGTGCCGAAGGCCTGAGCCCGTGCCAGGAGTCGGTCCCCGTCGCGGGACGGGCGTCGGCGTCGGGCTGCTGCCGGTGGCCGGGCTGCTGGTCGCGCTCGGCGTGTGGTGGCTTCTCACGTCGGCGCTGGAGGTGATCCACTCGGCGGTACTGCCTCCGCCGGGTGCTGTCCTCTCGGCGTTCACCGCGACCCCGGCCCGGTTCCTGGAACACACCGGCGACACCATGGTGGAGACGGTGGTCGGGTTCGTTCTGTCCGGCGCCTGCGGAGTTCTGATCGGACTGTCGCTGGCCGCCTCGCGCGTACTGGAACGCATGTTCACGCCGCTGCTGGTAGCCGTCAACGCGGTTCCGAAGATCGCGCTCGGCCCCCTGTTGGTGGGGGCGCTCGGATGGGGGCAGAAACCCGTCCTGACCATGGTCTTCCTGCTCTGCTTTTTCCCGATCGTGCTGTCCACCGCGACCGGCCTGACCTCGACCCCGGCGGACCTGGCCGAGTTGGCGCGCTCGCTGGATGCCTCTCGCTGGCAGGCATTCCGGAAGGTACGGTTTCCCGCCGCGCTGCCACAGATCTTCGTCGGGCTGAAGGTGGCCATGCCGCTCGCCGCGATCGGTGCGGTCATCGGCGAGTTCCAGGCCGGTGAGGCTGGACTGGGCTATCTGATCGTTCAAGCCGGCGGAGTGGGCGACACCGCCACCGCCTGGGCCGCGATCATCCTGATCGGGTTGATGAGCATCCTTCTCTACTTTGCCTTGGTGTTGTTGGAACGGTTCGCACTGCCCTGGGTCAGGGACACCACCTGGCACGAATGACGTACGGGACTCTGACGCGGTCCAGGGCGTGGAACTTGGCTGCTGCGGGAGAGACCAAGGACTTGGGCTGCGAAGCGGTCGAGGGTGGCGGGCGCCGCCTCAAGGAAGGGAGCCTTTGTGCCGTCCGGTCGGAGCTCTTCCGCGGAGTTCGCCAGCCCTCGGACATCGAGACCCTCGACGAGAGCTGGCTTCTGACGGACTGCGGGTACTGGCATGGCGTTCGGGACCATCCCCGCGGGTGCGGGGAGCACCCCGTGACCACCACCCCGCTCACCGAGCAGCAGGGACCATCCCCGCGGGGGTGCGGGGAGCACCCGACCGAGAACGGGGGACCGCCCCCCGAATGGGGACCATCCCCGCGGGTGCGGGGAGCACCCGATGCCGGTCACGGTCATGGACGTTGGGACGGGACCATCCCCGCGGGTGCGGGGAGCATATCCGTGCACCTGGCAGCTCGGCGGTGTGACACAGGCGGGGGAACTTGAGCTTGCCGCCGGGGCGTCCCCTCGGGGAGTGGTCTTCGAGGACCCGTCGGCCTGGACGGTGCCGCCTGACGTCGTGGACCCGCCCGTCGCCGTATTCTCGATGGGAGCACCGAGGAACATTCGGTGCTGCGTGGAACGCTGCGGACCAACCACGAGGTCGTCCTGGTGGGGGCCAGGGTCACGCACCTGCTGCCGGGGCATTCGCGTATCAGCGGACGCCTTGGTCTACACGGCCTGGAGGTGCCGGAAGGTGACCTGCCGTTCGACGCGGTGGAGTTCCAGGTCACAGGTCTGAGCAGGCTCTCCGGCGTCTCCCCCCTGACCAGAGTTCAGGTCCCGGCCGTGGGCCGCTCCAGCGAAGCCGCATATGTCCTGACGCTGAGCGGCGAGGTCGATCAGACATGGTCGATGCCCTGTGACGACACGATCACACTGGGGTACGACCAGGAGGCCGGGCCGCTCTTCGGCGGCCACCGATTCGGCGTCTCCTTTAACCCAGTCCTGCGCGTCGAAGGCGCTGCCCGGACCGCGGAGGACTGGCTGGACACCTACGTCCGGCCAGCGGCTCAACTGTCTACCTTCGCGTTGGCCGGGAAACAGTCCATCTGGGTGGAGTTGACCAACGTCGACGACCCGCACCGCACAGTCCAGGTCTTCGCATCGGACATCGCCCAGGAGCCCTACGAAGCAGACGCGCAACATGGGGGCCGCCTGGAACCCCTGCTGCGGCTGGGGCCCGGAGGGGCCTCGCTGGCGGATCTCCTGAGCGGATGGCGCCGCATGTCGGCGCAGTACGACATCTTCTTCGACTACCTCACCTCCTCACTGAGCGCGTCAATGACCGTCAGGGCACGGTTCGTCGCCCTCCTGCCGGCTCTGGAGAGCTACCACACGGTCAAGTACGGCACCTGCCCCGTGACCAGGGATGTTTTCAGGGCCGCGCGCAAGGAACTGCTGGATCGCATCAAGGCGTTGAAGGGCGTCGAACCGCAGGATCTGAAGCGATTGCGGGACGACCTCCCCATGGACAGCAGCTACGCCCTCCACGAGCGCCTACGCCAGCTGGCCGATGACTTGCCACCCGAGCTGAAGGCTCGGATCGATGCACGGGTCGACCCGATCCCGGATTCGCTGGGCGGAATTCACCCCGATCCGAAGGACGTGTGGGCGATCGAGGGGAAGGCCCACAACAACCTGGCGCACGGCAGTGCGCGGCCGACCGCCGAGCAGCTGCAGTCGCTGACATTCCTGGCCCACACCCTGGCGATTGGGCTGGCGCTGGCGGAACTCGGCGCACCGGACACCACCTTGGCCACGATGATCGACCAGGGGGAGTGGCGGATCCTGTAGCCGCCCCAACGTGGCCAGCATTTACCCGGCGCCGTTTGGCGACGGTCCTTGGTACACCGCTCGCGCTCGCGCGCATCGGATTGGTCGGGAGCACCGGGGCAAGCGTCTGGTCCCTCTAGACCTGAGGTCCCGCCGCGCTACTCGGTCAGCCAGACCCCGAGCCACGGCCGTCAGAACCTGAGTACCAGCAGCAATGTCAGACCCACCTGTCATCCTTCCCTCCAACTCTGCGTGGAGGGAGGTGAAGGAGATGTCGAAGAAGGAGAAGGCGGCCGTGGCCATGGTGGTTGCCCTGGTTGGGAGTGCGTACCTCGGCAACGTCGCCAAGCAGCAAGGCGCAGCGCTCGGGCTGTCCGCGGTGGCCGTCAGTGTGATCGGTTACGCCGTGGCCTACGCCATGGCGTAGTGCGGTACCGGGGCCCCGCCCTCCCCGATGCCGACAGGGAGGCCGGGGCCCCGTCGCGCCCGCCAGTATGGCGACACCGAACGACAATGCCCGCCTTCACCTTCGGGCGGGTACACGCCCGACCCACAGGCGCCCGTTGAGCCATCCGCACGGGCAAACACCACGATCAGGCGGAGCAGCACCGTTATCGGCCGGACAGCCATGAGGCATGAGTCATCTCGTCCGAAGCACGAAGGCTGAATGTCGCGTCCGCCTCCCGGCCGGCCTCGTCCCCCTCCTCACCGAGCGCGAGGTCGAGACGTATTACGGCGTCTCGACCTGGCAGATCGACCAATGGCGGAAGGCCGGTATGCCCGACGAGCCGTTCGCCGGCCAGGGCCGCCGCTACGACCTCGCGAAGTGCAGGCCTGGCACGAGGCGAAAGCGACGGAGGGCCGGTCGGGTTTGGTCGCCGCACGACCGACGCAGAGCGCCTCGCGATCCTCGGCTCCGAGATCGTCGCTTCCATCCGCGCCCGGGTGAAGGAAACCCCGAAGCCGAGCGACGAACTCGTCGAGCAGCTCCGCCGAATCATGACCCGGCCCAGCGGTGAGATCCCCAGGGGCGACCGATGACGGTAAGCCCCGCCGGTGAATGCTCGTGTCCTCTGCCGTTCTCCATGGCGCAAGCTGAAGCAACCCTCGGCCGAACGGGCATGGAGAAGATCAGAAAGATCGTTGACGAAGCACCCCCGCTCAGCCCAGAGCAGGCTGCGGCCCTCAGGGGCATCTTCGCCGACGGTCGTCGGGCGGCCGCCAAACGCGATCTACGTCTCGGCCCCACGTGCTCCAAGCTGAGGCCGTCCGATCAAGAGGCGGACTGACCCCACCTCCGCAGGCCCTGGTCGTGCCAAGCGCGTGCCATCCGTCGGGTAAAATAGCAGCTCACAGCCAGCACACCGCATCCCCTATGCGGTTACGGGGTAGCGAGTGACCTGTCCAAAATCGCCTGCGTTGCCCTGATCCGCAGTCGTAGCATGCCCGCCATGACCAACGAAGCTGCCCCTCGCGAGCGGGATCCCTTTCTTGAGGCCGTCGGCCGGGTGACCGTTGCCGGCGCCCACCTCGACCGTCACCTGCACAGCCTGCTCGGGAGCCTGGCCTTCGAACCGACGCTGCTCGTGCTCGCCAACGCTGAGGGCACCGCCCGACTGATCGAGCTCTGCGAGCTGGCGCTGAAGTGCTACAACCACGACGATCCCGCGGCCCTGGCCGACGTGAAGGACTGCCTGACCCGGGCGAAGGCGCTGAAGGACAAGCGCAACACGGTAGTCCACTCGCTGTTCATGCAGGCCGAGGACGGTAACGGTCTTGAAGCGATGAGGCCGGTCCGTAAGACGCTCGGCCACTCCGTTACGCCGATCACCATCGGGAAGATGGAGAGCCTGGCGAAGGAGATCGAGGAGTTGCAGAGCGACCTGTTCCGTGCGGGCTGGAACATCAGGGCCCCGCTGACCGGGATGGCGCGCATGCACCGTCCGGGAGAGCCTGCGGAGGCTGCTGCGGAGTAAGAGACGGTGCCTCGCGAACTCCCTGCCGGATCCTGGGGTCATCCTTCCGGTGTCACAAGACGGACACACCGACCCCGCCCGCACTCGGCGCCGAGCATGATGCCGCCTTCGGCTCGCACAACTCTGGGGGAACCATGCGCCGCACCACCACCCTGCTCACGGCCGCCTGCCTGCTCGCCGTGGCAGCCGCCGGATGCTCGAAGTCCGACGGTGACAAAGCCAGCGACTGCGCTGCCGCACTCACCGCGCGGACCGGAGGCGATTCCGCCGACAAGCCGACTGTCAGCGAAGCGAAGAAGCGGGTCGCCGCGCTCGACAAGACACTCGCGGACATGGTCCGTTCCGGGTACGAGAGCGTCGCCAACGATGCATTCGACGCGCTCGACAAGAAGAGCAAGGCGGGCGGGAAGGGCCGGCCTGGGGCATGCAAGCCGCTGGCGGAGGACGACTACACCGCATTGTTGGCGGCCAAGGCCATCGATGGTCTGGGGTGGACCAGCAAGGACGGCCAGTTCGACAAGCTGAAGATGGTGGAGAGTCTGGGCGGCTAGTGGTTGTTGTGTTGTCAAGGCGGTTGCCCCGCTTCCGCAGGCGGTGCCACGGCTCGCGGCTGACGCGTTGACTCAGGGGGAGAGGATTGCTGCTGTCGTCGTCCGTGTCGGGCTCATTGAGGCTCGCTCCTTTCCCAGAGGGGTCCGAGACGGAGATGGTCCGCGTCTGGCTCGACTCGCTGGACGATGAGGAGGTTGTCGGCGTACACGCATCCGCGCGGCCCGTTTCCCCTCCCGCGAGTCGCTGGAGGACTTCGACTGCGACCACCAGCGGTCCGTGAAACGCGAGGTCATCGCCCATCTGGGAACGCTGGACTTCGTCGCCGGAAAAGAGAATGTGATCTTTCTGGGGCCGCCCGGCACCGGCAAGACCCACCTCGCCACCGGGCTCGGCATCCGGGCCTGCCAGACCGGTCACCGGGTCGCCTTCGGCATCGCCGCTCAGTGGGTCACCCGCCTCGCCGAAGCCCATCAAGCAGGGCGTGTGAGCGACGAGTTGACCCGGCTGGGACGGATCCCGCTGATCGTGGTCGACAAAGTGGGTTACATCCCCTTCGAGCCCGAGGCCGCGAACCTGTTCTCGCAGTTCATCTCGGGCCGCTACGAACGCGCCTCGGTGATCGTGATCAGCAACAAGCCCTTCGGGCGCTGGGGCGAGGTCTTCGGCGACGACACCGTCGCCGCCGCGATGATCTCGCTCAAGGGCGACAGCTATCGTATGCGCGGCCGCGACCTCGGACGGGTTCCCGACGCCAACACCGGGGAATGACCAACATCAACTGACGCAGCAGGGGGTCATTTTTCACCCGCCGGAATCGGCTCACATTTCAAGCGTCGCCGACAGACCATCCCCGCGGGTGCGGGGAGCACGGGTGCGGGATGTCCGTGCGCGTCCACTCGAAGAGACCATCTCCGCGGGTGCGGGGAGCACCCACGCTCCACGTCACACGGATCGGCGACGTGGGAACCATCCCCGAGGGTGCAGGGAGCACACACACCAGCTCGGCAAGTCGAGCGGCGGCACGGGACCATCCCCGCGGGTGCGGGGAGCACAACGGCACGCTCACCTTCCGCGACGCCACACTGGGACCATCCCCGCGTGTGGGGAGCACCACCTCGACCACCTCGTCGGGGTGGACGACCCGGGACCATCCGCGCGGGTGCGGGGAGCACTCACCGGTCTCGTGCTGACTCAACGTCTGAGGGGGACCATCCCCGCGGGTGCGGGGAGCACGGCGAGCTGCTGCTGTGCGACGACAACGGCCCGGGACCATCCCCGCGGGTGCGGGGAGCACTCGACCCCACGAACGAGGAGTGGGGCGAGTTCGGGACCATCCCCGCGGGCGCGGGGAGCACCGGGAGTTCGGCGCTTCCGCCGGCGGCGGGGAGGGACCATCCCCGCGGGTGCGGGGAGCACGCACGCGAGATCGGCGCCCAACTCGACGCCGGGGGACCATCCCCGCGGGTGCGGGGGGCACCCCAGAGCCCGTTCCGCGTCCTCCACCTGTCGGGGACCATTCCCGCGGGTGCGGGGAGCACGCCGGATAAGGACCCAACATGTCCGTCGCGCTGGGACCATCCCCGCGGGTGCGGGGAGCACTTGGCGTCCACACTGCGCCGCCGGATCCTGTAGGGACCATCCCCGCGGGTGCGGGGAGCACCAAGGGATACCGGCGATCGCAACCCGCATGGGAGGACCATCCCCGCGGGTGCGGGGAGCACACCGTCCGGGCCGGGACGATCCTTCGCGAGCTGGGACCATCCCCGCGGGTGCGGGGAGCACGCGACGCCTGCTGTGCCGCCGGAGTTCGTGCTGGGACCATCCCCGCGGGTGCGGGGAGCACACCGCCCTTCTAGGGGGACCAGTGAGCATCCAGGGACCATCCCCGCGGGTGCGGGGAGCACCTGGAGGAGGAGAAGGCCGCCGCTTCCGGCACGGGACTATCCCCGCGGGTGCGGGGAGCACTGCGGATTGCCGGGATCCTTCAGCCAGGCGGTGGGACCATCCCCGCGGGTGCGGGGAGCACCTGGAGGAGGAGAAGGCCGCCGCTTCCGGCACGGGACTATCCCCGCGGGTGCGGGGAGCACTGCGGATTGCCGGGATCCTTCAGCCAGGCGGTGGAACCATCCCCGCGGGTGCGGGGAGCACGGCTTGGGCGTGATGCTCCCGATGTAGTGCGGGGGACCATCCCCGCAGGTGCGGGGAACACGGGGAATTCGCGATGTTCGTGAAGTGGGGCGGGGGACCATCCGCGCGGGTGCGGGGAGCACGTGGCCGAGGCGGCGTCGGACGGCCCGGACTTGGGACCACCCCCGCGGCCGCGGGGAGCACATGGGCACCGGCACCTCCGCCCGGGCAGGCAGGGGACCATCCCCGCGGGTGCGGGGAGCACGCCACGCCGTCACGGTCACAGCCGGGACATGCGGGAGCATCTCCGCGGGTGCGGGGAGCACACACCTGGGCATCGACCTCGGCACTCTCCAGGGGGACCATCTCCGCGGGTGCGGGGAGCACGAGACCTGCGGCGGTGATGAGGTCGCCGGCAGGGGACCATCCCCGCGGGTGCGGGGAGCCCGCGCCGAGGACGGCGGCGATGGGTGCGGTGCCGGGACCATCCCCGCAGGTGCGGGGAGCACCGCGGCCAGGTCGTCCCGCCCATGACGCCGTCGGGACCATCCCCGCGGGTGCGGGGAGCACTTGACCGAGCGGGTCACCGTGAAGGTCTGCGGGGGACCATCCCCGCGGGTGCGGGGAGCACTAGTTCAGCGTGATGTACAGCGCGGGGTTCGGGGGACCATCCCCGCGGGTGCGGGGAGCACGAGCTTGTCTGGTTCAGCCGCCAGGGCGGACGGGGACCATCCCCGCGGGTGCGGGGAGCACTTGACCGAGCGGGTCACCGTGAAGGTCTGCGGGGGACCATCCCCGCGGGTGCGGGGAGCACACGGACGCCGCGCAGCCGACCGACCTCGGCGGGGGACCATCCCCGCGGGTGCGGGGAGCACAGGCGCCTGGAGAGCTCCAGCAGGCTGCCGGTGGGACCATCCCCGCGGGTGCGGGGAGCACAAGGGCCCCGATTCCGAGTCACGGAAAGCCCAGGGACCATCCCCGCGGGTGCGGGGAGCACGAACAGACCACGGACGCCCTGAAGCAGGGCGTGGGACCATCCCCGCGGGTGCGGGGAGCACCGAGAAGCGGCACCGAAGCGCGCGCCCCAGCAGGGACCATCCCCGCGGGTGCGGGCAGCACTTCGGGGACGGTCTCCAGGCGGCAGCCCGGCAGGGACCATCCCCGCGGGTACGGGGAGCACATCAAGGACATCACGAGGGCCGGTGCCGAGCCGGGACCGTTCCCGCGGGTGCGGGGAGCACAAGATCGAGTTGTCTGACGAGGTCAGAGAGGCGGGACCATCCCCGCGGGTGCGGGGAGCACATCGGCAACGACTGGCAGACCTCGACCCGGGTGGGACCATCCCCGCGGGTGCGGGAAGCACCGTGAGTGCGCGTAGCCGGATCCGAGCCCGCGGGTGCGGGGAGCAGCTCACCGCCACCTGCAACGCGGGAACCGGGACGGGACCATCCCCGCGGGTGCGGGGAGCCGGAGCACTGTCCGACGCCGCCGCCCGCCGTCTTGAGGGCGGGACCATCCCCGCGGGTGCGGGGAGCACCGAGGGTCGTGCGCGACGAGCCCGGAGGGCCCGGGACCATCCCCGCGGGTGCGGGGAGCAGGACGGCAGTCGAACTGCGTTCCCACACGCTGGGGGACCATCCCCGCGGGTGCGGGGAGCACTTTGGGTGGTGATGACGCCGTCCTGGATCCGCGGGACCATCGCCGCGGGTGCGGGGAGCACACGGGGTGGAGGTCTCTTCCAAACACAGGTGGGTACCATCCCGCCGGCGCGGGGAGCAGGGGGCGCCCCCAACATGTACCCGAGCGCACGTCGGGGCCGTCCCCCGGGAGCGGGGAGCAGCTCACACAGCAAGGTGCAAAAGCGGTAGTCACGGGACCATCCCCGTAGGTGCGGGGAAGCACTAGACGGACGGTTCCCGTCTACGCCGCTGCTGGGGAGCGTCCCCGCGAGTGCGGGACCAGAGTTCGTTGCCCACGTTGGTCAGCTGGAACTGAGGACCATCCCCGCAGGCGCGGGGAGCACCTCGTCGCCCTGGTGGGGGGCGGGCGCCCGTGGGACGATGCCCACGGGCGTGGGGAGCACTCGAACCAGGACCGCGGGTCGTCGATGGCCGGGGGATCATCCCCGCAGGCGCGAGGAGCACGGCGCAGAGGTGTATGCGGACGCAGACGGGCAGGGACATCCCCGCGGGCGCGGGAAGCCCAGTTCCGGAATCGGGAGCCTGTCCGCCGCGAGGGGACCATCCCCGCGGGCGCGGGGAGCACGCCTTCTCGATCTGGTACGTCGGTCAGGGGACCATCCCCGCGGTCGCGGGGGAGTCGATGTCCGCTACCTTCTGCGGGCCGGCGCCGTAGGAGCCATCCCGCTGGCGCGGGGAGCAGCCCACCTGCGGTCAACCAGCGGCTTTACGCGGGACCCATCCCCTCAGATGCAGGGATCAGGCGCTGGAAGAGAAGCCCGCCGCACTGGAGGTGGGACTATCCTCGCGGGCGCGGGGAGCAGTCGGTGACGGTGTCGACTGGGGTTTCGGTGAAGGGGCCATCCCCGCGGTGCGGGGAGCAGTCCGCTCATGAAGCGGTGAAGTCGTTCTCCGCGGGGCCATCCGCGCCGACGTGGGGCGCGGGTCCAGATGTTCGCGTCCTTACAGGCAAGGACGGGATGATTCCCGCGGGTGCGGGTGCGGGTGCGGGTGCGGGTGCGGGTGCGGGTGCGGGAGCTGGTGCCTCAAGGACCACCCTCGCAGGTGCGTGGGGTGGTTCCGCTGACGGGTGTTTACCGTGTGAGGAGTAGTCCGCAGCTGTATGCCCGTGCGTGTCCGATGCCGTGGGTCATGGCGTCGACGAGGGCGACGGGGTCGGTGACGGTGAGTGTGCCCCGGATTTCCGCGCGGACTATGCGCAGGCCTTTGTGGGGGCCGGGGCTTGTGATGGTGGGGAGCATCCGGACGGCGAGGGTCTGTTCTTCGGTGGTAGCGCCGATGCGGGTGAGGCCGTCGGGTGTTTGGCGTGGTTGGCCGGGAGGTTGCAGGCGGCGTACGAACCAGTTTTTGACGTGGTCGGGGCGGGTGTGAGCGGTCCGTTTGCCGCGCGGGCGGTCTGGGGCTGGCGGTCCGGTTGGACGGTTGTGTGTGGGGTTGACGACTGTGCGGAAGGTGAGGGCGTCGCCGGCCCGCAGGGTGCGGTCGACGGTGATGACGTGTGGTTTGTCGGTGAGGACGCCGCGGGGTATGGCTGCCCAGTCTCCGGGGACTTTGGACTGCACGACCAGGACGAGGGTGCCGGCCTTCAGGTCGACGGACCAGGTGGAGAGTACCCCCATCTGGGCGCGGGCGTCGGGGGCGCCGTCTTCGACCCAGCCGCGGAAGCCGCTCATGACGGTGCGGTGCATGTCCTGGGCGTCGACGAGGGACTTGGCCGTGTACGGGTGCCGGGCATCCATGGTCAGGACGCTGTGTGTGGCAACGAAGCGGGCGGCAGCAGGGGGTTTGGTCACGGGATGACGTCCCATTCGGTGGCGTTCTCGGCGATGGTGACGCGCGTTCGGGTCTCCCACCGCGTGGTGTGTGCGCGATGGTCTGCGTCGAAGGTGACGGGCTGGTCCTGGACGGGGGTTGCGGCTGGGGCGCCCGGTGCTGCTTCAACCCATGCCCAGGGGCGGGGGGAGGGTTGTGGCCCGACGCTCTGGGAGGGCAGGAGGGCGGTGGACTGGAAGACGTCTTCGATGGTTCCGCTGCTTAGGGGGCCGGCCAGCGTTCCGGAGGGTGGGCACGATTTGCGGCCCAGCCACAGCAGGCGTTTCGGGTTTTCCAGAGCTGCGGCGATCTTTGTGAGAAAGGCCCGGTCGGGGTGTTGCAGCGCGGCCACGAACGCGGCGTCGGCGAGGTACCAGCGTTCGGTGACGAGGGCGCCTCGGGAGAGCTGCTTGGAGACCAGAGCGCCTGAATCCGGTTCGGTGATGACGTATTTCGGCGCTCCGTACCAGCCGGCGAGCTCGTGGTGGCCGAATGCCGTGCCGTCGGTGTTCGCCAGGTCGGCGGCTAGCGCGGCCGCCAGGCGGTGGTCGGTGATGATGTCACGGGGGCGGACGGGGTATCTGCCGGCTCCGACGACGTGGTAGTCGCGCACCGGGCTGCCGGGGTGGTCGGCGCGCACGCCGAAGCGGGCTGTGATGAGATCGTCGTCGAGGTCTTCCGCCCGGTCGTGCCCGAGGGCTGCGGCGCACAGGCCGATCACCCCGGATTTCGTTGGCCGGTTGTGGGTGTCGCGTCGGGAGAACCGGGAGACCGTTCCCCAGGACTGCAGCGGGGCGGCGAGCCTGATGAGCAAGACGTGCTCGCTCACGTGGTGAGCTCCTCGACGGACTCCACGTCCTTGATCCCCAGTTCCTGCAGGACGGCGTGGATGGCGGGGTCGTAGGTCAGGACGCGGCCTGCGGTGATGTCGTCGCGTCGTCGGCAGACGAAGTCGTGGTGGGCGAGGAGCCGGCGTACGGCGAGTTCTCCTGCGGGGCCTCCGTCGGAGATTTCGTCGATGGGCTTTTGGAAAGCGGCGGCGTAGTTAAAGGGGCGGCCTCCGTTGAAGGCGAGGACCAGGGCGGGCAGCACTCCCGTCGAGGCGGTCGAGTTCTTCTTGGCCTCGGGGAAGGCGTTGACGAAGGAGCTGACGAATTCGGCTTCGGCAGCGGTGGCGGCGGACTCGGCGTCCGGTTCGGACATGCCCGCTGCGCGGAGGTTGTGCCGTAGTTTGCGTCGGTCGAGGACGGCGTGGCGGTAGAAGGTGCCGGAGATGAGGGCCTGGTAGCCCGTCATGCCGGCTCCGGAGTCGTCGGCCGCGTCGAGGAAGTCGAGGGCGTTGCTCTTGCGGGCGAGTTTGGCATCGTCGGCGGCGGCATAGAAGTCGTCCGTGTGCTCGGCCTCGTGGACGGTGAAGGCGTGGCTGCTCTGGATGGCTCCATCGACGTTGGGCGAGTCCGGGATTTCGGCGAGGAAGCGGCCGTAGAGCGCGATGTCGATCGCGTCGCGGGGAGCGAGAGCCGTGAGCACTGCGTTGCGGGTCGCCTTCGGCAGCTTGGGAAGCTTGGCATCGGCGGCCTCGGAGGCACCGTCTGTTGGGTCCGTGCTCGCTTCTTCCTGTCGGGTGCTTTTGCGCCGCCCCTTCTTTGTGGCTGCCGTCGTCTCGGACTGCGCGATGTACTGCTCCGCCCAGGCGCCGATCGTCACCTGTTCGGCGTGGATGTGGTCGGCGATACGGTCGCCTGCGTCCGCGGGGGCGAAGAGCAGCACTTTGGTCAGGTTGGCGACGGTGGGCTTGGCCGGGTCGCCGAACTTGAGTCCGATGGCCTGCAGAACGGCGCGCGACGTCGGCAGCGCCTGCTCCTTGGGCCAGCCGTGCCGAGATTCCAGGGCGCGAGCGGTCATCAGCGCCCATTCACGGGTGCGGACACCCATGGTGTGGCCGGCCAGCGGCCCCTTCTGGGCGTTTGCCCGATCGCGCGAGTACACCCTTTCGGCGCGGCGGCGCGCTTGACTGGTGATCATGTGGCGCTCCACGCCCCCGTACACGATGGACTTCGGGGCGCCGTTCTCGTCCCGGACGGGGAGCACCGCGGCGAGGGTCTCCAACAGGTGGAGTGAGAGGAATTGGTGCCCGGCCGGGCCAACGTGGGTGCTCACAGTGTGTCCTTCGTGTTCGTCGTGGTGGCGGTCCTGTTGTCCCTGGCCGTGCGTCTCGGCGGTGGTGCATGGAAGTCGACGGCCCACTGGTAACGGACGCGGGCCTGACGGTCGGTCCAGCGGGCCAGGTCGTCCGCGAGCCGTGACCAGGAGGGCGGCTGCTGGTCGCACGAGCGCAGCCGGGTGATGGCGTGCTGAAGGTGTCGCAGGGGAGGCCGACGGCTGGCGACGATGCGGTCCATCAGTCGGCTGGCGCCTGCGTCGTCGGGACCACGTCCGACACTGGTGCCGATCCGGCGGGCAGCCGCCCCGAGGCTTCCGTAGCCTCTCGACGGTTCGACGGCCCCCCGGTGGTAGACGGCGAAGAGGAAGGCCACCTGCTCGAACACCTCACGACGTCGCGGGTCGAACCAGCCGGCTTCGATGTGGGCGTTCTGGCTGATGGTGGGCCGTCGCAGCTCGGCAAGCTTTCCGTAGTCGCGGCTGCTGACCAGAGCGACCAGCCACTGCGTGAGCAGTTCGCTGCGCGAGGGCTCACGCATGCCGGTTGTCTCGCCAGCGATCGTGGTGCGGTTTCCACCGCCCGGCGCGTCGGCGATCACCTGCGGTCCCCTTTCAGTTCATCAGGGGCCTTGGGCCCGGTGAGGTCGCCGGCTAGGCGGCGAACCGCTTGCGCGCGTGCCTGATAGCCGCGCGAGTTGGCGGGCAGCGAGTCGAGCCGGTTACGCAGGAAGCGCCCGGCAGCCTCGTCGAGTACGGTCGCGTACTGGACGAGTGCCGCGTCGACCTGATCCTCCGTCTCGGCTGCCGTCGTGTCGTCCAGCAGCACGTGGAAGGGCTCCGCGGCGTGGGCCCAGTGCTCCGGCCGCGCATCGAACCGGGCGATCTGGTCGTCCTTGTCGGCTGGCTTGGCGTTGGGATAGGTCACCGTCCAGGCGACATACGCCGCCCTGGAAAGGCTTGAGGCGACATACTCGGCAATCAGAGAGCCCCGCTCGGCGGCATACCGCAGGTCTCGCTCCCGGCCTGGCACGAAGGGGAATGTGTCCGAGACCCAGGTGAGGACCGTGGTCTGTTTCGCGATCAGCCCGACCGCCCAGAGGTTGAGCCGGCGGCCGCTGAACTGGGCGAGACGGTCGTAGAGGTCGGGTCCGTGGTTCCGCTCCGCTACAGCGGCGTACAGGGCATGCGCTTCACGCCACAGGGCCCGGGATGCGGAGGGCCGCAGGGGCTTCGCCGTACCGTCCGCCGCAGTCGTGTAGACCGCGTCCTGCAGGTGGTGAGCCGCCAGGGGTTCCAGGAGCTCACCGGCTGCCACCAGGACACGGTCGACGGCAGGGTGGCCGTCTTCTGTGCGGGTCGGTCGCATGAGGATCGAGCGCCCGAGAACGGTATGCAGGTCGGCTGGCCCGTCCACCCGGCGTCCCGACGGCTTGGCTTGAAAGCCCCGGCGGGGCTGGGGAGCCACTGTCCAGGTGCGGTTGAAGCGGCCGGGGGCTGTGTTGCTCGGCACAAGGTTGAGCCGCAGCGTGTCACCGAGGGTTTGCCCCAGCGCGAACACGCGAAGGCGCGTGCTGAGCCGTCCGGCGGCCAGGTTGGTGATCGTGGGGCCCAGGGTGTCCTTGCCGGAGATCCGAGCGCGGCCGCCGGGTCCGTAGACGTGCTGGGTGAGCATCGCCCGGAACGCGGCATCGGCGGGCAGAGGAGTTGGGTGTTCGAGGTGGTGGTGATCGAAGAACAGGTTGTAGTCCCCGGCGTGTTCGATCACCAGCTGTGCCGGGCCTGCTCCGTGTTCGTCGAGGTAAGGAGCTAGCAGAGCGTTCTGGCCCAGTGGTTCCGAGGGATGGAAGAGGTTCCAGTGCTCGTCTGGGCGGCTGTCCAGCCAGTCGGCGGCACCGTTCAGCGGGCTGCTGTCGTGCACCTGGTCTAGCCACTCATCGATGTTTGCGGGGCACGCCCCGGAGGCGTAGCAGACGGCGAGGAGGTACTCCAGCAGTGCGACGGTCTCCCCGGCGGTGGTTGCCGAGATGCCGAGTAACTCGTCCGCGCGCCGCAGAGCGTCGACCAGGCTGACCGAGGTACTTTGCCCGGCGGTTATCAGTGCCGGGACGCATGCTTGTCGGCGCGGGTCCCAGTGGGGACGGAGGTCCTCCGCCAAAGACGGAGGTAATCCGGACAATGGCACGTGCATCCTTTCTTCAGTCTCCACAGTTATCTGATGAGATGCGGCAGGACCGTAGCACGGGGGATGAGGGCAATATGGGCGAACCGGAAGATCTCAACAGCAGTGCGCATCAATGGTGTTGGGGAACGATCGACCTCTCCGCCCCGCTGGTATGGAATCCACTGGTCGCTGAGATGATCACCGCTGCCTCCGTCATGCTCGAACTGTGGGAGAAGGTGTTGAGCCCGCGGCAACGGGCGGATCTCGCGAGCGGTTTCGCAGCCATGGACGAGCAAAATGCCCGCCTGGCCGCCGCCTTCCTGGCCGGCGTGAGCCGCATCGGGGAGGCCAGCCCGTCGCACATGGCTTCGTTCGGCACGGGGGCACCTGGAGACGGCGAAGGGCCGTCCGACGGGCAGCAGCCCTCCCGCGCACTCGAACAGGCGCGCACGGCATGGCGGGATCAGGCAATGCGGGCAGCACTTCCGCTGCCCGCCGTGGGAGCCCGGGTCCGTCACGCGGAACCGCAGCACATCACGGCGGCGGTACTGCCGCGGCTCACCGGTTGCGACTGCGCGGGGTACGTCGACGGTGAGCGATGCCGTGACAAGAACCATCGAGGTCTCTACATGGCTGCCTACGCACTCAATCGTCACGGCACCGATGTGCTGCACGCTGACACGGTCGCCAGGGCCTATCGGGCGACCGGCGGCCCCGCCTGGGGTGCTGTCCGGACTGCGTTGGTGGACAGCGTCGCTCACCACGTGGGTATCGATGCCCGGGATCTTCTGCACCTGATTCGGCCATCGGATCCCCTGCGCCTGACAGCCTTCGGCCGCCTGGTCTCCCAGAGCAGCGACCTTGCCCGCGGGGACGCGCCTCGCGGCTTCGCCTCGCCCCACGACACCCCGGAGGCGATCTCGAACCGCGCGCGGGCGCACGCCCAAGAAGCCGTGTACCGGATACGCCTGGCCGGGTGACAGCCGCGATCCCCGCACTGCGGGGGGTGATGCCTCTTCAGTCGCCACAAGGGCCATCTCCGCGGTGCGGAGCAGGTCACTCCGTTCGTGGCGGTGTGCCGATCGTAGCGGAATGACCACCAGCGTCTGCCCTGCCTTGCGGATTACTCCTCGGACTGCGGCAGCCGCAGGGTCACGGCGGCGATTCCGGCTGGACCGCCGAAAGCGATCAAGGGGTGTTGGGCCGTCGGCCGGTCGTAAAGCGGCGGGACACAGAGGGATGTCAAAGACGTGCCGGTGACCAGTCGCAGTACCTCTTCCCCCGTGCGGGCGTGGCACAGCCGTACGGTCGTGTCCTTGCGTCCGCTGCTGACGATCAGAGGGCGGGAACCTGACGGCCGCACGATGCCGAGAGCGGATACAGGTCCGTTGTGGCGGGACAGCAGCGTGTACGGCTGCTGCTCCGGAGCAGCAGGCGCCCACAGGTGTACGCGGCCATCAACTCCTCCTGCTGCCAGGAACCACTCGCCCTCGTCATCCCCTGGACAGACGGCCAAGGACTCCACGGGGCCGACATCTCCCGGCCACTGGGCATGCGGTGGTTGAAACGGGCGAGAAAGCGAAACGCCTTGATCCGAGCCCATGGCGAGAACACCGCCTGATGGCAGAGGCAGGTACGCCAGCGCGCAGACGGGGCCGCTGTCGTGACGGTTGTGGAGCCAGCCCAGCACCTCGCCGTTCGTCGGATCGCAGTATGCGACTGATCCGCGGCTGGTTCCTACGGCCAGGACAGTTCGCGTGCCGTCGGAGAAAGCGGCGAATGCGGTCGCGTGCTCCTCATGCGACGTCCAGGCGTTCATCAGCTGCCAGCTGCCGTTCCAGCAGCCGACCGTCTTGTCGGGCAGCCCGACGAAGACCAAGGCGGAACCGTCTGCCGACGTGTGCGTGGCGAGGGCCGTCACCGGGCCGTCAACGCCTGTCTGTGGAAGGGGGATCGGTTCTGTGGCCTCGCCAGTCGTGGCCGACCTCACGACAAGGTTCCGGTCGGGGCCGACCGAGACGAGCTCAGCGGAACCGCGGCTTCCTGGAAGCACCGCAAGCAGTGTTCCATCGGCAGACTGAGCAGACGAGACCGTGCGGCCAGTTGACGCTTCGGGATTCCAGACACGGACGGTCCGATCGAGCGAAGCGGAGACCAAAACGGAGACTCCGTCAGGGGCAGACACAATGGTGAGCGCCGTTACGGCACTTGTGTGCGCGGTGGGAAACCGGCAGACCTCCTCACCGGTATCGGGATCCCACAGCTGTACGGCGCCGTCGCCGGTGCCAAGCGCGAGCAGGTCGTCCCCGCTCGGCTGGGGGTAGGGCGTCAGCACGGCCGCAGACCGCCTGATCGCGCTGTGCCGGCGTTCGGTGCCGGTCAGGGCGTCCCAGAATCTGACCGTTTTCGAGGACGCCGTTGCCGTGACCAGCAGGGGGCTTCCACCTCGCCTCTTCAGCAGGGCAAGCGCGGAGATCTGATCCTCCGGAAATGGCACTGCGCACACTGGATCGAGGGAGACACCGTCCAAAATCTCGACGATTCCCGCCCCGCCAACGGCCAGAAGGGTGCGGTCTCCAGACAGGGCCACGGCGACCAGCGCGTTCACCTGACCTGCCGGGGCGCCTGCGTCCGCATCGCTGGACACAACAGTCCCAGCACGCGGATCGCACAGGACAAGGCCGTCGGACGTGCCGATGGCCAGCCGAACCACCCCCTCCCGGTTGCGTATGGCCACCATGTCGTGAACGGAGGCGGTTATGGGGGGTGGGGTGTGCTGGCCGCTCAGTGGATCACACGTCCACACCCCGCTGTCGCAGCCGACGGCCAGGAGGGGGTCTTGGCCTGGACGGGTGATCACGCTCAATGTCCGCGCGAACGGCCCATATCCCGGGATCGGTGGACCTACCGGAGCCACAGTGGACGGATCCCACACTCGCACAGTGCCGTCCGCACCCCCCGTGGCTGTCAGCGGTGTTCCGTCCCGCAGGGTGAAGGACACGAGGGAGTGGACGTCCGTGTCCTCCCTCGCCAGGACGTTGCCAGCCACCGTGAAGTCCTTCCATCTCGGCACGAGATGTCCGCCTACTAAGCTGGGCATCCCGTCTGGGCTCGACGCAGTCTCAGCCTCCGGCCCCCACTGGGCGAAGTGCAGGCTTTCTGCACGTGCTGGGGGCGATGCGTCTGCAAGGAAGGGCTCGATCCCGGACCATGCGAATAGGCGCCGTGTGCCCTCGGCGTGTTCGGAAAGGAGTCCGAGTGTGCCCCGCACATTTCCACTCGTCTCGTAGGGCAGGAATTTCTCAGTGATGATCTGGTCGTTCAGCACACCTCCAGCTGCCGCATGCTGGACTAGGTGACGACGCAGATACGGGTGCGGCGGCACAGTCTTCATCTCCTGCAGAGCGCTGAAGGCGCCCGCCAGTTGCCGATGAGCCTCCCTGACGCGTGCAGCCGACGCCTCAGGCGCATTGGGTGGGGCTTCACCACCGAGAAGAACGCGGGGGTCCTCCCTCAGCACTTCACTGATGCGGTCGTGAATCGGCCGGTAGACGTACCGGTCGTCCTCCACTCCGGTCGTCAGGTACCCCTTGAGCCGGCTCTCCCGAACGCCTCGGATCACCGTATCGGGAGCGCTGAT
This sequence comes from Streptomyces sp. NRRL B-24085, assembly GCF_001282115.1. Taxonomy (GTDB): domain Bacteria; phylum Actinomycetota; class Actinomycetes; order Streptomycetales; family Streptomycetaceae; genus Streptomyces. The sequence goes on along the minus strand of NZ_LJBR01000161.1, from coordinate 25,576 downwards.
GGCGCCTTCTGCCAGTGCCGCCACCGCGCACGGCCACACTTCGGCCCACGGGAGGCCGGCGCCCTGGGCGAGCGCTGTGGCCCGCAAAACCTGCACGACATGCTCGGCCGGCAGACCTGTATGGCGCCCTAGCGCGGCGATGTCCTGCCGCAGAAGCTCTCGCGTCCCCTGCCGCAGGTTGCGCCGCCACTCCACATCGTTCGGATCGGGCAGTCGGCCCCGGGCGCGAATCGCCTCGACGGCGAGACGGGTATCCAGGAACGAGGGGGCCACCATCTGAGCCACTACCGCAGCAACCTCATGCAGGAGGCCGGGATCCGGGTCGGAACCGTCAAACAGGACTCTGAAAAGGGTGCCCGCGTAGGCCTCGATGTCCTCCGTGGTGCCGGTATCGGTGCGCAAGGGTTCGCTGGCGTCCGTTGAACGGATCAGCAGGTGCAGCAGATCCGACGCCTGGTCCGGTGACGGACGGAGCCGATCAAGCGTACCGACCTGCGCACTGCGGATGCCCAGAAGCATCCGGACAGCGGGCTGCCCATCGTCCGTCCACTGGTCGGCCAGCCGACGGATGAGGTTGGTGACGATCGATCGGGGATTCCTCGCCTCGTCGATGCCGTCGATGACGATCGTCAGAGGCCGGCCCTCTTCGCGAACAGTCGCCACCACGTGGTCCAGCAACTGATCGAGTGGGGTGCCTCCCCTGCCCTCGGCAGGCGGTTGGTCCGCGAGCGCTGTGTACAGTGCAGCAGCCAGATCATCGACGTCCATGTTCCGGCCGAGCACTGCAGCGTCGACGGCTCCGAGCGGCACCAGGTGATCGGGTGGCACCGCCTCGATGACAGACCGGTACTTCTCGTCAGACCGGAACGTCGGAGTGCTGAGCGTGACGACCCAGGCGAGTAATGCGGACTTGCCCGATCCTGCTTCTCCCGTGACGACGAGACTGCCGCTTCCTTCCTTGAGGAACTCGGTCAGGCGTCGTACATGGCTGGTCCGGCCTGTGAAATACCAGCCAAGATCGTCATGAGAAGGACGCCCGGAAGCTCGGGAAAGCCAGTATGAGTCGAGGTCGGGCCGGAGCTCGTAGCCCGGATTGGGAAGGCACGGACTGGGCTGGGTGTGATCCTTGCGGCCAGGCAGCGTATGTTTCGGCCAAAGGAACTGGACTTCGGGCGCGACCCCCGATTCGTACAGTGCCGTCATCGCTGTGAATAGCTCTTCAAAGCTCAGGTGAGAACGTGCAAACCCCGATTCTTGAGTTGCGAAGTGAGCGACAACCGATCCGAGGAAGCGTGTGAACTGCTCGGGATGAGGGGTCCCGGTTTCGTTGGCAGACGAGATAACAACAAGAGAGTTCAGCTGTTGTCGCGTGTCGCTGAGTGCTTGGCAGTGCCTCATGAGTTCTTCGCGGAGGACGCCGGAGTAGCAGGAATCAACCATGACCAGAATATGGTCAGCATCGGAATCAAGCACCCTGGTGATCAGGTCGGCGGTCGGAAACGCCGTTGCTGGAAGACGGTGCGTGCGGGACTTCGGCAGAAGTAGAAAATGATCACCTGACGGCCTGCTCACTCCATGGCCTGTGATGTAGATGACGAGGGCCTCGTTGTGGGCAGCGTTCTCCGGCCGCTGCTCATCCAGAAACGCACGCAGTTCGTAGACGTCCTGGAGTTGCTGGGGCGCAACAACGTTGAACCTGTGCTCTGTGCTGAGGTCTTTATGGGTCCACCAGTCCCGTACGGCGGCAACTTGGGCGTCGATAGCAGTTTTGAAGGCGGCGTCTCTGGAGGCGTCGCCTGTGTCGTAATCCGAGACGGCAATCTCGATCAATATTCGCTTTTTTGTCTCTGGAACCGTGCTGCGGCTCACCGGCAGCCGTCCGCAATTGTCCGCGCAACCGGGCTGGTCCTGAGGTAGCGCAGCGCGCTGTGCGGGTCGCCGTTGCCGTTGTTGACTTGCGCGTCGATGATTCCTGGCGAAAGAGGGCTCAGCCCCATGCCTCCGGTGATGAAGTCCCCGGGGTCGAAGACATTGACCCAGGCGATGCCGCCGGGCAGTTTCAAAGGCGCTCCGTCGGCGACGTCCATCCCCCGCCGCACTGAGGGAATGCTCAATGGGGATCCGCACGTCACGAGTGTTCGAACGGCAGCCGTTCGATCCGGTGCGATCTCGCTCCGGCGCAGCAGGTCGTAGGCGATCACGCTTCCCAGTGAATGCCCGATGACGGCGGAGGTGCGAGCATCGAAGGCCTCGGCAACGAAGGCACGGACCCGAGCTGCGAGCTCGGGCTCGTAGAGGTACAAGCGCACCTCACGCATCGCGCTCACAAGCAGCTTGCCCCCACCTCGGGGAAACCGCAGGTCGTACGCCATCACTAGGCGCGTCAGGTAAGGAGGCCAGAGCTGTGGCAGACCAAGCGTCTGCAACTCCAACTGCTGGATACGGTCCAGGTCTTCCTGGCGGACAACTTCTTCGAGCGCGCTGGCTACAAAGTCGACTTCTCCCTGGCTCAGCGGTACCGAGGCATCGAAGCGGTCCTTCTCCGGACCTAGGTCGTGCACTCCGCGCTGCAACAGCCCGGTCCAGTGCGGCAGCTCCAGCGCGTCGCTAGACAGGACCGGCATACCTAGCTCGCCAAGGCCATCATCGAGCGCAGCGGACCAGTCCTCCGTCAGTTGTCTTTTCGACGTCCCGGACTGCCGAATCCCATGCACCCCAACAATGCGCGTCATGTTCGTGTGTCCCCCGCCACCATGCCGTTCAGTACCGGCAACGAGGTTAGTGCGTCGTCGAGTTCTGCGGGCTGTATCGGTCCGGTTGGGAACCGACCGTCTCCTCCTCAGCCGTGTCCAATAGGATGGATGCCAGCGTGTACCTGCAGCACCTAAGAGATTGTCTCAACTGGCTTGATCACTAAGCTGGCGGCCGTGGTGGCGATGGTGGGACGTTTGGTGCCGGACGGGCTGTGGGAGCTGTTCCAGCGGGTGGTCCCGGTTGCGCCGGTTCGTCCGCAGGGGGCGGCCGTCGGCGTCACGGCGATCGCGAAGTGCTGGCGGCGATCCTGTTCGTGGCCACGTCCGGCTGTACCTGGCGACAGATACCGCCAGGCTTCGGCCCGTCCGGGCCGACCGCGCACCGCCGCTTCACCGAGTGGAGCCGGGCTCGGGTATGGGGCAAGCTCCACCGTTTGCTGCTGGACGAGCTTGGCGCACGCGGAGAGCTGGACTGGTCCAGGTGCGCGATCGACTCGGTGGACATGCGCGCAACGAAATGGGGGGGATCTGACGGGTCCGAATCCCGTAGATCGCGGTAAGAAGGAGTCAAAGATCCACTTGATCACCGAGCGGTCCGGTCTGCCTCTCTCGATCGGGATCTCCGCCGCGAACACCCATGACAGTCAGGGTCTCGAACCCCTCGTACGCGTTATCCCGCCCGTCCGCTCGCACGGTGGACGGCGTTGGCGACGGCCTGCCAAGCTCCACGGTGACAAGGCGTACGACTACGATCACCTGCGCCGGTGGCTGCGCTCACGGGACATCACCGCGCGCATCGCGCGCAAGGGCATCGAGTCCTCCCAGCGCCTGGGCCGTCACCGCTGGACTGTGGCACGGACGGTCGCCTGGCTTGCCGGGTGCCGCCGCCTGCACCGGCGGTGCGAACGCAAGGCAGGTCACTTCCTCGCCTTCGCCGACGTCGCGGCCGCTCTGATCTGCTACCGCAGACTTGCTAAGGTCATCACCTCGAACTGATCCGTAGAGTACGGCTCTACAGGGTGCGGCCCAACGCGGTGGACGGCGCCGCGGGCACACCGTCGAGGAACTCATGACTGACTACCTGGCTGTCGTGTTGGAGATGCTCGGCCCGGCCCAGAACCGCTACGCGGACCCAGCTGCGTGGGAGCGTCTCCACGCAGAGCTCGGCATTGAACTTCCGCCTGACTACCGGGCCCTCGTGGACGCGTTCGCCCCCATCCAGATCAACGGGCACCTGTACCTCTCCCACCCCGCGACCGAACGGTGGAACCTGGGCCAAGACATTCGCAGCACGATCAAGGCGTGGTCAGAGGTGCCGTGGGACGACCTCCATCTCGACCCGGACGAGGACCCCCGCCAGCTCTTCGGACTCGACGAGCTGAGCTTCGGCACCCGCAACGGTCTGTGGCCGATCGCGAGTACCGACCGAGGCGAGACCATCTTCCTGATCGCTGCCCCTGAGGCGAGGCTCCTGGTGAGCTATGACGAAACCTGGGCAGAGCACCGCATGAACTTCGCGGAATGGCTCTACCGCTATCTCATCGGCGAGGACATGAGCGGGCCCAACAGTGCAGCCTTTTACCCCGGCCCCGTGAAGTTGGAGCGCCTTCCGATGTCCGCAGACGAACGCACCGAACCTTGGTACGGCCCAGACCGCGGCATGTGAGAGGCCACCGCTCCAGTCACAGCAGCCACCTAATGGATCACTTCTTAACGCGGGAGGGACTCGGCGGCTTGGTGCAGGTCGACGTGGCGCTCAGCGCGAGGGCGCCGGCGGCCGAAGAGTGCTGATCTGCCGTCCCGCCCGGAAGGGGGCCGACACCTGTGATGGCCTCCCAGCCACCCGACTCCAGGAAGGTGGCGCCGTCGGCATCCACCTCGCCGCGCAGGCGCCATCCGCGCTCCTTGAGGCGGCTAACTACGCGCAGCAGGTCCTTCTCGCCGGGCTCGGTCCGGGAGAAGGCGGTGGAATGCGCGACGCAATTACGGTTCATGGGGTCTTTGACCACGGTCAACCCCAGGTCGAAGGACTTGGTGGCGTAGCGGAAATCGCTGATCACCTCGTCCCGGGTCTTTGCTGCCGGGGACGGCGAGGCCGCGAGTCCGGCGGTGGCGGAGGCCGCGGAGTGCGACTGCGGTGCGGCAGTCGGGTCCACGTTCTCCTGGCAGGCCGTGGCGAGCAGTACGGCCGCCACGGCCACCGCGGTCCGGGCATGCCGGAATGTGTTCAAAGCTTCCCCCAAGGAATGGTCCGGCGCTGGGAGCCGGGCAGCACCACATCCTGCCATGGACATGATTCTGCGTTCGAGGAGTCGGTGGCTCACACCGATGAGTTGCGCGGGGGTGAACGTCATCGCGGCCTCCTTCGGCGGTACCCCGACCTTTACCCGAGTCTCGGCATACACCGGGCAGGGCCGGTATGCATGCTCGCTGTGACGCCTCTCAGCAGGCAGCCCCGTGACCAGTCAACCATCGGGGCGGAGGCCGGACTGCGGCCGATGCCCGTGTCCGCTCTGTGCCGTGCGCCGGTCCAGGCCGCTGCGGCCATACCGCACGGCCTGGTTGGTCTGGTCGACGCCGTCATCCGCCGTTGGGAACGCGCCTGCACGGTGAACTGGCCCACGTTGATGGGTGTGTGAGTCGTGAGGTACAGAGAGTGTTGATCTCGCCGGTCGCGGTGGCTGGATTTGGCGGACCGGTTGAAGTGTGCGGCATTAGAAAGTCTTTGTCTCGCCTGTGTTGTAGGCGTGCCTGTTGTCTGGCTGCAGAGGGAGACGTTGGTGCACTGCTTGGCTGGATTCAGATGCTATGCATTGATCAACAACAACGGAGAGTAGTTGATCTCGCGAAGGGAGGGTTCGGTCTTCAGTGGATATGCAGGGATATACCTGCAGGTCATAGCCGCGGAAAGCCTGCGGCGCGTGACCTATGCCACATTGACGTGTGACGCTGAGGCATCGTTGACTCACCTCTCTGTGAATAATCTGTGACGACGGGGTGGGGTTGTGGGACTGGGGCGGGGGCACAGCCATGTTCGTGTGCGAAGAAGTGGCGTACTGGGTGCGGTCGGAGGAGTATCGGCGCTGGCGGCCGTGCTGTCGCTGCTGCCGGCCCTGACTCTCACGGTTGCCGAGGAGGCTCGGGCAGCACAGCTTCGGACCGCGGTGAATGAACAGTCCCCTTCGGAGCGCGCGGCCGCGACGGGGGAGCCGGTCGAAGTGAGCGACGCGCGGACCGAGTACAGCAGCACGGTTGCCAACCCGGACGGCACCTTCACCCTCACGCAGTCGACGCAACCGCAGCGTGCTCGGGCCGAGGACGGTACCTGGAAGCCCGTCGACGTCACGCTGGAGGAATACCCGGACGGGACCGTGGGACCCAAGTCAGCCGTGGTTGACATGGCGTTCTCCGGTGGCGGCAGCGGTTCGGGGTTGCTGAAGCTCGGGCGGGACGGGCGGGAGCTGAGGCTCGGCTGGCCAACCTCCCTGCCGCAGCCGGTTCTTGACGGTGCCACTGCCATCTATGCCGATGTGCCCGTCAGGGGCGTGGACTTGCAGATGACGGCCGAGGCTGAGGGCTACCGCGAGGTGCTGGTGGTCAAGACGGCCGAAGCGGCGGCGAGCCCCGAGCTGGAGAAGATCAAGCTGACCGCCACCGGGAACGGCCTGAGCGTGGTGCCCGGCGAGGGCGGAGGCCTGCGCGCGGTCGATGCGGATGGCAACGCTGTCTTCCGGGGGTCGGCGGGCCAGATGTGGGATTCCTCTGGGCCGGAGGCCGAGGGGCCGCAGACCCAACTCGTTGCTCGTGGCGAAGAGAAGGCTCAACTCGAGCAGGACGCGGGCAACGATCTGGCCCATCCCGATGAAGGCGATCTCGCGGCGGAACTGCCTGTCACCGTGAGCGAGGGCACGGTGTCCGTCCACCCGGACCTGGATCTGCTGCGTGGCCAGAAGACCGTCTACCCGGTCTTCATCGACCCCTCGGTGGGGCTGGGCGTCTCGGAGTGGACGAAGTTGTCGTCGGACGGCGACAAATTCTGGAAGTTCAGCGAGCCCAAGGGCGTGGGGCGCTGCGGTGTCGCGGACGGGTACGCGTGCAGTACCGGTGGCTACACCGACCGCATGTACTTCGAGTTCGGCCCGGGCCAGCTTGCCGGCAAGCATGTGCTGGATGCGGAGTTCCGCGCGAAGGAGACCTGGTCGTTCAACTGCACTCCCTACTGGGTTGACCTGGAGCGCACGGATAACATCAGCGAAGGCACCCGTTGGCCGGGCCCGAAGCAGCTCGACCAAATGGTCGACCGTTATGTGTCGGCGGGCCGCGGTGACCTGTGCAACCCCGAACAGCCGGACAAGTGGATCGACTTCGGCGACAACCCGACTGAGCCGGACGAGAACCTCACCTCCACGGTCCGGGCCTTCGCGGCGGGCAAGTTCCCCCGGCTGACGCTGATGTTGCGGGCCAAGGACGAGGGTGAACCCCGAGCGTGGAAGCGGTTCGACAACAATGCCGAGCTGAAGGTCTGGTACGCGCCCCTACCCGGCGTTCCGACCTCGGTCGGCGCGATCCCCGGCACGGGGAACACGGCCGCGTGCCGCCCCGCATCCGACCCGCTCACGGTGACCGTGGACACGCCCACCGTGCAGGCCCGTGTGCAGACCAAGGTCGAGCAGCAGAAGGGCGAGGAAAGCGGGTCTCTGCAGGCGGAGTTCGTTATGGAGCGCTCCAGCACGGACACAGTGACGGGCACGTGGTCGCAGGTGTGGAGCGGCTACAAGCCGGACTCGGGATGGCACCCGGACGACACGCTGGAGAAGATCACCACGAGCAAGCGGGCGGACGGCGGTCTGTACCGGTTCCGGGCTCGCACCCAGTCGCACTGGAGCCACGACGGCAAGTCCGGCGACCTGTTCTCCCCGTACTCCTCCTGGTGCTTTGTGAGGATCGACTCCACCGCGCCCAATCCCCCGACCATCACCTCGAACACGCCCTACACCGAATGCCTGACCGACGACTGCGTCGCGCACGGCGGCCCCGGCGTGCCCGGCTCATTCACCTTCGGTCCCAACACCGCCGACAAGGACGTGCAGGCCTACCGCTGGCGGTTCATGAGCAGCAAGGCATCCGCCACCAAGACGGTGTCCGCGGCCAGGACCAACGAGCCGGTGACCGACAAGGATGTCAAGCCTGGCCTTGGAGGAACGCAGACACTGTCGGTCGAGGCCAGCGATCTGAAACTGGACAAGGACGGACGAGTGCGCTGGGGGCCGCCAACCTACTTCACGACCAAGGTGGACCTGGCCCCAGAGGCGAGCGGCCGCTGGCACTTCGGTGAACTCAAGCCGAACACCGGCACCATGAAGGCAGCAGACACTGCCACCGTGGGCGTCCGCCACGACGCGACGCTCGTCGGCGCCGCCGGAACCGGCGGGTCGACGAGGGCCCGCCGTGGCGCGGGCGACTATTCACTGCGCCTGAACGACCTCGTCACCAATCCAGCCCAGCAGACCGGACACGCGGCCACCGCCTCGCCCGCTGTGAACACCCAGGACTCCTTCACCGTCTCTGCCTGGGCCTACCTGACCAACGCTTCCGCCAACCGGGTCGTGCTGTCCCAGGCGGGCTCCAAGACCACCGCGTTCGCGCTGTACTACTCCAGCGCATACAAGAAGTGGATCTTCAACCGTGCGGACAAGGACCAGACGGATCCGGTGTTCATCCGCTCGGTCGCCGATGCGGCCAATCCGCCGCTGAACGTGTGGACCCATCTGACCGGCGTGTTCGACACCAAGCGGGATTCGGACAAGAGCAACGACACCGTCCAGCTGTTCGTCAATGGGCAGCCCCAGGGCAGCCCGGTGGTGCTGGCCAAGACGGCCGCGACGTATGAACCCTGGGCGGCAACCGGGGGACTGCAGTTCGGTCGGGCAGTGTCAGCAGGCGCAGGAGTCGACCACTTCTTCGGACTGCTGGACGAGGCCGCCGTCTGGCAGGACGCCCAAACCCCGGATCTGGTGCAGGACGAAGACCGCCTCGAAACGGACGGGGTGCCCGCCAACGAACTGGTCGCCCACTGGGACGCCACCATCTCCGTCTCTTCCGGAAAGCAAGTGGCCGAGAGCCCGGAGGATCCCGACGACCCGGCCAGCACATCGTTCCCTTATCACCGTGGCACCCTGGCGCTCTCCACTTCAGGAGCAGCGCTGACCGGCGACGACGCCACCTTCCTGGAGCTGGACGGTACAGCGGGACACGCGAAGGCGACCGGACCAGTCATTGATGAGACGGGCTCGTTCACCGTCTCGGCCCGGGTGCGGCTGGACAAGGCCACGCTGGACAAGAAACCGGTCGGCTACCGGGGGATGGTGGCAGCTCAGGCGACCCCCACCGGCAAGGAATCATCCTGGGCGCTGTGGGTGGAGAAGATCGGAGACGGCGTCTACCAGTGGAAGTTCGGACGTACCGCCGTCGACTCCACCGGAAAGATCGTCGACACCGCTCTCGCCCCCGCCCAGGACACGATCGGCAACAAAGAGTTCAACACCTGGGTCGATGTGACCGGCGTCTTCGACGCGGGGGAGGCCTTCACCGCAGACGACGGAACCGAGCGCTTCGGGGTGGCGCAACTGTATGTCGGGCCATTCGTGCAACAGGGCGAGGAAGACCCTGGCCTGGCAGCCGCGCAGCAGGGCACGGGCGTGCTTTCCGCCGGCAGCGGCTCGGCGAACGCGACGACAGGCCACTACCTGCCCGGCGGCCTGGCCAAGCTCCGCGTGTGGGCCGGCGCGATGACAGCCGACCAGGTGAACAACCAGATCGCGGAGCCCTCGACCTGACCCGAACGGCGCGTACCGACCGCCTTTTGCGTCCCGTTGCGTTCTTCGGACCTTGACAACGTGTACCCCGGCCTGGGGCGCACGCGAGGAGACCTGTCATGAACAAGCTCACCCTTTGCCTGCCGCGCTCGGGCCGCCGTATCGCAGGCGGCGCCGCCTGGATGCGCCGGATCGCCTCGGTGACAGCACTCGCCATGGTGCCGGGCCTGCTGGCTCCGGTCGCTTTCGCTGCGGACACCGATCCACTGGGCAAGCCACGACAGGACGCTCCGCGTGCGGCCAAGGTCTCGCCCTGGACGGTGAAGACCAACAAGAAGAACGCCGCGATCGTCACCCGGGCCGCCGCCGCTGACCTGGCGGCGGCACAACAGGCCCGTGAGGCTGTGCAGCGCGACGTCAGTTGGCCGACCGGCGGGTCGGCAGCCTTGTCCCTGTCCGACGCCAAGACCACCCAAGCAAGCCCCGGCAAACTGCCCGTGAAGCTCCTCGCGCTACCGCCCGACAAGGGCAAGAGACACACGGACCCGCTGGGCCAGGCCACCGTCAAGGTCCTCGACCAGAACACCACACGCAAGCTCGGCATCAAAGGCGTAGCCCTCACCGTCACCGGCCCCAAGAACGGCGGAAAGGCCCGCCTGGGCATCGACTACTCCGCCTTCTCCTCCGCCTACGGCGCCGACTGGGCCGGACGCCTACAGCTCCTGCAATTCCCCGCATGTCTCCTCGACGACGCCGCCAAGGGGAAATGCCGCACTCCCAAGACGCTCCCCTTCACCAACGACCGCCACACCGCGACGCTCTCGTCGACGCTGTCGTTCCCTTCAAATACCGCCTCACCGCAGCCGATGGTGCTGGCCCTGGCCGCTGGCACCCAGTCCGGCGGCGGCGACTACAAGGCGACCCCCCTGTCCGCCACATCCATCTGGGAGGCGGGCGGTTCCTCGGGCAACTTCACCTGGTCGTACCCGGTGCGGGTACCGCCGGCCGCGGCCGGCCCCACGCCTGACCTGTCGATCTCGTACGACTCCGGCAGTGTCGACGGACGCACCGCCACGACGAACAACCAGGGCACCCAGATCGGTGAGGGCTTCGACCTGACCTCGTCCTACATCGAGCGCAAATACGGCTCCTGCGACGACGACGGCCAAGACGGCAAGCACGACCTGTGCTGGAAGTACGACAACGCCTCCCTGGTGCTCAACGGCAAGGCCACCGAACTGGTCAAGGACGACACCGACGGCAAGTGGCGGCTGAAGAACGACGACGCCTCCACCGTCACGCACTCCACCGGTGCGGACAACGGCGACGACGGCGACGACAACATCGACGGCAAGGGGGAGTACTGGACCGTGACCACCGGAGACGGCACGAAATACGTCTTCGGACTGAACAAGCTCGAGGGGGCGGGCGCCGACGACCGCACCAACTCGGTGTGGACGGTCCCGGTCTTCGGTGACGACTCGGGCGAGCCGGGCTTCAGCAGCGGCTCTTCTTTCTCCGGCCGTGACAAGAAGCAGGCATGGCGCTGGAACCTCGACTATGTCGAGGACACCCACGACAACGCCATGTCCAACTGGTACACGGCGGAACTCAACAACTACGACATGCTGGGGGACGACACCACCGGCACCGAGTACGTCCGCGGCGGCTACCTGAAAGAGATCCGCTACGGCCAGCGCAAGGGCGCCCTGTTCTCCGGAGCCCCGGCCGCGTCCGACAAGGTCGTCTTCGCCTATGCGGAGCGCTGCATTGCCTCCGGCACAGGCTGCGACGCACTGACCGAGGACACCCGGTACAACTGGCCCGACGTGCCGTTCGACGCGGTGTGTAAGAAGGGCGACAAGTGCACGGGCAATGTCGGCCCGTCGTTCTTCACCCGCAAGCGCCTGACCACCATCACCACTCACGCCTGGAACGCCGCAGCCGCCACTCCCGGCTTCGAGCCGGTTGACGTCTACGCGCTCAAGCAGAACTACCTCAACCCGGGCGAGACGGGTGACTCCACCCAGTTCTCGCTGTGGCTGGACGAAATCAAACACACCGGAAAACGCGGCACCGACCTGGCCCTGGACCCGGTGAAGTTCGACCACGTGTTCCTGCCCAACCGGGTCGACGGACACGCCGACGGCATCCTCTCCCTCGACCGGCCCCGACTGCGGTCCATTACTTCCGAGACCGGGGCGCCTACGATCGTCTCCTACAAGGAAGCCGACTGCGTGGCCGGGCAGACCATGCCCAAGGTTGACACGAACACGCGCCGCTGCTACCCCGTCTACTGGTCACCCAACGGTGAGAAGACACCGATCCTCGACTGGTTCCAGAAGTACCCGGTCTCCTCGGTTTCGACGACGGATGCGCGCGGCGGCTCGGAAGCGGTCCAGCACTCGTATCAGTACTCCGAGGACGGCGCCTGGCACTACAACGACGACCCGATGACCCCGGCCAAGGAACGAACCTGGTCTATCTGGAGGGGCTTCGGCAAGGTCACCCACCTCACGGGCGACAGCGACAGTAAGCAGCTCAAGACCGTGACGGTCTACCTTCGGGGCATGAACGGCGACCGTGTCCTGGGCGCGGACGGAAAGACGCCTGAGGCGAACGCCCGCAAGAGCGTCGAGGTGACCGGCATCAAGGCCAGCAAGATCACGGATTCCGAACAGTACGCAGGTTTCGTGCGGGAGTCGGTCACCTACGACGGCACTCCCGAGGTCACCGGCACGATCAACGACCCGTGGTCGAAGCGAACCGCCACGCAACACAAGTCGTACGCGGACACCGAGGCCTACTACGTCCGCACCGCCGCCACCCACACACGCACCAACATCACCAGCGGCATCGCTCCGCGCGACCGCGTGCGCACCGTCGCCACCACGTACGACGACTACGGAATGGCATCCACCGTCGAGGACCGCGGCGACGACGCCGTCGACGGCGACGAGACGTGCACCCGCAACACCTACGCCCGAAACAAAACCGTCGGCATCAACTCCCTCGTCTCCCGCGTACAAGTTGTAGCCAAACCCTGCTCCGTGACCGCCCTGGACCTGCCGGCCGACTCCAGCAGGCCCGGCCACGTCATCTCGGACACGGCAACCGCCTACGACTCCAAGACCTACACGAGCGCACAGACCCCGACCAAGGGCGAGCCTCAGTGGACGGGCCGCGCCAAGGGCTATGCCGCCGACGGCACCCCGAGCTGGCAGAAGACGTCCACGACCGACTACGACACCTTGGGCCGGCCCAAGGCGGTCCGGGACGCCAATGACCTGAAGATAGCCGCCACCATCTACGAGCCCACCGCAGCTGGTCCATTGACCTCGACAGCCGTAGAGGACGCCAAGACCTACGCGACCACGACAGAGTTCGATTTCGCCACCGGTGCCGTACTCAAGACCACCGACCCCAACAGCAAAGTCACCGCGAGTGAATACGACAGCCTCGGCCGGCTGACCAAGGTGTGGCTGCCCAACCGCTCCACCACGCTGAAGCAGACCCCCAACTACGTCTTCACCTACAACGTCACCAGCTCGGCCATGTCCTGGGTGTCCACCGGAGCTCTCAAGGGCGACGGCTCCGGCTACAACACCACCTACGAGTACTACGACTCACTGCTGCGCAGCCGCCAGGTGCAGACCCCGACCCCCCGCGGCGGACGACTGGTCTCGCTGACCAGGTATGACGATCGCGGACTGGCGGTCAGCGCCCAGGGCGACATCTGGGACGACACATCGGAACCCTCTGCCAGCCCCGTGCAGACCGAGGGCTCCCAGGCACCGACCCAGACCGACACCACCTACGACGGAGCCGGACGCGCCACCCAAGCGGTGACGAAGAACTACGGCGTCACCCGCTGGACCCTCACCACGACCTATACGGGCGACACCACGTCAACCAGCGCCCCGACGGGCGGCCAAGCCACAGCCACCGTCACCAACGCCCTGGGCCAGGTGACCGAACGCCGTGAGTACGCCGGCCCGAAACCGGCCGGCACCGACTACACCACGACCGGCTACGGCTACACCCCATCCGGAGCCCAGGAGACCATCACCGGTCCCGACAAGACTCAGTGGTCCTACACCTACGACCTGTTCGGCCGCCAGGTCACTGCCACCGACCCGGACAAGGGCACCAGCGCCACCGAATACAACAACCTCGACCAGACCGTCAGCACCACGCCCAACAAGGACGCCACCCGGAAGCTGCTGTACGAGTACGACAACCTCGGTCGCAAGACGGGCATGTGGCAGATCGACAAGACGGACGGCAACAAGCTCGCCGCCTGGACCTTCGACTCGTTGTACAAGGGGCAGCAGGACACTGCGGTCCGCTACGACGGCGGACTGGCCGGAAAGGTCTACACCCAGGAAGTCACCGCCTACGACAACCTCTATAGGGTCACAAGCAGCAAACTGACTCTGCCCGAAAGCGATCCGCTGGTCGCCGCGGGCGTTCCCAGGACGCTCACTTTCACCACCGGTTACCGGCTGGACGGCACGATCAGCCAGGCCTCCCAGCCGGCTGTCGCGGGCCTCGCCTCCGAGATGGTCAAGTACACGTACAACGCCACTGGCCAGCAACTGACGTCCTTGGGCACGACCGGTTACCTCCAGGGGGCATCGTTCTCCCCGCAGGGCGATCTCACCCAACTCGCCTTGGGCGTCCAAGGAGGAGACTCGGCCAAGAAGGCCTATCTCAACTGGCAGTACGAGCCCGGCACACGCCGCCTGACCCGAGCTTTCGTCACAGACGATGTCCACGGCTACATGCCACAGGAACTGAAGTTCACTCAGGACGACGCCGGCAACGTCACGTCGATCGTCGACGCCACCACCCAAGGCGGCACGACGAAGGCCGACTACCAGTGCTTCACCTACGACGGCTACAGCCGCCTGACGGAGTCCTGGACCCCAAAAACGACGGACTGCGCGGCATCCGGCCGGACGATGTCCAACATCGACGGCGCTGCCCCGTACTGGAACTCCTACACCTACACGGACGCAGGCCAGCGCAAGACCGAGACCAAGCACACGGCGTCTGTCGAGAGCACCACCACATACACCTACAACGCCACGACGGACACGAAGCCGCACACATTGGACGCGACGTCCGGTGCCACAGCGGCGACCTATCGTTACGACGACTCCGGCAACACCACATCCCGCCCCGGCCCGTCGGCTCAACAGACTCTGGCCTGGAACACCGAGGGCAAACTCGCCAAGACCACCGAGGGCACCAAGGAGACCGGCTACCTCTACGACGCGAGCGGCGAACTCCTTATCCGCCGCGCGACCGGCGACGGCGACACGGTCCTCTACCTGGGCGGCACTGAAGTCCGTCTGACGACCAAGGGGACCACGAAGACCCTCTCCGGCACCCGCTACTACACGGCCAACGGCCAGACGATCGCCGTGCGCACGGGGGTATCGGGCACGTCAGGCACGAAGCTGAGCTTCCTGGCAGGCGACCACCACGGCACGTCGAGTGTCGCCCTGGACTCGGGGACATACGCAGTCACCAAGCGCTACACGTCACCTTTCGGCGCCTCACGCGGAACCAAGAGCACGAACTGGCCTGACGACAAGACTTTCCTGGGAAAGTCAGCCGACGGATCCACTGGCCTCACCCATGTGGGCGCCCGCGAATACGACCCCGGTGTCGGTCAGTTCATCAGCGTCGACCCGCTCCTCGAAGTCGACAAGCCTCAAACCCTCAACGGCTACAGCTACGCGGTCCAAAACCCGCTCACCTATAGCGATCCCACAGGCATGGGACTTGCTTGTGGAGGCAACGGAGACGACACGCCTTGCCCGACCCGTCCTGACGGCACACCAGGCAACGGACGTCCCAACGAGGCGGTCGATCCGTCCAAGCCGAAACCTCCCTATGTTTGCAACAGCAGCTGTGGCACTGCTTCGACGGATTCATCTGGTCAGACCATGGTCGGCGATGACGGCCAAGTACTTGCCTGCGCATACGGACATTGCGTGGGGAACGTAGATGTAAAGATCAACCTCGGAAATACTGCCTCTAGTATCTGGGAATCGTACGAGGAAAACAGCCTTCTTGTTGCGATCCTGAAGGGTGACTGGGATCGGATTCTGCATCCAGGGCAGAAGTGTCCGCCTGGGTATATGTGCAGACTAGACCCCCCTGTAGCGTCTGGGGTGGGGCCTGGGCGCTGGGCTGTTCCATTTATGCTTGCCAGAGCATCTCAGAACTTCAAGTCGTCCCTACTTGCGGCTCAAGTGGAAGCCACATACGCGAAGGGGATTGCAGGTAAGGGACGGGCTGTCCTGGCTGGCATGGTGGAGATCGACGGTCAAAGTACTCGGGTAATGATTTCCACAAGCGGCAAGCATCAGCAGACCGGCCTCGTGCCTCAAGTCGGGACACAAGGTAATCCTGTTCGCTTCAAGGCGGCCGCGACGGGGAATAATGCGAGAATCAACGATACCGAGTATAAGATGCTTACGTATATCGCCAATCAGTTGGGTGATGCTTCTGCAGTCAAGGGTACGGTGACGCTCCACTCTTCACAGCCGGCATGCCCCTCCTGTACATCGGTTATCGGGCAATTCCATGACCAATTTCCTAATATAACAATGATTTATTCGTCAGGGAGGCAGTAAGGTGGTGGAATGGTACCGTGAGGGGCCGGCCATGGTTGCTGCCGTCGACTGAGACCGATGCGATGTACTGCCGTACGAACCCAACCGTGCGGCAGCTCAGCCCGCTGTTCGACGTCGTCCCAACGTGGTCCGCGTGGTCCGGTGTCATCCAGCGCCTGGGGCGCTGCATGTGCTCCATTTGCTGTCCGCCTGCGGATGTGGCGGACCCGGCGGTGTATGGCAGATGAACCGGGGCCGACCCGGAATAAAAGGCGGCGGCCCCGGAATCACCGGTTCTCGGTAAACGTGCAAGTCGTCGTCGGTGCGCCGCCGATTGCTAATCGTAGCCGTGCGGCTTGTGGCTGGGATTCACCATGGGCGTTCCGCCTGGGGGAGCCACCGACCTGATTGAGACTCGTGAGCGGGAGGAATGGCGGCGCCGTGCACCACGAGTTCGACCCGTATCAAATGTGGAACCATCTGACCAGATGAATGTAGATTCCAGTTACTGGCCCTCACCTTATGCCCTTGTGCACGCGCTTTGGAGGTCGCAGGAAATCAATGTGCGAATTCTGAGGCTTGACTCCCCGGGTCGGTATGGCTTCGCCCGCAAGTATTTTTTGTATGTCCGTCATGGCGTCGCGAAGCCAATTTAATGTACACTTTGGTGTGTGACTGAAATTGAGAACCTCTGGACGCCTGCCCACCAGGCAATTGAGGACGGCGACCTGGAAGCCCTAGCCCGGCATCTCGACTCTGGCGCCAATCCGAATGAAGAGTGCTGTGGTCTAACCTTGCTTGAGCATGCCGTCGATTATGAGGCAGATGTTGCTGCACAGGGTGGCGGGCGGATGGGCATCGGACTACTTGCCGTGCTGTTGGCTTATGGTGCGTCGCCGAAAATCCACGGCCGTAACGTCGGCGGTCCACTTCAAATTGCGATTGATTATCGGCACGAAATGGCTCGACGTCTTATTCAGCGTTTCATGTAGCGAGTTTGCTTGGCGTGTATCGCAGATGGTTGCGTGTTTAACCCGCCAAGCAGCGACATTCCTGTGGCTCCGGATGCACCCGGAGCCACAGGCATGTCCCGGATCAACTTCATCGACGTAGCGCTTGTTGCGGGTCTAGTTCCATCTGTCGAGCCCTCTCAATGCTGGAATGTTGAGGAAGTTGGATCAAAATCACCGGGTTGCTTGGCTATATCAGCGGCTTACGAGCTCGTGCACGATTGGCGGTGGCTCGAAGCCCAGGTAGCTCGTTGAACGGGCATGGTGGGGGCAGGGGCGCGTGAATTGATCGTGGCGGAGTACCGGGTCACTGGGTTGTCGCCGACGGTGATCGCTGAACTCGTCGCTGAGGTAGGGCCGTTGTGGCACGAGCTGCATCAGGCTCGTCTTACCGCTCGGCCACGGCAGCGGGCGGTAGGAGCCGGGGCGAAGCACAAGTTCGTCTTCATCGATCGGCTGTTGGCCACGCTGGTGAGTCTGCGCCACGGCACCACACACGACGTGCTGGCCTGCTGGTTCGGCGTGGACCGCTCCACCAGCACCCGCGCCATCGGCGAGGTACGGCCCCTGCTGGCGCAACGGGGCTGCACCGTCGCCCGGGGCATCCGGCTACGCACTCTCGCCGAGGTCATCGAGTACTTGGGCGCTGGCGGGACCGGCATCATCGACGGCACGGAGGTCCGCGTGCGACGCCCGGCCACCGGACGCAAGGACCGGGACAAATTCGTCTCCGGCAAGACCAAACAGAACGCCGTGAAGTCCATGGTCGTCACGGACGCCGAGGGGCGCGTACTGTTCTGCAGCCCGGTCCGGCCCGACAGTTGCGCCGACATCACCCAGGCCCGCCAGTTGGGACTGGCCCAGCTCCTGGCCCACGGCCCGTTCCTGGAGATCCTCGCGGACGCCGGCTATCAGGGCATGGGCGCGCAGACCGGCGGGCGCGTGCTGACGCCACCACATCGCAAGTTCAAGAAGAACGCTCCAGCCTGGTACGAGGAAAGGCACGAGCAGCAACGCAAGGCACACTCCTCACGACGCATCCGGGTCGAGCACGGCATCGCACACCTCAAGAACTGGCGGGCTCTCGCCCGGCACCTTGGCCGTCGCGAGCACATGAGTGACATCGTCCAAGCCGTCGCCGCACTGCTCTCACACCAGCAGACCGCCACCCTTGGCCATGGCTTTCGAGCGTGAACACCGACCACGCCACACACCTCGACGTGCCACCGCCAACCGTGCACGAGGTCGTTAGTCGGGTGTCGTCTCGGTGCCTGGCAGGACGGAGCGAGGGTCCCGCAGTCGGCGGCCGGTAGGCGTTGTTACGAAATGCTCTCTTGCCCTGCTGGAGATCCTTCCTGGTTATCTCGTCTCTGAGCTGCGGAAACGCGGTTTCGATGCCGGGAAACGGTCTTGCTCGGGCTGTACGTGGCTATGCTCGCCTTGGTGGTGGCACACATGTGCCTGCACCAGACGGCCCCGCCTTCTCCGGCGGGTTTTTCATGCCCCACGCCGATGGCCCCGACGCGAAGACGCGTCGGGGCCATCGGCGTTTCCAGTCTCGAAGGAGCGAAGCTGATGTCTGACGTCCCGTGGGCAGTTGTGGCGGTGGTGGGGTTGCTCGCCCTGGTCTGTCTGGCCGCGCTTGTCGCCCACGCCGTTCTGGCTGCGTTGGCTATCCGCCGTGCGCGGCTCGAAGATCTGCCGGTCATGCTGGACAGCAGCGGGCGGACGCTTCTGGGTCTCTTCAAGTCGCTGCGGGTGGGAGTTGGGCAGGCTGGCCTCAGCGCGGGACCGGGGGCAGGCCCGCAGGGGCCGGTGGCCGATCCCGCGCTCTCCAACGGTGCGACGTCGCCGGACAGTACGGCAGTTACGGAGCTGGGCGGGGGAGGAGCGCAGTGAGGCGAGAACAGTACTGGCCGGACAAGGACCCCGTCAGCCGCCGGATCGGCGATGACGTCCTCGGGCGTGCCCTGCGCAAGGTGTTGCGGGACTCCGAACGGCGGCTCCTGCTCGACTATCTGCACGGGGCGCCACTCGTTCAGATGGCCCGACAGTTCGGTTGGACGGTACAAGGCTTGCAGGAGCTCATCAGGAGCCTGCTGATCAGACTGCGGGACTCGGAGTTCGGGCCTCAACTGCGTGAGGAGCTGTTGAGCCGGACGGGACCGCAGCACTCGGCCCTGGTCTGGGAGGGTGTCAAAGAGGTACCTGTCCATCGGTGCCAGCGTGTCGGCTGTACCGCGCCGCCCTTCGTGCAGAAGGCCCGCGGGCGTACGCGCAAGTACTGCAGCGACGCGTGCAAGCAGGCTGCCTACCGCAGTGCGCGGGCTGAGCAGCCCGCCAAGCGCGCAGCGGCTCCCACCGCGCTGTCCAACCCATGGTTCAGGGTGGTGCGCCCACGGAAAGGGCGGCGGACGCCCTACCGCTTCCTCGACTACACAGAGACTGACGCGGCGTTCCCTGACATCCAGGACGTCAAGCGAGCCGTGCCGGAAAGCAGCGAGTACAGCGAGTACTTCCGATGGAAGCTGTCCGAGTGGATGCCTTCGCAGGGCCGGCCGGAGGCCCTGGGGACGCAGGGGGTCGGTGCCACGGCTGCTGAGGGCATGGGGAGGATCGGATTTTGGGTGATGGACGGCAACAGCCGGATGCGAGCGTTGCGGGATTTGCGCACTGTCATTCCAGCACGGCATCTGCGACGGACTGCGCGGCCCGACGGTTCAGAGTGGCCGGAGCTTGCTGCTCTCGATTCACTGCTCAGCAAGAGGGGCAGCCGGCGCGTGCGTGGCTCTGCTCGTGGAGCCGCCCCCTCGGAACCGCGGCGTGCGCCGACTGTGCCAAGCGGTCACAGGCGCTCTCGCGGGAGGTGGGTACCAAGCCCGTCCTACCCCTTGCCAGCCGTCTCGTCAGTGCCGAACAACCCTGGTTACTGCCCGCGCTGGAACCGGTCCCGAGAGCGCCGGCAGCAGGTCGTGGGCCGATAGCACGGATGGCCAACCTGCCTACACCTACTCGTCGTACGGGCAGACGGTGTCGGTTTAAGGTCTGGCGGGTGGCGAGGAGGTGCGTTCGGCAATCGGGGCGCCTGGCGAGCGGGCGTCCCCGTGGCGCTGGCATTGCTCGGGTGGGAGGGCGAGCGGATTGTCTGTCACGGCTTGCTGGTCCCTCTTGTCGGGAGGTGTGGGGCAGGTGATCGTCAGCCGTTGCTCGGGGTGTTGCCGCGGTGTTCGCGCAGTGCTTGGAGGATGCGCGTTGGTGTTCGTCCTGGGAGCTGTCAGGGTCTGCTGCGGGGGTACCCTCACACCGCCCCGGTGCCTCCCGAACCGGTGAACAAGCCCTGCCCTTTCTCGGATCTGGCACAGATCTTGGGGAGCGGTCGCGGAGAGTCACCGCGTTGTTCGATTATGAGGAGACGGGTTCGCGTGAGACCGCGTACGCCTTGTCGTCCGATGAGCGGAAGTGACGCTCCCTCAGATACTCGTCGACCGCTGCTGTCGTCGGTTGTCAACCGTGATGGTGCTGGTCATGCAGACCGATGCACCGTTCTTGGACTCGCTGGTGTTCGACGGGATCGACGATGTAGAAGTCGAGGCGGTTACGGCCGCGTTCGACACAGTCGAGGTGATGGTGAGAGGCCCGCGCGGTGGGGGCGGCTTGTCCGGACTGTGATCGCTTTTCGGACCGAGTCCACGACCGATACCAGCGCAGGCTGAAGGACCTTCCGCTCGCTGAACAGGGCTTCGTGATCCGGTTGACGGTCCGGCGTTTCATCTGCGGAGTGCCGGACTGTCCCCGCCGGACGTTCGCCGAGCCGTTCTCCCGACTCGCCGTCCCGTACGCACGGTTCACCGCTCGGCTCAACCATGCCCTGGAGCGAGTGGGGCTCGCGCTGGCTGGGCGGGCCGGTGCTCGGTTGGCCGCCCAGTTGGGCTTCGGGGCGGGACGGATGACCTTGTTACGCAGGGTCATGACGTTGCCCGATCCACGGTTCAGTACACCGCGGTCCTGGGCGTGGACGACTTCGCGATCCGTCGTGGCCAGACCTACTCCACCGTCTTGACCAGCGTCGAAGACCATCGCGTGGTCGATGTGCTCCCTACCCGCGAAGCCGGGCCACTGGCCGCCTGGCTGACTCGTTACCCTGGCGTGGAGATCATCTGCCGGGACCGGGCGGGCGCCTATGCCGACGGCGCCCGGCGCGGTGCCCCGGACGCTTTGCAGGTAGCCGACCGGTTCCATCTGTGGCAGGGCCTCGGCCGGGCCGTTGAGACATGCGTCGCCGCCCACCGTGAGTGCCTGCGCAACCCGTCGCCCACCGGCACGCTGCCAGTCGCGACCCGTCCCCACCACGGTCGGTCGCTGGACGATTCGGCGCCTGTCGGTCGGCGGGCCGAGCGGAAGAAGGCAGCACACGCCCTGGTCCATGAGCTCCTCGCCCAAGGTCACTCACGCCGGGCGATTGCCCGGCACCTGGGCTGGGGTCTCAACACCGTGCTCCGGTACGTGAACGCCGCACGCTGGCAGGACCATCCGCGACAGTCTGCCCAGATCCAGCAGACTGGATCCCTACAAGCCCTACCGCGAGCGGCGATTCGCCGAGGGATGCACTAGCGTCACCCGACTGCACGGCGAACTCATTGCAGCCAACGCGCCCGTCACCTACCAGATGGTCCGCGCCCACATCGCACCCCTCCGCAGGACTCCGGCCGGCGTGGCACCGCGGCCGCCGTCGGTGCGGCAAGTGACCGGCTGGCTCACCCGGCACCCCACGGCCCTGACCGAGGAAGACCGGGCCGCCCTGAAGGACGTCCTGGCCCGTTGCCCCGAACTGGGCAAGGCCGCCGAACATGTTCGCGGCTTCGGCGAGATACTCACCAACCGCCTCGGCTCAACACTCTCCACCTGGATCGACGCCGTCGACGCCAGCCAGTTACCCGGCCTCACCGGCTTCGCACTGCACCTGCACCGAGACCTCGACGCCGTGAAAGCCGGCCTCACCCTGGACTGGAACTCGGGCAGCATCGAGGGTGCCGTCAACCGCATCAAGAAGATCAAGAGGCAGCTCTACGGCCGGACTGGATTCGAGCTGCTCCGCACAATGATCTTGCTTCAGTAGCTTCCGTGACGGCGGTCTGTCGCTGGTCGGCGCGCCAGAAGTCAGAGTTCGGTAGTCCAGATCCCGACAGGGTGCTCACTCGGCGGCAGCCACAACTGAGGCTGCGACTCCCGATGCCGTTCCTCGGCCTGTTTTTCCCAGTGGAAGCGGTCATCCGCGTCGGACCACGCGACTTGCAGCACAGGGAAAGGAGGCCGCCGGTAGAACCCGATGGCCTGCCCGAAGAAGATCCTGTACCAGCGGAGGTCAACGTGTCTGAGCGCGACGTGGTGACCGTCGACAACGTCAGGGTGCCTCTGGCTGTCCGCCAGTACGGCGCCCGTGGCGCACTTCTCGCCAACTCCGTTGAGCATGCGGTGCATGGCGTGGATGTCGAGTCCGAACATGGCGAGTTCAGGGGCGCCGTGAGTGTGTGCGAGGCCGATCGTGTAGGCGAATCCAGGACCGATGTCGTCCTCGGGAACCATCACGACGTGCCATCCGTGCCGCTGCACATTCTCGATGATCGTCAGATCCATGCGGTCCGCTTCGTCCCTGTCGCCGTAGTCATGGCAGAGGACGCAGCGGCACTGGAACGGATCAGCAGTCATACGCGGAGGCTACGAGGTAAGTGCTGAGTCGGTCAGCCGGGCTCGTGACCACCCGTTCAATCGAACGACATCGTCACCCTCAGCGACCGCTCCCCAAGATCTGTGCCAGAACCGAGAACCGACAGCAAATGTTCACCAGTTTCGACAGCACGGAACGGTCCGGAATCTTCGAACGACGGTGGCCTGATGACACCTGTCAGGCCTAAGGTGTGCCGGTGATCTTCAGAAGGAAGCAGAAGGCCGCGGACCTGGCCGCCGTCATGTCAGAGCTGGAGCAGGCAGTGGCCGCTCGCGACGGTGGCCGCACTGAGCGTGCGTTCAATGCGGCGATGAGTGGCCTGCAGTCGGCAACGGGCACCGAATGCGTGCCGGTGGGACCCCGGTTGGCCGCGCTGCTTCCTGCCTTTCCGCCCACCGGTCCGCGCCCGATGCTGGCGACGATGGCCGGCTTCTGCGTGGAACGTGGTGCCGATCCGGCGGCGTGTGCGGAGCCGGTCCTCGACGGCACCCATCGGGACCTGCTGGATGCCCTGGAGTTCGCCCGCCGCTGGGCCGCGGCCGGCGATGCCGGGGAGGAGCTGCCAGGCGCCGACGAGAAGATCATCGACGACGCGCTGATGGCCCGGCTGGGTGGCGAGGCGCTCGAGGCGTTGCGGCTGGCGCTGGCCTGGTGCTCGGTCGAGCAGTGGCAGCCGCCCGCGCTGGCCGTGCTGTGCCGCAGCGCCGAGGTGCGCCGTCGGCATGCATCCGCGCTCCTCCCCGCCTGCCGCGACCTGGCGGCCCTAAAGCGGCACGACCTCAAGTGCCTGGCCTACGCTCTGGCGATCCTGGACGACGAGCCCCTGGTGGTGTTGCACCGGCCCACCGGGACCGGGTTCGAAGTGCGCATCGGCGGCATCGGGGACAACTTCCAGTTGCACACGCTGCTCGCTCACGTCCTAGTCGGTGGCGGCCACGTGCCCGGCACCGCACCGTCGGCGGAGAGCGTCCGCCTGGCCACGGACCCCGAGCCCGCCCAGGGGCGCACCGGGGCCGTCGCGACTGGGGCCTTCGAACTCCTCGCCCCGGACGGGGAGCGGATCTGGAACGAGGGGCTGCCCGACGACATCCCCGTTGTGGAGGGGCGCCGCCTACTCGTGCTGGACGAGCCGATGTACCCGCGCAGTTGGAACGCCGACCGGTTCTTCCCGATGCTCCCAGGGACGGCCGAGCTGACTCGTGTGCTGTCCGCCGACGAGGTCCAGACCTGGTTCACCTACACCTGCTGGACGTCCTGACCCCGTGGCCCGGCGCCACCGCTCGGCGTCGGCTGCTGCCGCGGCCAGAAGCCGGGGCTCGGGCCTGGCCTCTATCGAACAAGAAGCGCGCCGGGGTGCTGTCGAAATTTCTGAACATCTGCTGTCGATTTTCGTGAGCAGAACCACACGGCACATCGAATTCGCCGGTGAGCCCCGCCGCAGCACCTCCCACCTTGTCTGGGGTTACGCCTCCCTGCCCGTCTCACTCTCGGCGCGCGCGGACCACGGGTGAGCTAATCTGCGCGCATGCGCGGACAGTTCACCGGCTGGCCGGAGCAGGCCATGGACGTGTTGTGGCAGCTCCAGGGCGAACCGACCCACGCGACCCGCGAGCGCTACCGCGCGGACCGCGAACGCATGGTCCGGCAACCGATGATCGCCCTGCTCAACGAGGTCGCGGACACCGACCCTCGGTACGAGGACTTCTCCGTTTGGCACTACCGCACCGACTCCTGGTGGTGGCAGCACCAGGGCGCGGTGATCCGACTCGGCCGCAAGATCGAGATTGGTCTCCGGTTCGACCTGGACGGCCTGCGGATCCAAGGCGCCTGGTGGTACCCCGACCCCGGCCAGGTGGACATGTTCCGCGAAGCCGTCGCCTCCGAGAGGAGCGGTTGCGAACTGTCCGCCATCGTCGAGGACGTGCGGAAGAAGGGCTACGACATCTCCGGGGACGTGATGAAACGCCCCCCGCGCGGCTATCCGACGGACCACTCCCGTGCGAACCTCCTGCGCCACCGTTCACTGATCGCCGCTCGTCCCCTCGGCTGCGAGGAGTGGCTGCACACTCCCGAGGCGGTCGACCGGGTCCTCTCGGCCGCCGCCGACCTGGACGCCCTGCTGATGTGGCTGGTCCGCCACGTGAAGCGCGCCGCCTGACATCACGAGGGCGCCACTCGGCATGGGAGGAGCCAGACCCGTGCGGCCGGCCCCCGCAATCTGACGGTGATACGCACTTTCAGCGCCGACCGGTCGTCCATCGCCCGAGAACCGTCCGGCATCTCGGGCAGGGGGACGGCACCGTCGAAGACAGGCCTCGGACAACGCATCCGGCAGGAATCTGGGAATGCGGGCGCGGATCGAGGCGATGCCCCCGCGTAACGTGATGTAGCGGTCGAACATCCGGGGCAGAACAACCTCCGCGTTCCCCGCCGTACGGCACCCCCACACAGCCGTCCCGGGTGATGGCGGGCCGTGAGACACCGCCGGTCAGCGATCTGCCCGTCCGGAGCGGCCTCAGCAAACGTGGGCTGCGATCTTTCGGTTTGGGGTCGGTGGTGGTGAGAGTCGGTGGGGTGGGTCTGGTGGTTGGGTATTGGTGCTGGTCGGTGGGGTGTTGAGGGTAGGGCTGGCACTGTCATGGGG
>NZ_LJBR01000160.1 GCF_001282115.1 Streptomyces sp. NRRL B-24085 | reverse complement strand
CGACAAGTATGACCGGTGGTACGCGCTTGCTTCTTGGCGATCTCCGCCAAGGGGCGTCACCCGACCCCCGCTGCCCCCCGAAGCACCCCCACCGCGTAGGTGACCCCCATCGCCAGCACGCCTCCACCGACGTTCCGCACCACCGCCCGTCCCGCGGTCGCCGCCCCAAGTCGCGCGCTGCTCCACCCGGTCAGCACCAGCGCCGCCACCACCGACACCACGGTCACCGGCACCCGCCATCCCGCCGGGGGAAGCACGATGGCGAGCAGTGGCAGCAACGCCCCCGCCGTGAACGCCAGGAAGCTCGCCCAGGCCGCGTGCCAGGGGTTGGTCAGTTCGTCCGGGTCGATGCCGAGCTCCACACGTGCGTGCGCCCGCAGGGCGTCCCGTTCCGTGAGTTGTTCCGCGGCCTCGCGGGCCACGTCGCGGGACAGGCCCCGGCCCTCCAGAAGCTCCGTCAACTCCTCCAGCTCGGCCTCCGGCTGTTCGCGCAGTTCCCGCTTCTCCAGGGCCAACGCGGCCATCTCGGAGTCGCGCTGGGTCGACACGGACACGTACTCCCCGGCCGCCATGGACATCGAGCCGGCCAGCAGGCCCGCCAGACCCGCCGTCAGCAACGCCGCGCGGGAGCTCGTCGCGCCGGCCACGCCGACGACGAGACCCGCCGTGGAGACGATGCCGTCGTTGGCGCCGAGGACGGCCGCGCGCAGCCAGTTGAGCCGGGCGCCGAGCCCGCCGCCGTGCGCCTCGCCGTGCGCCGGTCCACCCACACCCTCTTCGGTCATCCCCGGAGGATCGCACCCCGCTCCCCGCGAGCCGCGTACCGACGCCGCCGTGAGGGACTGTCAGTCGTGGCCCGTATCCTCGTGAACCATGCTCGAAGACCAGACGACCGCAGCGTCCTCCCCCACAGCGTGGCCGGCCGCGTATCCGCAGGGATACGCGGTCGTCGACGTGGA
Organism: Streptomyces sp. NRRL B-24085; assembly: GCF_001282115.1. GTDB lineage: Bacteria > Actinomycetota > Actinomycetes > Streptomycetales > Streptomycetaceae > Streptomyces. The sequence goes on along the minus strand of NZ_LJBR01000160.1, from coordinate 2,358 downwards.
GACCACCGGCCTGGCCCGCGACGACCGGATAATCTCCGCGGCCGTCTACCGACTTGACACCCGCGGCGAGGTCGAGGACCACTGGTACACGCTGGTCAATCCGGAGCGCGACCCGGGCCCGGTGTGGATCCACGGGCTGACGAGCGAGGCCCTCGAAGGCGCCCCGCTCTTCCAGGACATCGCCGACGAGTTCTCGGCCCGGCTCGACGGCCGTGTGCTCGTCGCGCACAACGCCGTCTTCGACTGGCAGATGATCGCCCGCGAGTACGCCCGCGCGGGCCGGGTGGCGCCGGTGACGCAGCGGCTGTGCACCATCGTCCTGTCGAAGGAGCTCGGCCTGCCGCTGCCCAACCACAAACTGGAGTCGCTGGCGGCCCACTTCGGCGTCGTCCAGCAGCGGGCGCACCATGCTCTCGACGACGCGCGCGTGCTCGCGGAGGCGTTCCGGCCGAGCCTGCGGGCGGCCGCCGCGCGCAGCGTGCGGCTGCCGTTGCACGAGTGCCGGCCGCTGACCGAGTGGACGGACCGGGCGGTGCCCCGGCAGTCGGCGGGCTACGGCGGTTACCGGGCGACCAGTTGGCGGCCGGCGCGCAAGCGGCCCGCGTGCCCCTACCCCAACCCGGGGCGGTACGAGGACGGCAAACCGCTCAAACAGGGCATGCGGATCGCCTTTTCCGGGGACACCTCGACCGAGCGCGACCTCTTGGAGGACAGGGCGATCGAGGCCGGGCTGCACGTCGCCACGAGCATCTCCCGGCTGACCAGTCTGCTCGTCACCAACGACCCGGACTCGGGCACGTCCAAGGTGGTCAAGGCCCGGCAGTTCGGCACACCGGTCGTCGACGAGGCGGCCTTCGGGCAGCTTCTGCGGGACGTGGAGCCGGCGTCCGAGCAGTGACCGCACGCCCCGGTGCGGTGGTGGCGCTCGTCATGGACCGCCGTTCGCCGGGACCGGACGTCCGGGTCGCGCCGCCCGCCGACGGGCGGACGGCGGCCGGCGCGTACCCCGCGTGCGGGACGCGGCGCGCCTGCACGCGGACCGGCCGGAGCACGGGCCGGGGCGGCCGCGCGCCCGATGCGCACCCAGTAGCGCGCGGAGGTCACACAGCGGAGCCGATCTTGTCCACGATGCCGACCTTGCCCTCCGCACGGGCACAGTGCGCGCCGCAGAACCAGTGGCCGTCCACCTCGACGCCCTGGCCGATGATCTGCACCCGGCAGTGCTCGCAGATGGGGGCCATGCGGTGGATCGCGCAGGCGAACGAGTCGAAGACGTGGCGGGCCCCGTCCCTGGTCTCGACGGTGAACGCGAGCTCGTAGTCGTTCCCACACACTTCGCAACGTGTCATAAGCCGAATCGTCAGGCGCCAGGTCTGCACCCGCAAGCCGACAGCGCTCCATCGGGTGGGCCCGGTCCACGGGGTCTGAGCACACCCCTGTGCGAGCATCCGGCCGTCCGAGTTGTACGGTCGTGGGGTGTACCGCTTCCTGTTGTCCCGGCAGTGGGTGATCCTCACGCTGGTCGCCCTCCTCCTCATCCCCACGATGATCAGGCTGGGCATCTGGCAGATGCACCGCTACGAGGAGCGCACCGCCCGCAACCGGCTCGTCTCCCAGGCGCTGTCCGCCGAGCCGGTGCCCGTGGAGCGGATGACCTCGCCCGGACACACGGTCACCACCCACGACCGGTACCGCAGCGTCACAGCGAAGGGTCGCTTCGACACCTCCGACGAAGTCGTCGTCCGGCGCCGCACCAACTCCGACGACGAGGTCGGCTACCACGTCCTGACCCCCTTCGTCCTCGACGACGGCAAGGTGCTGCTGGTCAACCGGGGCTGGATCCCCGCGAACGGTCCCAGCCAGACCGCGTTCCCCAGGATCCCCGCGCCCCCGAAGGGCGAGATCACCGTCACCGGGCGGCTGATGCCCGACGAGACGACCGCGGCGAGCGGCATCAAGAACCTCAAGGGGCTCCCGGACCGGCAGATCATGCTGATCAACAGCGAGCAGGAGGCCGAGCGGCTGGGCGCCACGGTGCTCGGCGGCTACATCGCCCAGACGGCCCCCGAGCCGAAGGGCGGCAGCCCGGAACTGATCGGCGCCGACCCCGGCAAGGAGGACGCCGCGCTGAACTACGCCTACGCCATCCAGTGGTGGCTGTTCTCCGCGGGCGTGCCGATCGGGTGGGTCGTCCTGGTCCGGCGTGAACTCCGCGACCGCCGCGAGAAGGCGGCCCAGGAAGCCGCGACGAAGGCGGAACCGGCGGCGGTGTGACCGGCGGGCGAGGCCGGCACCGGCGCGCACGGACTCCGCGGCCACCGTGGTAGGTCACCGCCACCCCGCCCGGCGTCACTCCCC
>NZ_LJBR01000016.1 GCF_001282115.1 Streptomyces sp. NRRL B-24085 | reverse complement strand
GAGGAGCGTCCCGTGGACGCCGCGGACGGCGGGGACGGGCCGTGCCGTGCGGGTCGGCGAGGCCGGTGCCGTGAACGTCGGTGTGCGCGGAGTCCTGGGCCGCCTCGTGGGGGGCTTCGCCCGACTCGGGGTGCTGGGGGGCGTCGGCGACCGCATGGCCTCCCGGGTGCGCGGCGGACGGCATGCGCGCGTCGCCGGCCGGACCTGCGGTGCCGTGCGGGTCGTCGGACTCGCCGCCCGGTGCCTCACCGCCGGGCACGTGCGCGTGGCCGTCGCCGGCCGGACCGGCGTGCTCTTCGCCGGCCGTCCCGCCGTGCGCGTCGTCGAACCCGCCCCCGCGGCCCTCGTCGAACCCGCCGCCGTGATCGTCACCGAAGCCACCGCTGTGACCGTCGCCGAAGCCACCGCGCCCGTCGTCGAACCCGCTCCCGGGACCGTCGCCGTGCGGCACGTGCGCGTGCCGTTCCCCGGCCGGTCCGCCGTGCTCGGGTCCGGCGCCGGGGCCGCCCTGGGGCTGGTCCCCCCACGGCTGGGCCGGCTGGGTCGCCCAGGGCGCCGCCGCGCCGCCCGGCAGGGTCGCCGGAGGGGTGCCGCCCCACTGCTCGACCAGGGACGACGTGGTGAACTCGCCCGATTCGTCCGGGAGCTCGCCGCCTGCGACGGGGATCGACCACTGGCCGGTGACGTCGTGGCCCGGCGCGGGCGCGGCCGCGGTGTCCTCGACCTGCCACTGCTGGGTGGCCGCCGGGTTGTACGTGAACTGCCCGGTCTGGCCCTGCGGCAGGGTGCTCGGGTCGGGCCACTGCGCGCCCTCGGCCGGCGCGGTCCAGGCGCCCGGGTCGGTCCCGTCGCCCTGCGCGGCCGTTATCTGCGGCGGCACATAGCCGTGGCCGGGCGCGGCAAGCGGGCTGTCGGCGGAGGCCAGGAGGGCGTCGATACCCCCCTCGGGGAGCTTCACGAAGGCGGTCGCGCCGTCGTCGTAGTCGCCCTGGGGCAGCGGGTCCCAGCGGCCGGCGGCGCGGGGCGTGCCCTCTCCGTGCTGGTCGTCGGTCACGACAGTGCCCTCCCCAGTGCTCGTCGGGCCAGCGCGGCGACGGTGCGCCGCAGGTGCAGTACCGCGGGCGGATGCTGCGGCACGGAGCCGTCCGGGGCCGGTGCCGGGTCCGGGATGCAGGCCGCGGCGACGTACTCGCCGAAGGCCTCCAGGGCCTCCGGGACGATCGCGCGGTTGTTGTCCCAGTCGATGAGCCGGGCGACCCACTGCTCGGCGTCCAGGGGCCGCAGCGGCATCGGCGCTATGGCGCCGACGGCGCACCTGACCCCGCGCCGGGCCGGGTCGAGGACCAGCGCGACGGAGGCCATCGCGCGGCCCGGTCCGGTACGTCCGGTGACCTTGAGGAAGACCTGCGGGGCGTGCAGCAGCGGCACGCGCACGTAGCCGATGAGTTCGCCCGCGCGCAGCATCTCCATGCCGGCCAGCAGGTGCGAGACCGGCATCTCCCGGCGGGCTCCCTCGGGGCCCGCGATGATCAGCGTGGCCTCGAGGGCGGCGAGGACGGGCAGCGCGTCGCCCGTGGGGGCCGCCGAGGCGATGTTGCCGCCCAGGGTGCCGGCGTTGCGGATCTGCGGCGGGCCGGCGGCGCGGGCTGCGGCGGCCAGCGCGGGGATGAGGGCGGCGAAGTCGGGGCGGCCCATGCGCGCGTGCGTGAGTCCGGCGCCGAGCAGGGCGTGCCCGTCCTGGTACTGCCAGCCGCGGATCTCGCTGATCCGGCCGAGGCCCACGAGGGCGGCGGGCCTGAGCTGCCCGGAGTTGACGGCGGCCATCAGGTCGGTGCCGCCGGCGACGGGCACGGCGGCGGGCATCGCGGTGAGGGCCGCCACGGCCTCGTCCAGCGTCGTGGGCAGCGTGACGGCCTGCGCCGCCTGCGGTGCGTGCGTGGTCAAACCGGCTGCCCCTTCCCGCTGCCCCACCTGGTCCTGCTGGTCCTGCCTGCTTGTTGCCGTACGGTACGTGCTGACAGGGCGGACGTGGCAACTCTGGCACATCTTCGCAACACCCGAGGACAGGGGTCCGCCAGGAGGCGTCCGGCGGCATTCGCCCGCCCCATCAGGGAGATGGTCCGTTTTCGTCCGGGATCACCCGCACATGACGATTGACACTCTTCGGTGACTCTTGAGGTCTTTTTCCCCTACCTGTTCGGGGGCGTCCCCTCAAGGGGCCGGCCGAGCACTCCGGGCCGTTTCTGCCACGGCAGCGGTCCCGCGGGCGGCCGGTAGCCGACGCCCAGGGCGTCGAGCAGCGCGTAGTGGTCGGTCATCCGCCGCTCGAAGTCGGCGAAGTCCCGTTCCGCCGGGGCGGGCAGCGCGCTCCAGGCCACCTCGGCGAAGGCCACCAGCCGCGGGAACGCCTGGTAGTCCACGCGCCCTTGATCCTCCGTCACCTCGGTCCACAGGTTGGCCTGCGTGCCCAGCACATGCGCGGCCTCCGCCGCGGTGAGCTGCGGCGGAACGGGTTCGAAGCGGTAGACGTCCTCCAGGGTGCGGACGTACGCGATCGGCACCGGCTCGTCCTCGCCGGCGTCCTGGCGGTAGTCCAGGTACACGTGCTGCTCGGGGCACATGACGACGTCGTGGCCGGATCGTGCCGCCGCGATCCCACCCTGGTAGCCGCGCCAGGAGGAGACGGCGGCTCCCTCGGCGAGACCGCCCTCCAGGATCTCGTCCCAGCCGATGAGCCGGCGTCCGCGCGCGGTCAGCCACCGGTCGAAGTGGCCGATGAACCACGACTGGAGCCCGTCCTCGTCGGCGAGGCCGAGTTCCTTGATGCGGGCCTGGGCGGTGGGCGACTGCTTCCACTGGTCCTTGAGGCATTCGTCACCCCCGACGTGAATGAACTCCGAGGGGAACAGCTCCAGGAGTTCCTCGAACACCCCCTCGTAGAAGCGCAGGGTGTTGTCAGTGGGGGCGAGTACGTTTGCGGAGATGCCCCAGTTGTCCCAGACCGAGAGGGAGGACGTGTCGATGACATCGGTGTTGCCGAGTTCCGGGTACGCGGCGATGGCGGCCTGCGAGTGTCCGGGCACGTCGATTTCGGGGACGACGGTGATATGCCGTTCGGCCGCGTAGGCGACGATCTCCCGGATGTCGTCCCGGGTGTAGAAACCGCCGTGCGGCTTCTCCTCCCACAGCGGTGAGGCCCGGTGGCCGAATTTGGTGCGCGCCCGCCATGAACCCACCTCGGTGAGCCGGGGGTACCTCTCGATCTCGATCCGCCAGCCCTGGTCGTCCGTCAGGTGGAAGTGGAAGACGTTGAGTTTGTGCGCGGCCATCAGGTCGAGGTAGCGCAGGACCCCGTCCTTGGGCATGAAGTGCCGGGCCACGTCGAGCATGAGGCCGCGCCAGCGGAAGCGCGGGGCGTCCTCGACGGTCTGGTGCTGGACGCCGTACTGGAGGCCGGGTGCCACGGGCGCGCGCCGGAAGGCGTCGGGGCCGAGGAGCTGACGGAGCGACTGGGCGCCCCAGAAGACCCCGGCCGGGCCGCCGCCCGTGATCTCGACGCCCCACCCGGCGGTGACCTTCAGCCGGTAGCCCTCCGGGTCCAGGGTGTCGTCGAGGCGCAGCGTGAGCGTGTTCTCGGCGCCCTCCTGTCCGGGCGGCAGCGGCAGGCCGAGGGCGGCACCCAGGGTGGAGCGCAGCCACCGCTGTGTGTTCCCGGTGCCGGGCGCGCCCCACAGGGCGGTCTCCGGTCCGAACACGAAGCCGCACGCCGTGGGCCCCTCGACGGCGCGGGGCGCGGGAATCAGTCCTGCCAATGAAGTCACGTCAGTCCTTGACCGCTCCGCCCAGCCCCGAGACCAGGCGTCGCTGTACGAGTACGAAGAACACCAGCACCGGAATGGTCATCACCGTCGACGCGGCCATCACCCCGCCCCAGTCGGGCTCGTCCGGCTTGTAGAAGACCAGCAGGGCCATCGGCAGTGTCGACTGCGAAGTGTCGCTGATGATGAAGGACTTGGCGAAGAGGAAATCGTTCCAGGCCGAGATGAAGGAGAACACGCTGGTGGCCACCAGGCCGGGGAGGACGAGCGGGAAGAGAATCCGCCACAGGAATCGCGCGCGGCTCGCCCCGTCGATGCAGGCGGCCTCCTCCAGAGTCTCCGGTACGGCCTTCACGAACCCTCTCAGCATCCAGATCGCGAAGGGCAGCGAGAAGGCGATGTGGGGCAGCACCAGCGAGCCCAGCGTGTTCAGCAGACCGAAGTCCCGCATCTGGAAGAACAAGGGGATGGTGAGGGCCTCCACGGGCACCATCTGGGCCACCAGAAACATGATCAGCAGGGTGGTCCGGAAGCGGAAGCGGAATCGCGTCACGGCGGTCGCCGCGAGAAACGCGATCAACGCGGAGACGATCACGACACTGCACGCGACGAGCAGGCTGTTGACGAAATACCGACCGAAATCCTGCTGCCCGAACACGCGCCGGAAGGAATCCAGCGAGGGCGCGAGCGTCCAGGGCCGGGGCTCGGTCGACTCGATCTCCGAGGCCGGTCTGAAGGCGCCGAGGACCATCCAGTAGAGGGGGAAGGCGACGACGACGGCGATGAGGAGCGCCGAGGCCTCGGCGGCCGTGCGCCAGGGCCGCCGCAGAAGATCCGGACGCGGAAGATTCACAGTTCCTCCCCCTGGCGGTGGAGCAGCCGCAGGTACACCAGTGTGACGGCGAGCAGGATCAGCAGCATCACGACCCCGATCGCCGAGCCGAGGCTGTACTGCGAGGAGGCGAACGCCTGCTGGTAGGCGTAGACGTTCAGGACGAGGTTCTGGCCCGCGATGCCGCCGCCGTTCGTCATGACGTAGATCTGCGTGAAGACCTTGAAGTCCCAGATGACCGACTGGATGGTGACGACGGTCAGGACCGGGCGCAGCATCGGCGCGAGCACGGACCGCCAGATCCGCCACTGCGAGGCCCCGTCCAGCGCGGCGGCCTCCAGCACTTCGGCCGGGACGGCCCGGATCCCGGCGTAGACGGTGACCATCACGAACGGGAAGGAGCACCAGACGACTTCGAGCAGGACGAGGAGGAAGGCGCTGAGCCGCCCGTACGTCCAGGAGTGGTCGCCGAGTCCCAGCAGCCGGTTGACCGGGCCGAAGTCGGGGTCGAAGAGGAACAGCCAGACCGTGGAGCCGGTCACCGCGGGGGTCGCCCACGCCCCGAGCGCGGCCAGCATCAGCGCCAGCCGCGGCAGGGCACGCACGCGGGTGAGGAGCACCGCCAGCGCGCATCCGACGGCGAGCGTCGAGACGACACAGGCCGCCGCGAACAGCACGGTGGCCAGCAGCACCTGCCAGAACTCCGGGTCGGAGAACAGCGCCGAGTAGTTCCCGAACCCCTGGAAGGCGGTCGGCGCTCCGCCGCTGACCTGGGCCTGGGTGTACTCGAAGAGGGAGATCAGGCCGAGTTGGTAGACGGGGTAGACGAGCAGGCCGCCGAGGACGGCGAGGGCGGGGGCGAGATAGAGCCACGGGGTCCAGGTGGCGCGGGTGTTCACCGAGGTCACCCGGCGGTGGAGAACGCGTCGTCCATCTTCGTCGCCGCTTCCTTCGAAGCCGCCGCCACGCTCTTCCGGCCGCTGATGACCTCCTGGAACATCGTCGGCAGCACCAGTGAGGAGTCGATCCGCGACCATCCGGGGGACGCGGGCATGAATCTGGTGCCGGCCGCGAGGGTCCGCGCGAACGGCTCCACGTACGGCCGTTCGGCCGCCGCCTGCTGCCGGACGTCCGCGAACGTCGGCAGGAAGCCCATCGCGTCGAACATCGCCGCCTGCGTCCTCTTCGACGTGAGCTGCTCCATGAGCCGGACGGCCAGCGTGCGGTGCGAGGTGCTCTTCAGCACCCCGATGTTGTTGCCGCCGGCGAAGGCGGGAGCGATCGACCCGGCGGTGACCCCGGGCAACGGCACCACGGCGTACTTGCCCTTGACCTTGCCGGCCTCCACCGCCGCATGGCTGAAGTCACCCCCGATCGCCATGCCCGCCTTGCCCGCCGCGAACGCGGTGACGGTGTCGTTGCCGCCCATGCCGGCGCACTTGGCGGCGGGGCAGTTGTCGTCGGTGAAGAGCGAGGTGTACTCCTTGATGCCCTTCCGCGCGGCCGCGCCGTCGATCGCGGAGGCGTACGAGCCGCCCTTGCCGGTGGCGAGTTCGCCGCCGTTCGCCCAGATGAAGGGCATCGCGCCGTAGGTGTAGGCGCCGCCGACGACGAGGCCGTACAACTCGGGCTTCGCGGCCCGGATCCTGCGGGCCGTGGAGGCCAACTCGGCCATGTTCTTCGGGACTTGCAGACCGAGCTCCGCGAAGACGTCGGTCCGGTAGTACAGCGCGCGAACGCCGACGTAGAAGGGCGAGCCATACACCTTCCCGTCGACGGTGACCGAGGTCCTCGCCGTGGGGTCGGTGTCCTTCGCCTCGCTCCAGTCGCCGAACTCCCCGGTGACGTCGAGGAGTCCGCCGTCCTTGACGTAGCCGGCGGTGTCGGTGTTGCCGTACTCCATCACGTCGGGCGCGGAGGAGGGGTCGTTGAAGGCGGCCTTGACGCGCTGGGCGCGGGTCTCGACGGGGATGTACTCGACGTCGACCTCCGTGCCCTCGTGGGCCTTCTCGAAGGCGGTGACGACCGAGTCGACGACCTTCTCCTTCGGCTTGTTGCCGACCTCCTGGAAGAGCCAGACACGCAGGGTTCCGGTCTTCTCGTCCTTGTCGGAGGCGGAGTTGGAGGAGGTCTGGGGCGCGCAGGCGGTGACGACCAGGGCGGTCAGGAGGAGTGCGGGAAGGTGGGGGGAGAGCTTCATGGAGTGGTCCTCCGAGCGTGCGTTGCAACATGTGCAATGACGGTTTCGCTCAACGCAACGGAGGTTATGGCTTGCATGAACACGCCCACAAGAGGTCTCCACCACTTCGTGACACGCGAAAGGCCTCCGAGGCGTGCGGAACACGCCTCGGAGGCCTCGTGAAGCTCAGTCGGGCCGGACGGCTACTTGTCGCCGCCCTTGCCCTCGTCGTCCCCGGAGCCCATGGACTCGTAGATCTCCTTGCACATGGGACACACGGGGTACTTCTTGGGATCGCGGCCGGGTACCCACACCTTGCCGCACAGCGCCACGACGGGGGTCCCGTCGAGGGCGCTCGCCATGATCTTGTCCTTCTGGACGTAGTGGGCGAAGCGCTCGTGGTCGCCGTCGCCGTGGGAAGTCTGCGGCGTGGGCTCGACGAGGGTCCCCGTACCAGTCCCGCGCTCGGGCTCGAGAGTGCTCATAAGCCCAAGAGTACTGAAGCTCACATGGATCAGTTGAGCGAAGGGTCGTCCGGGTACGTGGCCACCATCGCCAGCTCGTTGCGCTGGCGGCGCAGCACCTCGCGCCAGAGTCTCTCCGGGGCCGGGGAGGAGACGTCGCCGGGCTCCGACTCGACGACGTACCAGGCGCCCTCCACCAGCTCGTCCTCCAGTTGGCCGGGGCCCCAGCCGGCGTACCCGGCGAAGATGCGCAGGCTGCCGAGGGCCGAGGCGAGCAGCTCCGGCGGGGCCTCCAGGTCGACCAGTCCGATCGCGCCGTGCACCCTGCGCCAGCCCAGCGGCGCCCCGTCGACGGCCCCGCCGCCGGGGATGACGGCGACCCCCAGGGCCGAGTCCAGGGAGACCGGGCCGCCCTGGAAGACGACTCCGGGTTCGCCGGCGAGGTCGGCCCAGCCCTCCAGGATGTCGCCGACGTCCACCGGGGTGGGCCGGTTGAGGACGACGCCGAGGGAGCCCTCCTCGTCGTGGTCGAGAAGGAGCACCACCGCACGGTCGAAGTTCGGGTCCGCCAGGGCGGGCGTTGCCACGAGCAACCGCCCTGTGAGCGAGGACACCTCGGTCATGCCAGACATGATCCCGCATCTTCCCTCCGCGTGGGGAGGCAATGCCCCGACGACGGTGGATGCAGCTCAGAGCGCACCGGTGCGCCGTGAGCGCACGCCGGGCGCCGGTGACCCCATGTGCCCGGCGGCTAGCACGCCGTGTTGTGACAGAGCTATGACGTGACTGAGCGGCACTTGGGCTTACAGAAGGGGGGTGGGCGGCGATTACCCTTGTCCCTTCTGGCCCCTGCCCGACTCATCGGAACGCGAGATACATGACCGTCAACGGCTCTGACGACGTACTGCTTGTCCACGGCGGAACCCCGCTGGAGGGCGAGATCCGTGTCCGCGGTGCGAAGAACCTCGTACCGAAGGCCATGGTCGCCGCCCTGCTGGGCAGCGAGCCGAGTCGACTGCGCAACGTTCCGGACATCCGTGACGTGCGTGTCGTACGCGGGCTGCTGCAACTGCACGGCGTGACGGTCCGTCCGGGTGAGGAACCGGGCGAGCTGGTGATGGACCCGACGCACGTCGAGAGCGCCAATGTCGCTGACATCGATGCCCACGCGGGTTCCAGCCGTATCCCGATCCTGCTGTGCGGCCCGCTGCTGCACCGGCTCGGGCACGCCTTCATCCCCGGTCTCGGCGGCTGCGACATCGGCGGCCGGCCCATCGACTTCCACTTCGAGGTGCTGCGGCAGTTCGGCGCGACGATCGAGAAGCGCGCGGACGGGCAGTTCCTGGAGGCGCCGCGGCGCCTTCGCGGCACGAAGATCCGGCTGCCCTACCCGTCCGTCGGCGCGACCGAGCAGGTGCTGCTGACGGCGGTCCTCGCCGAGGGCGTCACCGAGCTCTCCAACGCCGCGGTGGAGCCGGAGATCGAGGACCTCATCTGCGTGCTGCAGAAGATGGGCGCCATCATCGCGATGGACACCGACCGGACCATCCGCGTCACGGGCGTGGACCGGCTCGGCGGTTACAACCACCGCGCCCTGCCGGACCGCCTGGAGGCCGCCTCGTGGGCGTCCGCCGCGCTGGCGACCGAGGGCAACATCTACGTCCGCGGCGCCCAGCAGCGCTCGATGATGACGTTCCTGAACACCTACCGGAAGGTGGGCGGTGCCTTCGAGATCGACGACGAGGGCATCCGGTTCTGGCACCCCGGCGGCCAGTTGAAGTCCATCGCGCTCGAAACGGACGTGCACCCGGGCTTCCAGACGGACTGGCAGCAGCCCCTGGTCGTCGCGCTCACCCAGGCCACCGGCCTGTCGATCATCCACGAGACGGTCTACGAGTCCCGCCTCGGCTTCACCTCCGCGCTGAACCAGATGGGCGCGCACATCCAGCTCTACCGCGAGTGCCTGGGCGGCTCCGACTGCCGCTTCGGCCAGCGCAACTTCCTGCACTCGGCGGTCGTCTCGGGCCCCACCAAGCTCCAGGGCGCCGACCTGGTCATCCCCGACCTCCGCGGTGGCTTCTCGTACCTGATCGCGGCCCTCGCGGCCCAGGGCACGTCCCGGGTCCACGGCATCGACCTCATCAACCGCGGCTACGAGAACTTCATGGACAAGCTCGTGGAGCTCGGAGCAAAGGTCGAACTGCCGGGCAAGGCGCTCGGCTGACACCGGTCGCACGGACGCCGATGGGGCGGTCACCCGGACTCGGGTGACCGCCCCATCGGCGTTGTGCTGTGCGCCCCCGAAGGGGCGCGGGGAACTGCGCGACCAGCCACGGCGGTCCCGTCAGCCGAAGGACGGCCCGCAGTCACCCGGCGCTCGAAGCGGAGCGCTTACTTGCCCTTGGCGGCTTCCTTGAGCTTGGAGCCCGCCGAAACCTTGACGCTGTAGCCGGCCGGGATCTGGATCGGGTCACCGGTCTGCGGGTTGCGCGCGGTGCGAGCGGCACGGTGGGTGCGCTCGAAGGTCAGGAAGCCGGGGATGGTGACCTTCTCGTCGCCCTTGGCGACGATCTCGCCGACGGTCTCGGCGAACGCGGCCAGAACGGCGTCGGCGTCCTTGCGGGTCACCTCGGCGCGGTCGGCCAGCGCGGCCACCAGCTCACTGCGGTTCATGTTGTTACTCCCGTGTTCTTCTTGCCGTTGGGGTGTGCCACGCGGCGGAGCCGCACACGAGGCACAGCGAAGCCGATGCGCTCGCGCCCAGGGACGCATCCTGCCCCTACCTGCTGCGGGAAAGCCAATCCGGCACCCGTAGGACTCGCATGAACACCCTAGGGGGTCACACGAACAGAGGCCTGGGCGTGGCGCCACCCTAGAGGGTGGCGCGAAGCCCCCGGTTTCGCGACGCGCCGGGCCGGAGGACCGCCGTGGCAATCCTCACAGCCGAACAAACATACGACTACCACTGTAGACGCGGCTCCCCAGGCCCGGTCGGGGGCCCTACGCCGTCGCGCCCGCGGCCTTCGCCGCGTCCCGCACCGCCCCGGCCACCGCGCCCGCGACCTTGTCGTTGAAGACGCTCGGGATGATGTAGTTCGGGTTCAGCTCGTCCTGGGTGACGACGTCCGCAAGGGCCTTCGCGGCCGCGAGCATCATCTCGGTGTTGACCGTGCGGGACTGCGCGTCCAGCAGGCCGCGGAAGACGCCCGGGAAGACCAGCACGTTGTTGATCTGGTTCGGGAAGTCGGAGCGGCCGGTGGCCACGACGGCCGCCGTCTGCCGGGCGATCGCCGGGTCGACCTCGGGGTCGGGATTCGCGAGCGCGAACACGATCGCGCCCTCGGCCATGGCGGCCACATCGGCGCCGTCGAGGACGTTCGGGGCCGAGACGCCGATGAAGACGTCGGCGCCGCGGACGGCCTCCTTCAGCGTCCCCGTCAGGTTCTCGGGGTTGGTGTTGTCGGCGATCCAGCGCAGCGCCGAGCCGGGAGCCGCGTCGACGAGGTCCTCGCGGCCGGCGTGCACGACGCCGTGGATGTCGGCGACGACGGCGTTCTTGACGCCCGCCGCGATCAGCAGCTTGAGGATGGCCGTACCGGCCGCGCCGGCGCCGGACATGACGACCCGGATGTTCTCGATCGCCTTGCCGGTGACGCGCAGTGCGTTGGTCAGGGCGGCGAGGACGACGATCGCGGTGCCGTGCTGGTCGTCGTGGAAGACGGGGATGTCAAGGGCCTCGCGCAGCCGGGCCTCGATCTCGAAGCAGCGGGGCGCGGAGATGTCCTCGAGGTTGATGCCGGCGAACCCGGGGGCGATCGCCTTGACGATCTCGACGATCGCGTCCGTGTCCTGGGTGTCCAGGCACAGCGGCCAGGCGTCGATGCCGGCGAACCGCTTGAAGAGGGCCGCCTTGCCCTCCATGACCGGGAGGGCGGCCTTGGGGCCGATGTTGCCCAGGCCCAGCACGGCCGAGCCGTCCGTCACGACCGCAACGGAATTGCGCTTGATGGTGAGGCGGCGGGCGTCCTCGGGGTTCTCGGCGATCGCCATGCACACGCGGGCCACGCCCGGGGTGTAGATCATGGAGAGGTCGTCGCGGTTGCGGATGGGGTGCTTCGACGCCATCTCGATCTTGCCGCCGAGGTGCATCAGGAACGTACGGTCGGACACCTTGCCGAGCGTGACGCCCTCGATGCCGCGCAGCTCCTCGACGATCTCGTCGGCGTGCTTGGTGGAGCTGGCCGCGATGGTGACGTCGATCCGGAGCTTCTCGTGGCCGGACGCGGTGACGTCGAGGCCGGTCACCGAGCCTCCGGAGGACTCCACGGCGGTGGTGAGCTGCGAGACGGCGGTTCCGCTCGCGGGCACCTCCAGCCGGACCGTCATCGAGTAGGAGACGCTGGGCGCCGTTGCCATGGCCGACTTCCTCTGCTTTCACCTGTACTGCTGATGCCGTCCGATCGTCGCACCTACTGATGAGTAGGCGTTAGCCGCCCCGGATTGCGGACGTTTTGTTCACGAGGGCGTTCATACGAAAGAGGCCCACGTCACATGGACGTGGGCCTCTCACCAGGTCAGTGACACCGACCCGCCATGCTCGCCTCGCGGCAAGTGGTCGCTCGTAGCGACGAAGGTTGGGCCCGGGGGCTTGGATCGGGCCGGTGTCACATCCAGGCTAACAAACAGATCCCGAAAGACCATTCCCGTGCGGAGAGTTCAATCTCTCAGCAGATCCGGCACGCCTTCCGCGTTCGGCTGGTCGCGCTCCGCCGAGACCACCGTGAGCTGCTGGGTGGCCCGGGTGAGGGCGACGTAGAGCACCCGCAGTCCGGCGGGCGACTCGTCGGCGATCTCGGCCGGGGAGACGACCACGGTGGCGTCGTACTCCAGGCCCTTGGCCTCCAGACTGCCGAGCGCCACCACCCGGTCACCGAGTCCGGTGAGCCAGCGGGCCGCCTCCTCTCGGCGGTTCATGGCGACCACGACACCGACGGTGCCGTCGACGAGGCCGAGGAGCCGGGCCGCCTCCTCGCGGACGGTCTCGCCCAGCGACCTGCGCACGCCGGTGCCGCGTCCATGGTTCGTGGTCACGAACCGGGGCTCGACGCCGGTGGACCGTACGGCCCGCGGGGACTCGGCGCCCGGCATGGCAAGGGCCAGCACCTTGGCCGCGAGGTCGGCGATCTCGGAGGGGTTGCGGTAGTTGACGGTGAGCTGGAAGCGGCGGCGGGGCCGGGTGCCGAGGGCCTCGTCGCGGGCCTCGGCGGCCTCGTCGGGGTCGGACCAGGAGGACTGCGCGGGGTCGCCGACGACCGTCCAGGTGGCGTGCCGGCCGCGGCGGCCGACCATGCGCCACTGCATCGGCGTGAGGTCCTGGGCCTCGTCGACGATGACGTGGGCGTACTCGACCCGCTCCTGGGCGAGCCGCTCGGCCCGCTCGCGCTGCGACTCCTCGCGCACCGGCATCAGCTCCTCCAGGCCGGTGAGCTGGTCGAGCGGGTCCAGCTCGCGCCGCTTGCGCGGGCGGGCGGGGGCGCCGAGGACGGCCTGGAGCTCGTCGAGCATGGCGATGTCGTGCACGGTCAGGCCGTCCCGCCGGAGCGAGCGGGCGACCCGGCGGATTTCGCCGGGGTTGAGGATGCGGCGGGCCCAGCGGCCCAGGCGCCGCTCGTCGGCCATGGCGGCGAGGACGGCCCTCGGGGTGAGCTCGGGCCACCAGGCGTCGAGGAACTCGATGAAGCTGTCCTCGGCGGTGATGTCCTCGTCGAACGAGGACCGCAGCTCGGCGGCCAGCTCCGGATCGGTGTGCCGGCTGCCCGCCCCGGAGCGCGCCCACAGCGCGTCCAGGAGCAGCTTGCGGGCCCGGGGCCGCAGCAGGTTGACGGGCGCGGTGCCGCCGAGGGCGTTGCGGCGGATACGTTCCAGCTCGTCCGCCTCCAGCTCCAGCCTCCGCCCGAAGGCGACGACGCGCAGGCGGTTGGGGGGTCCGGCCTCAGGTGCTACGGCGGTACCGGCACCGCTTCCTTCCCCGGCACCGCCGTCGAGGTCACCGGCGTCCCCGAAGGAGAGCTGCCCGGAGTCGGAGGGGCCCGGGGCGGCCCTGCCCGAACCGTCGGCGCCCAGCTCCAGGACCCCCCGCGCCGCCTTCCGCAGCACCTTGAGCATCCGGTACGAGCCCTTGGCGCGGGCCACCGCCGGGGAGTCGTACAGGGTGGCCTCGACGCCGTCGACCAGGGAGCCGATCGCCCGGATGGCGACCTGGCCCTCCTCGCCGAGGGAGGGCAGGACGCCCTCGGTGTAGGCGACCAGCAGGGGGGTGGGCGAGACGATGAGGATGCCGCCGGAGTAGCGGCGGCGGTCCTGGTAGAGCAGGTAGGCCGCGCGGTGCAGGGCCACGGCGGTCTTGCCGGTGCCGGGCCCGCCCTCGACGTATGTCACGGACGCGGCGGGGGCGCGGATGACCAGGTCCTGCTCGGCCTGGATGGAGGCGACGATGTCCCGCATGGTGTGGCTGCGGGCCTGGCCGAGCGCGGCCATGAGGGCGCCGTCGCCGATGACGGGCAGCTCGTGGCCGTCGAGGAAGGCCGTGAGCTCGGGGCGCATGAGGTCGTCCTCGACGCCGAGGACCCTGCGGCCCTTGGAGCGGATGACCCGGCGTCGTACGACACGCCCGGGATCCACCGGAGTGGACCTGTAGAAGGGCGCGGCGGCCGGGGCGCGCCAGTCGATGACGAGCGGCGCGTAATCGGAGTCGAGGACCCCGATCCGGCCGATGTGCAGGGTCTCCGCGATGTCGGCGGTGTTGTCCTCGCGGACCGCGCCCTCGGCGGGTTCGACGGCGGTGTAGGCGCCGTCGGGCCCCTTCTTGCCGTCCTTGCCGGGGAGCAGGTCGATGCGGCCGAAGAGGAAGTCCTCGAACTCGTTGTTGAGCCGGTTGAGGTGGACGCCGGCCCGGAAGACCTGGGCGTCCCGCTCGGCGAGCGCGCCGGGCGTGCCGACCTGGCCACGCTTGGCCGCGTCGTTCATCAGGAACTCCGCCTCGTGGATCTTCTCCTCGAGGCGCCGGTAGACCCGGTCCAGATGTTCCTGTTCGACGCTGATCTCACGGTCCCGAACCGAGTCCTGAACCGAGCCGACCGCGGTTGGTTGAGCCTGAGCGGCCACCGGGCCCCCTTCTGACGTGCTGGGCAGCCGTCAACCGTACGCGAAGGGGGCCCCGGCGGGAAGTTACGCGTCGACCTGGACGAGCTTGTTGCCGTCCGAGTCCACGACCTCGAAGTGATCGATCTCGTTCTGGGCCGGAGCGACCGCGCCGCCGATGTAGAGCGGCTTCTTGGACTCCTCGGTCTTGCCGTCCGGGATGCCGTAGCCCCACTTGCCGACGGACCAGGTGGACGCCGTCCAGCGCTCACCGTTGGTGCCGACCGCGATCAGCGAGCACTTGAGCGGTCCCTTGACCCCCTTGAGCTCCAGGCCCAGCGAGGTGCCCCAGTTCTTCTCCTGCATGGCGACGGTCGCGCTGACGCCGGTCGTGGAGTCGGTGGCGGACACCTTGTCGCGCATGGACTCGAAGAGTTCCTTGGGGGTGGCCGCCAGGACCTGGCCCTGCTTGGCCCCGCCGTCCGAGTCGCCGCCGCTCGCCGCCATCGCGACGAACGGGCCGCCGATGATCAGCGCGGCCGCGGCCGCGACCATGTAGAAGCTGCGGCGCCGCTTCTGCGCCCGGCGCTCGGCGACCTCGTCCACGAGCTTGTTCACGATCCGCGGACTGGGCTTGGCGGACAGCGACTCCCCGATCGCGGGGGTGCCGGAGCCCGGCAGGTCCGCGAGGGCGGCGAGCATCGGCTCCATGCCGGCGAGCTCGTCGAGCTGTTGCGCGCACCACTCGCAGGTCGCGAGATGGGCCTCGAAGGCGGTTGCCTCGGCGTCGTCGAGGATTCCGAGGGCGTAGGCGCCGACGGTCTCGTGCTCGTTCGGCACCGGAGATCCCATCATGGAGCCAGACATACCCGAACCACCTGTGCCGAATCCCTGGTTACCCCCGTAAACACCCATCACGCTGTCACCCCCCGCTCCTCCAGTGCGAGCTTCATCGACCGCAGGGCGTAGAAGACCCGCGAGCGGACGGTTCCGCTGGGGATGCCCAGGGTCTCGGCCGCCTCGTTGACGGTACGCCCCTTGAAGTACGTCTCGACGAGCACCTCCCGGTGGGCCGGGGTCAGGTCGTCGAGCGCGTCCGACAGCGTCATCAACCACAGCGCCTTGTCGATCTCGTCCTCCGCGGGGATGACCTCCAGCGGCGACGGATCGACCTCCTGCGGCCGGGCCTGCCGGCTGCGGTGGCCGTCGATGACGATGCGCCGGGCGACCGTCACCAGCCAGGGGCGTACCGATCCGGTCGCTCGATTGAGCTGTCCGGCATTCTTCCAGGCACGGATGAGTGTTTCCTGCACCACGTCCTCGGCTCTCTGGCGGTCACCCGCGACCAGACGAAGGACGTACGCAAGGAGAGGTCCGGCGTGCTCCCGGTACAGGGCACGCATCAGCTCCTCATCAGGTTCCGAGGGCTGGGACATGCGATGTCGGGCCCTCGATCCACGTTCATTGGCCACGACGGAATCCTTGCGCACGCCCACCTCCGATGTCCGGGGGTTCCCCCAGTCGGTCGCTCGACTACGGGTACGCACGCGATGAGTTGGATGTTCAAAGGGTGGCGACAGTTTTCTGCTGAGTGACGTGACGAGACAGGACATGCGCGCACATTCCCGCCGCGCGATCTTTACATTTCCGCCACACGGGCAAGATCACGACTACGGCCCGTGAGGTTGAGCGGGTAAACGACATGTAATCGAAATCACTTCGACAGCCGCTCCACAGAAGGGACATAACGACCAGTCAGGTCCGTGAGAGGGCCGCGCGCCGACGATGCCGGGCCACCCTTTCGCGGTTCCCGCAGACCTCACTGGAGCACCAGCGCCTCCTGCGCCCCCGTGACGTGTCGAGGTAGACGATGGGACAGTTGTCCCCTTCGCACTCTCTGATCGCCGCCCGCGCGACGGGGTCCGTGAGCAGTTCCACGGCGTCCCTGGCGATCGCCCCGAGCAGGGCCGCGCAGTCGGGCGGACCGTCCAGCTCGCGCACCAGCGAGCCGTCCTCGCCCGGTACCGCGCGCGGGGCGGGCGGTGCGGCACGGGCGGCCTCGTTGACGTGGGCGAGCGCGAGGTCGTAGCCGGGTCCGGGGGTGTCCCGGGAGGCGCCCCGCACCAACTGTCCGATCCGTCCCCGCAGTTCGCGGAAGGACACGAGCCAGGAGGGGTCCGCGTGTGTCAGGTCCGTCCCCCGCGGCACCAGCCCCGAACCGACGATCCAGGCGCCGAGCACCCCGGTCGAGTCGAGGCGTTCCCCGGGGTGGGTGGTCGCGAGGAGGTCGAGACAGATCCGTCCGGCGTCGAACCGCAGCTCGTACGCGACCGTGGCCGTACCCAGTGCCATGTGCCTGTCACCGCCTAGGGGTGCCCCGGTCGGATGGGGTCGGTGAGGTGCTTCAAGGCTGTGCGGGGCTGTTCCGGGGCTCCCTCCCACAGTGCCTTCCCGCCCCCGCCGCCGGAACCCCCCGTACCGGGAGCGGTGTCTGGACGCGCACGTATGCGGGGGCGCGTCTCGGCCATGTCGGCACGGCGGACGGAGTCCTTGACTGGCCGCATGACACAGAGCAGCAGGAGCAACGGCCTCGTCCTGGGCGCGGCCACGGTCGCCACCGGCCTGATCGCCGGGGCCTTCTACGTCTTCGCGTGCGCGGTGATGCCGGCCCTGGCCCGCAGCGACGACCGGGTCTACGTCACGGTGATGCGGGACATCAACGAGGTCATCCAGAACCCGGTGTTCTTCCTGAGCTTCCTGGGCGCCCCGCTGCTCACGGCGGTGGCGGCGTGGCAGGCGCGGGGCGGGAGCCACCGGAGGTGGGTGTGGGCGGCCCTGGCGGCCTCCGCCCTGGCCTTCCTGGTCACGGTCGCCTTCAACATCCCCCTCAACGACGCGCTCGCGGGCGACGGCGACCCCGCCGCCCTGCGCGAGGAGTTCGAGGACCCGTGGGTGGCGTGGAACGTGGTGCGGGCGGTGTTGCTGACGGTGGCGACGGGGCTGCTGGTGAAAGCCACCGGCAGCCGTGCGCCCGCGGCCGACTGACCGGGAGTCGGCGTACTTCGCGGCCGACCGACCAGGAGCCGACGTCCTTCGCAGCCCACCGACCAGCAGCCGACGTCCTTCGCAGCCCACCGACCAGCAGCCGACGTCCTTCGCAGCCCACCGACCAGCAGCCGACGTACTTCGCAGCCCACCGACCAGCAGCCGACGTACTTCGCAGCCCACCGACCAGGAACCGACGTCCTTCGCGGCCGTCTGACTAGGAGTCGGCGTACTTCGCGTCCGCCGCCGGGTCCAGGGCGAGGCGGTAGCCCCGCTTCACCACCGTCTGGATCAGCTTCGGGGCGCCGAGGGCCGTGCGGAGGCGGGCCATCGCCGTCTCCACCGCGTGTTCGTCACGGCCCGCCCCCGGCAGCGCCCGCAGGAGCTCCGCCCGGGACACCACCCACCCGGGCCGCCGGGACAGCGCCCTCAGCAACGACATCCCCGCGGGCGGCACCGGCCGCAGCTCCCCGTCGACCAGCACCGCGTGCCCCCGGATCTCCACCCGGTGCCCGGCGATGGGCAAGGACCGGGCCCGGGCGGGCAGTTCCTGGCAGAGCAGCTGCACGAGCGGTCCGAGCCGGAAGCGCTCGGGCGAGACCGTCTCCACCCCCCGCGCCTGCAACGGCAACGCCGTCACCGGTCCGACACACGCCGGCAGCACATCGTGGTCGAGCGCGGCGAGCAGCTCCGGCAGCAGGCTCCGGTCCTCGGCGCGGGACAGCAGCGAGGCCGCGGCCGGCGCGCTCGTGAACGTCAGCGCGTCAAGGCCCCGCGAGACCGCCGCGTCCAGCAGCCGGTCCACCGGCCCGATGTCCTCCGGCGGCATCCACCGGTACACCGGCACCCCCACGACCTCCGCTCCCCCGGCCCGCAGCGCCTCCACGAACCCGGGCAAGGGCTCGCCGTGGAGCTGGATGGCGACCCGGCGCCCCTCGACGCCTTCCTCCAGGAGCCGGTCCAGCACCTCGGCCATGGACTCGGACGACGGCGACCAGTCCTCCGTCAGCCCCGCGGCCCGCACCGCCCCCTTGACCTTCGGCCCGCGCGCGAGCAGCTCCACCTCGCGCAGCCGGGCGAGCAGCGGCTCCCCCAGCCCCCATCCGTCGGCGGCCTCGACCCACCCCCGGAAGCCGATGGCCGTGGTGGCCACCACCACGTCCGGCGCCTGGTCGATCAGGTCCTTCGTCGCCGCCAGCAGTTCGCTGTCGTCGGAGAGGGGCACGATCCGCAGGGCCGGGGCGTGCAGGACCGCGGCCCCGCGGCGCTGGAGCAGCGCACCGAGTTCGTCCGCCCGGCGCGCGGCCGTGACTCCCACGGTGAACCCCGCGAGGGGGCCGTGTCGCTCTGCTGCCTGCTGTTCCTCGTACATGGCTCTCGTCCCGCACTCGAGTCGTCGTACACAGTCGTACGTGGGTCGTACGTGGTCGTACGTGGGTCGTCCCTACATGCCGACCGAGCCTGTCAACGGCTCGTGACAGGCTCGGTTCCGGTTCATGTCGCCAGTGTTACGTCACACCTCGGCATAGCTGAGCTGCGGCTTCGTCTCGGCGGCGGCCGTGGTCGTCCCCTTGGCGGCCGTACGGCGAAGGTATACGGCCCAAGTGACCCCGAAGCAGGCCGCGTAGAAGGCGAGGAAGGCGACGAACGCGCCGGTCCCGGAGCCGTAGGAGAGGAAGGACTGGCGGAAGGCGAGGTTGATGCCGACACCGCCGAGCGCGCCGACCGCGCCGATCAGGCCCATGGAGGCACCGGAGAGGCGACGCCCGTAGGCGGCGGCCGCTTCGCCCTCCAGCCCCTTGCCGAGGGCCTTGGCGTGGAAGATGCCGGGGATCATCTTGAACGTGGAGCCGTTGCCGAGGCCGCTGAGGACGAACAGGACCACGAACGCCACGGTGAACAGTCCGAGCGACTTCTCCATGCTGGCGGCGATGAGGACGGCGGTGGCGGCGGCCATCGCCACGTAGTTCCACAGCGTGATCTTGGCGCCGCCGTACTTGTCGGCCAGCGCGCCGCCCACCGGGCGGATCAGCGAGCCGAGCAGCGGGCCGATGAAGGTGACGTAGGCCGCCTCCAGCGGGGTCCGGCCGAACTGGTTCTGCAGCACCTGCCCGAAGGCGAAGCTGTAGCCGATGAACGAACCGAACGTGCCGATGTAGAGGAAGGACATGATCCAGGTGTGGCCGTCCCGCGCGGCGTCCTTCGCGGCCCCGGTGTCGTTCTTCACGTTCTCGATGTTGTCCATGAAGAGCGCGGCGAGGACGGCGGCGACCAGGATCAGCGGGATGTAGATGCCGAGCAGCACCCGGGGTCCGCCGCTGGCGCCGATGATCGCGAGGGCGGCCAGCTGGATGACTGGGACGCCGATGTTGCCGCCGCCGGCGTTGAGCCCGAGGGCCCACCCCTTCTTGCGGAGCGGGAAGAAGGCGTTGATGTTCGTCATGGACGAGGCGAAGTTGCCGCCTCCGATACCGGCCAGCAGACCGACCAGGAGGAAGGTGCTGAACGAGGTACCCGGCTCCATCACGGTGAACGCGGCGATGGTGGGGACGAGGAGCAGGCTGGCCGAGATGACCGTCCAGTTCCGCCCGCCGAAGATCGCGACGGCGAAGGTGTAGGGGACGCGGACGACGGCGCCGACGAGCGTGACCATCGACGTGAGCAGGAACTTGTCGGCCGGGGTCAGCCCGTACTCCGGGCCCATGAAGAGCACCAGCACGGACCACAGGGTCCAGACCGAGAACCCGATGTGCTCGGAGAGCACGGAGAAGAGCAGGTTCCGCTTGGCGACCTTCTCTCCGGTCTCCTTCCAGAACGTCTCGTCCTCCGGATCCCACTGCTGGATCCAGCGACCGCCCCTGCTCGGGGGTGCGGGGGCTGTACTAGGGGCTGTCATGACGCCTCCACGGTGCGACGGGCTCAGGTCCTGCTACGACTGGCTGATCCCGAAAGTAGGGAGGGCGCGTTTCCTGCCTGTGTTTCGCCGGGTGACCGGAAAGGAACTTTGCTCTCACCCCGGCGGCGGGCGGGATGAGAGGTCGTGGGGGCTTTGTGTTACGAAGACCTCCGCGTCAGTACTCGTCGTCCTGGGAGTTCTCGTAGTCCTCAAGGATCCGCAGCCCGAGATCGGACTCCCAGTCCAGGGCCCAGCGCCGCAGCTCGGCGATCTCGCCGGGACCGAGCCCGAGGGCGGCGAACTCCTCGTCACCGACCCAGACGACGCCCTCCAGGCGGTCACGCAGTTCGGCGAGGTCGAAGTCGCCCTCGCCGCGCGCCCCCAGTTGCTCCAGCTCGATCACGGAGTAGTGGCGGCAGGCCGCGTACACGTCGACGACGTCCCGCGGCATCCCCCGGTCGTGGAGATCGCGCACACTCGCGACCGCCGCGTCCTCCAGCTCCTCGTCCTTCAAGGGTGCGCCCGTGAGCCGTCAGGCCCCGTGGGCCGCCCGCGCCGTCGGCCTCCCCCGCTTGGCCCCGTTCGGCCACACCCGCGGCCTCCTCCTCGCCGCCAGATCCTCGATCCACCCGAACGCCAGGATCGCGAGGCCGATCAGGGGCCACACCAGGAAGAACATCCACAGCGTGTCCGTCGAGTCGAGCGCGGCCACCGCGCGGTCGCTCTGCATGAAGGGCAGGCGGTAGGCCAGGTCGATGATCGGGACCGTGGCCATGATGAGCAGGTTGTGCCAGAGGTAGATCGTGACGGCACGGTTGTTGGAGAGGGTGACCAGTCTGTCCCAGCGGGCCAGGCGGCCCGGGAGTTCCTGCCAGGACGGGGAGTACTGGAGGAGGATCACCACGAAACCGAAGGACCAGGCCGCCTGGGCGAGGGGGATGTCGTTCAGGTCCCAGCCCTCGGGGCCGAGGTGGCCCGACGCCCACCACAGGCCGAAGGACATCACCAGGAACGAACCGGAGACCGCGAGATAGCGCGGGACCTTCGCCAGCACTCCCTCGTGGTGCGCGAAACCGAGGACCCAGCAACTGCCGTAGACCGCGAAGTCGGTGACCGCGTTGCCCAGTTCACCGGGGATGGTCACCAGTCCCGTGCCCACGACGGCCGTCAGCGCCAGCGGGGCCAGCAGCGTCGCCCACGGCACCCTGCGGAACGCCCACAGGAGCAGCGGGGACGCCAGCACGAACCACAGGTACGCGCGGAGGTACCACAGCGGGCCCACCGCCTGGTCCGCCCACGTGCTCTCCAGCAGGTCGTTCGGGAAGCCGACCTCCCAGGGGTACGGCGGCGCCCCGATCGGGACGACGTAGTTGACCAGCTCCAGCAGGCCCCAGGTGCCGCTGTGGTCCGGGTCCTCCGAGAGCTTCCAGCCGCCCAGGAACATCAGCGGCAGCACCACCGCGCCGAACGCCCAGAGGGGAGGCAGGAGTCGGCGGATCCTGCCCTTGACCACGCTCAGGGCGGGGCGGTTCAGCGACCGCGCCATGAGCGAGCCCGCCAGCGCGAACATCACGCCCATCGACGGGAACAGCACGGTCAGCCAGGCCCAGCCGAAGAGGTGGTACAGGACCACCCGGACCAGGGCGAGGGAGCGGAGGAGGTCCAGGTACCGGTCCCGGCCGGGCTTCCTCGCATCCGCCTCGGGCGCCGGAACAGCAAGTCCCGCCGTGTACTCCTGGGTCATCCGACCGGCCTCCGCTCGTCGCTCTCACTGCTCGCCCGTGGCCTCGGCACCGGTCCGCCCGGTGCCTCGACGACTCCCGTGCGGCGCAGCTTCTGCCAGCGCAGGCGGCCCCCGGTGAGGGCCGTGATCCAGGACTGGAGCAGTACGACGTACATGAGCTGGCGGTAGAGGATCTGCTGCAAGGGCAGCGAGATCAGGTGGGTCATGCGTTCCCGGTCGAGGCGGAACGCGTAGGCGGCGCAGACCGCCTGGATGGCGAGGACGCCCAGCCAGGCCAGGATCGTCTTCCCGGTCGGGCCGAACACGACGCCGTAGAGCAGGAACACGTCGATCAGGGGGGCCAGCAGGGGGGCCACGACCATGAACAGCGAGACCAGCGGGAGACCCACGCGGCCGAAGCGGCCCGACGGGCCCCGCTCCACCAGCGCGCGCCGGTGCTTCCAGATGGCCTGCATGGTGCCGTACGACCACCGGTAGCGCTGGGACCAGAGCTGCTGGACGGACTCCGGTGCCTCCGTCCAGGCGCGCGCCTTCTCGGCGTAGACCACGCGCCAGCCGTCCCGGTGCATGGCCATGGTGATGTCGGTGTCCTCGGCGAGCGTGTCGTCGCTCATGCCGCCGACGCGTTCCAGGGCGGAGCGGCGGAAGGCTCCGACCGCGCCCGGGATCGTCGGCATGCAGCGCAGGACGTCGTACATCCGGCGGTCGAGGTTGAAGCCCATCACGTACTCGATGTGCTGCCAGGCGCCGATCAGCGAGTCGCGGTTGCCGACCTTGGCGTTGCCGGCGACGGCTCCCACGCGCGGGTCGCCGAAGGGCTGGACCAGCTCGCGGACCGTGGACGGTTCGAAGACGGTGTCGCCGTCCATCATCACGATGATGTCGTGCCGGGCGTTCGCCAGACCGCGGTTGAGGGCGGCCGGCTTGCCCGCGTTGAGCTGGCGCACGACCCGGACGTTCGGCAGGCCCATCGCCTCGACGATCCGGGCGGTGCCGTCGCTGGAGCCGTCGTCGATGACGAGCACCTCGATGGGGTGCTCGCTCGCCATCAGGGAACGGACGGTGTTCTCGATGCACTTGGCCTCGTTGTACGCCGGGACCAGCACCGACACCGGCTCGGTGACCGGCTCGCCCCAGCGGAAGTCCTTGCGGCGCACCCGGCGGGCGTGGATGCCCGAGAGCAGCAGCATGAGGACGAAGCGGCCGATGACCAGGGAGCCGATGATCGACAGCCCGACGACGAGGAAGTCGGTGATGTGCTCGGAAGCCTGGACCAGGAAGATCCACGCCTTGCCCTTCCACAGTTCGGGTCCGGCGACCGCGGTGTGCGCGGTGGGCGCGTCGAGGGCCTCGGTGAGGTTGTCGAACTCGTAGCCCTTGTCCTTCATGTCGGGCAGGAACCGGTCGAGCGCCTGGACCGTCTGGTGGCGGTCGCCGCCGGAGTCGTGCATCAGCACGATCGCGCCCTTGCCGTTCTTCGGCGTGGCGTTGCTGATGATCTTCCGGACTCCGGGCTTGCGCCAGTCCTCGCTGTCGGTGTTGTTGACGACGGTGATGTAGCCGCGGGTGCCGATGTACTCGGTGACCGGCCAGGACTTGTTGTCCATGGCGTCGGCGAAGGAGGAGTACGGCGGCCGGAACAGCGAGGTGCGGATGCCGGCCGCGCCGGCGAGCGCGAGCTGGTTCTGGGAGAGCTCCCAGTCGATGCGCTTCTTCGACTGGAAGGACAGGTCGGGGTGGTTGAAGGTGTGCAGCCCGACCTCGTGGCCCTCGTCGACCATGCGCCTGACGAGGTCCGGGTAGCGGGAGGCCATGGTGCCGGTGACGAAGAAGACGGCGTGCGCGTGGTGCTTCTTCAGGACGTCCAGGACCCTGGGGGTCCAGGTCGGGTCGGGGCCGTCGTCGAAGGTGAGGACGAGCCGGTGGTCGGGCATCTTGAGGCTGGTGGCCTTGCCGCTGCGGGTGTCGATCACCGGGCCCCCGTCGATGATCTTCTCCGGCACCTTGTCGGAGGAGGCCTCGGGCTGGATGCGGTGGTCGGCGAGGATCTCGCTGTGGACGTAGCCGCGCAGCATCAGCATCGCCATGAGGGCGACGAGGACGAGCACGGGCAGCAGCAGGCGCATGGGCAGGCGACGGCGCCTGGAGCCGTCGGGGGCTCCTGGTGCGGCCCCCGGGCGGCGGGTGCGGGATGCCATCAGAGGATGTACTCCGGGGACGGGGAGGTGAGCGGGGCGCCCGAAGGTACGGGAGCGGAGGTGCCGGGTGCCGATGTCGGGGACGTCTCCGACGCGATGGGCGAGGGGTCGGCCGGGCCGTCGGCGACCGTGCCGGGCCCGGCGCTGTCACCGCCCGTGGTCTGGGTCGGGGCGACCGAGGGGTCGGGGCTGGTGGTGACGGGCGGAGTGACCGAGGGGCTGGGCGGCGGGGTGACCGACTGCGTCGGCTGTGTCGACGGGTCGGCGCTGGCCGACGGGTTGCCGCCCGGCCGGGTGGCCGTGGCCGGCGCGTCGGCGGACGCCCCCGGTCCGCCCGGGCTCACCGTGGCCCCGGGGGCGGTGCCGCTGACTCCGGGAGCCGGTGTCATCCCGCCGCTGACCGTCGGGGTGGTTCCCGGGACGACTCCCGCGTCGGCCGAGGGTTCGGTGGACTCGGCCGGCATCGGGCTGGTGTCGACCTTGCCGGCCGGGGCGTCGTCCTTGGGGCCGTTCATCGGGATCCAGGGCGCGTTGGAGTTGCCGGACAGCAGGGTGACGACGATGACGACGGCGTAGACCGCGCAGGCCAGGCCGACGGCCATGCCGATCCGGCGGAAGCGTCGGCTGCGCCGGCCGGACTCGTCGACGAAGACCGGGCCCTCGGAGCCCTCGGTTCCGCCGTCGCCGCCGGAGCGGCCCTCGATACGGTCCTGGCCGTTCAGGCTGATCGCGTCGAGCTGGACGGTCACCTCGTGCGGATCGTGGGAGCCGCCGGCACCGACGCCGGACTCGTCCCAGGGATCGCGTACGACGACTCTGCGGCCCGCGGGTTCCGGTTCGTCCCCGGTGTGGTCCGCTCTCGGGGCCCCGGGGAAGTCCCGGTCTCCGTCCGGTCCCGCCGGTGTCCCGGAGCGGTCGGCCGTCGGTTCGGGGCCCTCGGTCCCGACCGAGCCGAAGAGGCCGGCGGCCGGCACTCCGGCTGAACCGGTCGATCCCTTCGAGTAGGTCGAGTCGGTCGACCCGGTCGATCCTTCCGATCTTGCCGAGCCGGTCGAGGCAAACCCTCCGGTTTCCGGGAACGTCTGGGTGGCGCCCCCCGTCGTCGGGATGTCCTGGGTGCCTGATGCGACCTCGGGCCATTCCGGTTGGGCGTCTTCTCGCCAGTTTTTCACGCGCACGCACATCCCCCACGGGCTGATCTGGGCGCGCTTTCGACCTTGAGCACACGTCGGCTGAACCGGGCCCCCACCCGGTCCGAGCGCCCCCCTTACCACACCGTGCTCAGGCCACGAATGTAGCGCACACGGAGGATCCATGTTTGCCACGTGTCATTTGTGGATGTTCATATCGGCCTCATCGATGGCTGGAATCCATCCATCCGACGGTCTGCTGAGCCAACCGTGTTCGACGGACAGTTCGATCGCGGCACGACGGAGGGCGTCGAAGGCGGGGTGCACCAGACCCCTGCGCCACACCAACGACACGGGCGACAGCGGCACCGGCTCGACCAGCGGACGCAGCACCGTGGCGGGCATGGCCGGAAAATCCAGGACCACGAGAACCGGGTTGCGGATCTTCGCCATGAGCCGCTGGAACTCCTCGTCGCCGACCGCGAGCGGCATCGGCGGGGCGATCCGGATGCCCCGTCCTTCGAACAGCCGACGAGCGAGATCGGTCCATTCCGGAGTTCGCGGATTTCCGGCCCCCGCGTACACGGTCTCGCCCTCCAGCGCGGCGAGCGGCACCCGCTCCAGGGGGGCCAGCCGGTGGTCCTCGGGCAGGACGAGGGCCATGGGCTCGTAGCGCACGGGCTGGTGGTCCAGGCCCGCCCGCAGCGCCGGGTCCAGACCGGCGAACCGGCCGAACGAGGCGTCGAGGCGACCGGCGAGCAGCTCCGCCGCCGCGCCCGTCAGCCCGCTCTCGTAGCGGGCCATCAGCTCCTGGTCGGGGGCCAGTTCCCGGGCCCGCAGCAGGACGGCGCGGGCGGTGGCCTGGTCGGGGAAGTTCAGGTCCACGAGCAGGGGGCGGGCCTGCGCGAACGCGGCGAGCAGCTCGTCCTGGGCGTCCAGGGCGCGGCGGGCGTACGGCACCAGCCGCTCGCCGTCGGCGGTCAGTGTCACCTGCCGGGTGGTGCGCACGAACAGCTCGGCACCCCACTCCCGCTCCAGCCGCCGCACATCACGGCTGAGCGCCTGCTGGGCGACGTACAGCCGGGCCGCCGCGCGCGTGAAGTGGAGCTCGTCGGCGACGGTGAGGAAGGCGCGCAGGAGGCGGGGGTCGAGG
>NZ_LJBR01000159.1 GCF_001282115.1 Streptomyces sp. NRRL B-24085 | reverse complement strand
CCCCGGTACCCCGGCGCCCGCCGCACCCGCCCGGCCTGCTCGTACGCGTACGCCAGCCGCAGCAGCGTCGGCTCGCTCCACGCCGTGCCCATGAACGTCACCCCGACCGGCAGGCCGAACGCGAACCCCGCCGGAACGCTCACCGCGGGGTACCCGGCGAGCGCCGCGGGCGTGGACGCGCCGCCGCCGTACGTGTCCCCGCGGATCAGGTCGATCTTGGCCGGCGGCCCGGTCGTCGGCATCACGAGGGCGTCGAGGCGGTGCCGGCGCAGCACCGCGTCGATGCCCTCCGCCCGTGACAGCCGACGGTTCACGGCCAGCGCCTCCTCGTACTCCCGCGCCGAGAAGTCCAGCCGCTCCACCGCCTCCAGCCCGTCCTGCCGTACGTACCGCAGTTCCCGGTCGGCGTGCTCGCGGTTGAAGGCGATCAACTCCCGCAGGCTGCGCGGGACCTCACCACGCGCCGCGGCGAGGTAGGTGTTGAGGGCGCGCTTGAACTCGTAGGCCTGGACGACCATCGCGCCGGGCAGGTCCTCCAACTGCTCGGCGGTGGGGATGTCCGCGGGGTCGACGATCACCGCTCCGGCCGCGCGCATCACCTCGATCGCCCGCTCCGCGATGTCGTCGGCATGGTCGCTGTACCCGAAGTACACGGTCCGCGGGATGCCGATGCGCGCCCCGCGCAGCCCGTCCGCGGACAGGAAGCGGGTGTAGTCGCGGTGGGAGCGGCCCCGGCTCGCCGCCGTCGCGGGGTCCCTGGCGTCGACGCCGGTCAACGTGCCGAGCATGATCGCCGCGTCCCGGACCGTACGGGCCATCGGGCCGACGCTGTCCTGGCTCGGCACACCGGGGATGACGCCGCCCCGGCCGACCAGTCCGACGGTCGGCTTGACCCCGACGAGGCAGTTCGCCGAGGACGGGTCGATGATCGAGCCGTTGGTCTCGGTGCCGATGCCGGCGACGCACAGGTTGGCCGCGACGGCGGCGCCGGTGCCGGAGCTTGACTCGTTGGGCGAGCGGTCCAGCTTGTACGGGTTGCGGGTCTGGCCGCCGCGCGCGCTCCACCCGGCGTGGTGGGTGAGCGAGAGGCCGCCCGCCCACTCGCTGAGGTTGGTCTTGCCGAGGACGACGGCACCGGCGGCCCGGAGCCGGGCGGCGACGGTGGCGTCCCGCGAGGGCCGCAGCCCCTCCAGGGCGAGCGAGCCGGCCGTGGTGTGCATCCGGTCCGCGGTCTCGACCAGGTCCTTCAGCAGTACCGGCATGCCGTGCAGCGGGCCCCGGGGCTGCCCGCCCGCGTCCAGCCGTCCGGCCTCCCGCAGCGCGTCGGGGTTGACCTCGATCACCGCGTGCAGCAGCGGGTCGATGCGTTCGATCCGCTCCAGGTAGTAGCGGGTGAGCCGCTCCGCGTCGAGCCGCCCCCTGTCCATCAGCGCGCGCAGCTCGGTGATGGACAGCTCGTCGAACTCCCCGCTCGCGACATCCGCCGCGCGGGCCGGGGCCGCACCCAGCAAGGGCGTGGCCGCCGCCGCGGTGCCGAGCGCCAGCACGTCCCGCCGGGTGGCCCGGATTCCCTCCATACGTGTCATGTACGGCACGTTAGAGACGGAACCGCCCGAACTCCCTCCGGCTGCCCCCCGGTTCGACAGGGGAGCAATCCCCCCGAAGCCGGTGCTTGCCTGGAGTCCACTCCAAGGCGTTGGCTGGACCACCATGAAGTACACGCAGCTCGGACGCACCGGACTCAAGGTCAGCCGACTCGTCCTCGGCACCATGAACTTCGGCCCGCAGACCGACGAGACCGACTCGCACGCGATCATGGACTCGGCTCTCGACGCGGGAATCAACTTCTTCGACACCGCCAACGTGTACGGCTGGGGCGAGAACAAGGGCCGTACCGAAGAGATCATCGGCAACTGGTTCGCGAAGAGCGCCGCCAACCGCGACAAGGTGGTCCTGGCCACCAAGGTCTACGGCAACATGGCCGCGGACGGCGACGCCTGGCCCAACCACGACAAGCTGTCGGCGCTGAACATCCGCCGTGCCGTCGACGCCTCGCTCAAGCGGCTCCGCACCGACCACATCGACGTCTACCAGTTCCACCACGTCGACCGCGCCACCCCCTTCGAGGAGATCTGGCAGGCGATCGACACCCTCGTCCAGCAGGGCAAGATCCTCTACGTCGGGTCCTCCAACTTCCCCGGCTACAAGATCGCCCAGGCCAACGAGATCGCCGCGCGGCGGGGCGGCACCATCGGCCTCGTCAGCGAGCAGTGCCTCTACAACCTCGCCGAGCGGCGCGCCGAGATGGAGGTCATCCCGGCCGCCCAGGAGTACGGCCTCGGCGTGATCCCCTGGTCGCCGCTGCACGGCGGTCTGCTCGGCGGGGTCATCAAGAAGGAGGTGCAGGGCGGCCGCCGCGCCTCCGGCCGGGCCGCGGACACCCTCGCCGACCCGGCCAAGCGGGCCCAGATCCAGTCGTACGAGGACCTGCTGGAGAAGCACGGTCTGGAGCCCGGCGAGGCGGCCCTGGCCTGGCTGCTGACCCGTCCCGGCGTCACCGGCCCGATCGTCGGCCCGCGCACGGCCGAGCAGCTCGCGTCGGCGGTCCGGGCGGTCGAGCTGGAGCTGGGCGAGGAGGTCCTGTCCGGCCTGGACGAGATCTTCCCGGGCACCGGCCCCTCCCCGGAGGCCTTCGCCTGGTAGCACCCGGTGGGGAGCCGCGGCCGGCCGCGGTTCCCCTACCTGCCGAGGACGGCGGCCAACGCCACGACGACGAACATCAGCACGAGCACACCGGCCATGATCCGGTTCCGGGTCTTCGGGTCCACACGTCGAGCCTAACCGGCCGCGCCCAGCGCCCAGCGGCCGACCACCTCGTAGCGGGGCTGCTCCCCCGGCACCCCGGACCCCGGCAGGTTGCTCCGCACCAGCGCCAGCTCGTCCACGGTCCAGGTGCGGCTCGTGAACCCGTCGAGCACCTCCAGGCAGGGCCGTACGTCCACCGCCTCCCGGCTGCGCGCCACGGTCAGGTGGGCCTTGTACCGCCGGTGCTCCCCCGTGTCCACCCCGGCCCTGCGCGCGGCCGCCCCGGCCCGTTCCGCCAGCAGCCGCAGCCCCGGCAGCTCGCCGGCGGCCCCTGCCCACAGGGCCCGCCCGTGCCCGAACTGCCCGCCCCCGTGCACGGCCAGCGGGAAACGGGCGGTCCGCCGGGCCGCCCGCTCCAGCCGCTCCGACAGCTCCGGTACGACGTCCTCGTCGACCTCGCCGTAGAAGGCGAGCGTGAAGTGCCAGCCCGGGACGCCGGTCCAGCGCAGCGCCTCGGCGACCGGCAGCTTCCTCAACTCGGCGACGACCGAGGCGAGTTCCTCGGTGACATCCTGCGGAGGCAGTACCGCGGCGAAGAGTCTCATGGGGGCCAGCCTGTCACCATGGGGCCCGGCCGACGACCGCCGGCTGGTCGCCTGCTGCGTGGCCAACGGCTTCGCCCCGGCGGAGACGTACACCGCCGGGGCGAACGACGACCGGCCGGGCCGGGTACCGGCCCTGCGTGCGGCCGCAGGGCTCAGGCCGCGGGCGCCAACTGCTCCTGCGCCTCGCGCGGCACGAACCGGACGTGCGGGTGGCCGCGGTTCCAGCCGACCGACAGCCGCAGGTTGCCGACGCGGGCCAGGACCAGGCCGATCGTCACGGCCGCCACCGCGGCGATCGCGCCGCCGACCGCGAGGCCCGCCCGGACGCCGTACGCGTCGGTGATCCAGCCGGCGATCGGGGCGCCGATCGGCGAGCCGCCCATGAACACCATCATGTAGAGGGCCATCACGCGGCCCCGCATGGCCGGGTCGGTGCCCATCTGCACGCTGGTGTTCGCGGTGACGTTGACCGTCATGCCGAACATCCCGATCGGGGCCATGAGCAGGGCGAACAGCCACAGCGAGGGGGCGAGGGCGGCCACGATCTCCAGCGCGCCGAACGCCACCGCGCCCACGACGAGGACCCGCATCCGGGCGGTGCCGCGGCGGGCCGCGAGCAGGGCGCCGGCCAGGGAGCCGACCGCCATCACCGTGTTGAAGAGGCTGTAGGAGCCGGCGCCCGCGTGGAAGACGTCGTCGGCGAAGGCCGAGAGGTACACGGGGAAGTTGAAGCCGAAGGTGGACACGAACCCGACCAGGACGATGGTCCAGATCAGCTCCGGCCGCCCGGCCACGTAGTGCAGGCCCTCCCGCAACTGCCCCTTGCCGCGCGGGGCGCGCTCGACGACGTGCAGCTCACGCGCCCGCATCATCAGCAGGCCGACCAGCGGGGCGACGAAGGACAGGCCGTTGGCGAGGAACGCCCAGCCGGTGCCCACGCCGGTGATCATGACACCGGCGACCGCGGGGCCGATCAGGCGGGCCGACTGGAAGTTCGCGGAGTTCAGGCTGACCGCGTTCTGGAGCTGGTCGGGGCCGACCATCTCGGAGACGAACGACTGGCGGGCCGGGTTGTCGACGACTGTCGCGAGGCCCACGGCGAAGGCGGCGAGGTAGACGTGCCAGACCTGGACGTGGCCGGTCAGGGTGAGGACGGCGAGCGCGATGCCGGTGGCGCCCATCGCGGACTGCGTGAACAGCAGCGCGCGGCGCTTGGACAGCCGGTCGACGAGGACGCCGCCGTAGAGGCCGAAGAGCAGCATCGGCAGGAACTGAAGGGCCGTCGTGACGCCGACGGCGGTGGCGGAGCCGGTGAGGCTGAGCACCAGCCAGTCCTGGGCGATGCGCTGCATCCAGGTGCCGATGTTGGACACGACCTGGCCGGCGAAGAACAGCCGGTAGTTCCTGACCTTCAGCGAGCTGAACATGGATGACTTGCGGGACGCAGAGGTAGAAGGGATCGGTGCGGGGGCGGATTCTGCTCCGGGTCCCGTACTCAAAGTGCGTTCGCCTCCTCTTCGTGGCTTACAGGTGTGCGAGTTTCTCCAGCACGGGGGCGGCTTCGCGCAGTTTCGCCCACTCGTCCTCGTCGAGGCCGTCGACCAGGGTGGCGAGGAAGGCGTTCCGCTTGGCGCGGCTCTCCGCGAGCATGGCCTCGGCCTGCTCGGTCTTGGTGACGACCTTCTGGCGCCGGTCCTCGGGGTGCGGCTCCAGCCGGACGAGTCCCTTGGCCTCCAGCAGCGCCACGATGCGGGTCATCGACGGCGGCTGGACGTGCTCCTTGCGGGCGAGCTCCCCGGGGGTGGCCCGGCCGCAGATGGAGAGGGTGCCCAGCACCGACATCTCGGTGGGGCTCAGTGACTCGTCGACCCGCTGGTGCTTGAGCCGACGGGACAGTCGCATCACGGCTGATCGCAGGGAGTTCACGGCGGCTACGTCGTCGCCATGGGTAAGGTCCGGCATCTCTTTAGCATAACTCATTACTCTGGCTAAACAAGCTGGCACACACGGGCATTCCCGTGACTCCGGCCACTCGTCACCCATTCGTCATCCGCCCCGGCACAACCTCCGACGACGGTGACCCACCTCACAGCGGAACCCCAACTACCGTCCTATTTAGGGGTTTTGACGTGGTGGACAGGATCGGCCGCACAGGGTTGCATCAGCAGCTCCGCCCCTCGTGCCGCGTCCCGTCCGTGACCTCCACCCATCCCGAGGAAGCCCGCCTTGCGACGACACCTCAGACAGCTACGGCTCGCCGTGCCGGCCATGGTCCTGGCAGCAGTTCCGACCGCATGGTCCGCCGCCCCGGCACCCGCCGTCACCGGCACCCCCGTCGCCGACACCACCTTCGGCTACACCGCACAGCTCGTCGTCGGCGACCACGACCGCGGCTGCTCCGGGGTCCTGGTCGCCCCCCAGTGGCTGCTCACCGGCGCGAGCTGCTTCGCCGCCGACCCGGCCGTGAGCCTCGCCGTCCCCGCGGGCCGGCCGGCCTCGCCGATCACCGCCACCATCGGCCGCTCCGACCTCACCACCGGCGCGGGCGCGGTGCGCCAGGTCGTCGAGCTGGTGCCCGGCACCACCGGACGGGACGTGATCCTGGCCCGGCTGAACCAGGCGGTCACCAACGTCACCCCGGTGGCCCTGGCCACGTCCGAGCCCACCGCCGGGGAGACGCTGGCGTTCGCCGGGTTCGGACGGACCCGGACCGAGTGGGCGCCCCTGAAACTGCACTCCGGCGCGCTCTCGGTGGACGCCTCGGACCCGGGCACGGTCACGGTCACCGGCGCGGACGGGGTGGCCGCGTGCGCCGGTGACACCGGCGGCCCGGTGGTGCGCACCACGAACGGCACCGACCGTCTGGTGGCCCTCGTCAGCCGGTCGTACCAGGGCGGCTGCTACGGCACCGACGCCACCGAGACACGCACCGGCGGCGTGGCGGCCCGCGTCGACGGACTGGCCGCCTGGATCGACACCGCCGTCACCGCCGCCCACCCCCTCACCAACCAGGGGACCGCGAAGTGCCTGGCCGTCCCCCGGGCCGACACGGAGAACGGCACCGACCTGATCCAGTGGACCTGCAACGGCGGCGCCGAACAGAAGTGGCACCTGACGCCGGTCGCGGGCGGCAACGGCGACCGCTACGTCGTCAGGAACGCCAACAGCGGCCGGTGCCTCGCGATGCCGGCCGCCTCGGTCACCGACGGCACCCAGGCCATCCAGTGGACCTGCAACGGCGGCAAGGAACAGGTCTGGATCCACGACAGCCTCGACCGGCTGCGGAACCTGAACAGCGACAAGTGCCTCGCCATCCCGGCGTCCAACCCGGCCATCGGCACCAAGGCCATCCAGTGGCCGTGCTCGGCCAACACCGACCAGCGGTGGACCTGGTAGCGGCGGGCGGCCCGGTGCCAGAGGGCCGAGGCTCCCCGCCCCGGCGAGCCCCGAAACCGGATCTTCACCCGAACGAGTGAGTCGGGTGCGGAAAGTGAACGCTGGTCCCCCTGGGCGACGACCCTCGTCTCCATGGGGACCAGTGTGCTCAGCCTGCGGATAGACGGGGAGCTGCTCGAGCGGCTCCGGGACCATGCGGCCAAGAGAGGGATGAGCGTCCAGGACTATGTGATCCGAACGCTCGTCCGGGACGACTTCGACGAACGGTTCCAGACCGCAGTCGACGAGACCGAGAAGTTCTACGGGGTCACGTGAGACCGGGGCGGGTGGGGACGGCTCACGTCAGGCCCAAGGCCGGCATCAGGTAGTAGAAGGCGAAGACGGCGGAGACGACGTACATCGCGGCCGGGATCTCCCGGGCCCGCCCCGCCGCCAGGCGCAGCACCACGAAGGTGATGAAGCCCATGCCGATGCCGTTGGTGATCGAGTAGGTGAACGGCATCATCACCATCGTCACGAAGGCCGGGATCGCGATGGTGTGGTCGCCCCAGTCGATGTCGCGGACCGAGTTCGCCAGGATCAGGAAGCCGACGGCGAGCAGCGCGGGGGTCGCGGCCTGGGACGGGACCATGGTGGCGACGGGCGTCAGGAAGAGGGCCACGGCGAAGAGCCCGCCGGTGACCACGTTGGCGAAACCGGTGCGGGCGCCCTCGCCGACGCCGGCCGTGGACTCCACGAAGGCCGTGGTGGCGGAGGAGGAGCTGGCACCGCCCGCGGCGACCGCGAGGCCGTCGACGAACAGGACCTTGTTGATGCCGGGCATCTGGCCCTGGGCGTCGGTGAGCTTGGCCTCGTCGGAGACGCCCATGATCGTGCCCATCGCGTCGAAGAAGCACGACAGCAGGACCGTGAAGACGAAGAGGATGCCGGTCAGCACGCCGACCTTGTCGAAGCCGCCGAACAGGCTGACCTTGCCGAGCAGACCGAAGTCGGGGGTGGCGACCGGGTTGCCGGGCCACTTCGGGGTGGTGAGCCCCCAGGACGGCACCTTGGCGACGGCCTCGATGATCATCGCCAGGACCGTCATGGCGACGATGGAGATCAGGATCGCGCCGGAGACCTTGCGGACGATGAGCGCGAGGGTCAGCAGGGCGCCCAGGACGAAGACCAGGACCGGCCAGCCGTTGAGGTGGCCGTCACCGCCGAGCTGGAGCGGCACGGTGGTCTGGGCGACGTCCGGGATGCGGGAGACGAACCCGGAGTCCACGAGCCCGATCAGCATGATGAACAGGCCGATACCGATGGAGATCGCCTTGCGCAGGCCGAAGGGCACCGCGTTCATCACGCGCTCCCGAAGACCGGTGGCGACCAGCAGCATCACGATGAAGCCGGCCAGCACGACCATGCCCATCGCGTCCGGCCAGGACATCCGGGGAGCGAGCTGGAGCGCGACGACGGAGTTCACGCCGAGTCCGGCCGCCAGGGCGATCGGGACGTTGCCGACCACGCCCATGAGGAGCGTGGTGAAGGCCGCGGTGACGGCGGTCGCGGTGACCAGCTGGCCGTTGTCCAGGTGATGGCCGTACATGTCCTTGGCGCTGCCGAGGATGATCGGGTTCAGCACGATGATGTAGGCCATCGCGAAGAAGGTGGCGAAGCCGCCCCGGATCTCGCGCGGCAGGGTGCTGCCCCGTTCGGAGATCTTGAAGTAGCGGTCGAGGGCGGTCGGCATTGGATGTTCCTACGAGCAGAAGTGGACAGACACAAACCGTTTCAGTATGAACGTATGAGGCCGGTGGAGCCATCTCCGCGCGTAGATGTGATCGCCTCGTAAGCTGTCCCCATGGCCGGTTTTTTCTCGGGACCCCTCAGGCACGAGGCTCCGGAGCCCCTGGAGGGCCCCGTGGTCGCCACCGTCACCGGTGGCACGATCCTGTGGTTCGCGCTGTTCCTCGTACAGCTCCCCTTCTACGGCTGGTTCGCGGACCACGACCGCACCTGGTGGCTGTGGACCTGCCTGGCCGGGGGCGTGCTCGGGCTGTACGGCACCTGGTACGTCCGCAAGCGGGACGCGGCCATCAGGAACGCGGCCGCCACCGACTCCGCCGCCGGCCCTGCTTCCGAGTGACGAGCGCCCCCTAGTACCAGGGCATCACTCGCCCGTTCCCGTCTCCTCCCCAGGTCGGAACTTCCGGTCACTCGGCGGGTGAAGCCGCAAAACCGCACGTACCGTCGAATGCATGACGCACATCGACGCGGGCGCCGCACTCGACCGCACGACGGCCCCGTCAGCGGCGGTGACCGGCCTGACCGCCGCCGAGGTCGCCGAGCGGGTGCGGCGGGGCCAGGTCAACGACGTGCCGGTGCGCAGCAGCCGGACCCTGGCGGAGATCGTCCGGGCGAACGTCTTCACCCGGTTCAACGCGATCATCGGTGTGCTCTGGCTGGTCATGCTGTTCGTCGCGCCGTTCCAGGACAGCCTGTTCGGGTACGTCATCCTCGCCAACACCGGGATCGGCATCGTCCAGGAGTGGCGGGCGAAGAAGACCCTCGACTCGCTCGCGGTCA
Source organism: Streptomyces sp. NRRL B-24085 (assembly GCF_001282115.1). Classification (GTDB taxonomy): domain Bacteria; phylum Actinomycetota; class Actinomycetes; order Streptomycetales; family Streptomycetaceae; genus Streptomyces. Next base: position 12,463 of record NZ_LJBR01000159.1, on the reverse strand, counting down.
TCGGCGAGGCACGCCCGACCGTACGGCGGGACGGCACCGCGACCGCGGTCAGCACCTCGGAGATCGTCCTCGACGACCTCATCGAGATCGGGCCCGGCGACAAGGCCGTGGTCGACGGGGAGGTCGTGGAGGCCGACGGCCTGGAGATCGACGAGTCCCTGCTGACCGGTGAGGCCGACCCGGTGGTGAAGCGGCCCGGCGACCAGGTGATGTCCGGAAGCTTCGTGGTCGCCGGCGGCGGCGCCTTCCGGGCGACCAAGGTGGGCCGCGAGGCCTACGCCGCCCAGCTGGCCGAGGAGGCCTCCCGCTTCACTCTGGTCCACTCCGAGCTGCGCTCCGGCATCTCCACGATCCTCAAGTACGTGACGTGGATGATGGTCCCGACCGCGATCGGCCTGGTCGTCAGCCAGCTCTTCGTGAAGGACAACGACCTCAAGGACTCCATCGCCCGCACGGTGGGCGGCATCGTGCCGATGGTCCCCGAGGGACTCGTCCTGCTGACCTCCGTCGCCTTCGCCATCGGCGTCATCCGGCTTGGCCGGAAACAGGCCCTCGTCCAGGAACTCCCGGCCATCGAGGGCCTCGCCCGCGTCGACACGGTCTGTCTCGACAAGACCGGCACCCTCACCGAGGGCGGCATGGACGTCACCGAGCTCAGGCCGTTGCAGGGCGCCGACGAGTCGTACGTACGGAAGGTCCTGGGCGCCCTCGGCGAGTCGGACCCGCGTCCGAACGCCTCCCTCCAGGCGATCATCGACGTCTACCCGGACGTCCAGGAGTGGCGCTGCACCGAGTCGCTCCCCTTCTCCTCCGCCCGCAAGTACAGCGGAGCCACCTTCAGCGAGGGCGACGGCCAGACCAGTACGTGGCTGCTGGGGGCGCCGGACGTGCTCCTGTCTGCCGACGACCCCGCGCTCGCGGAGACCGGGCGGCTCAACGAACAGGGGCTGCGCGTGCTGCTGCTGGCCCGGGCCACCCGCGACCTCGACCATCCCGAGGTGGCCCGGGGGGCGCGGCCGACCGCCCTCGTCGTACTGGAACAGCGGCTGCGCCCCGACGCGGCCGACACCCTGCGCTACTTCGCCGAACAGGACGTCCGCGCCAAGGTCATCTCCGGGGACAACGCGGTGTCGGTGGGGGCGGTGGCGGCCAAGCTCGGGCTGAACGGCAGCACGGTGGACGCACGCCGGCTGCCCGCCGAGCCGGACGGGATGGCGCAGGCGCTCGACGAGGGCACGGTGTTCGGGCGGGTCACCCCGCAGCAGAAGCGGGACATGGTGGGGGCCCTCCAGTCGCGCGGGCACACGGTCGCGATGACCGGCGACGGGGTCAACGACGTACTCGCCCTGAAGGACGCCGACATCGGGGTGGCGATGGGCTCCGGTTCGGAGGCCACGCGGGCGGTCGCACAGATCGTGCTGCTGAACAACAGCTTCTCGACGCTGCCGGACGTGGTCGCGGAGGGCCGGCGGGTCATCGGCAACATCACCCGGGTCGCGACCCTGTTCCTGGTCAAGACCGTCTACTCGGTGCTGCTCGCGGTCCTCGTGGTGTGCTGGCAGGTCGAGTACCCCTTCCTGCCCCGGCACCTGACCCTGCTGTCGACGCTGACGATCGGCGTCCCGGCGTTCTTCCTGGCCCTCGCGCCCAACCACGAGCGCGCGCAGCCGCACTTCGTGCGGCGGGTCATGCGGTACTCGGTCCCCGGCGGGGTGGTGGCGGCGATCGCGACCTTCGTGACGTACCTGATCGCCCGTCACCACTACACGGGCCCCGGCGCGCTGGACGCGGAGACCAGCGCGGCGACCCTGACCCTGTTCCTGATCTCGATGTGGGTGCTGGCGATCATCGCCCGCCCCTACACCTGGTGGCGGCTCGCGCTGGTGGCGGCGATGGGCCTCGGATTCGTCCTGGTCCTGGCCGTGCCCTGGCTCCAGGACTTCTTCGCGCTGCAACTGGTCGGGCTGACGATGCCGTGGATCGCGGTCGGCATCTCGGTGGTGGCGGCGGCCGCCCTGGAACTCCTGTGGAGGTGGGTCGACCGCCGCGGTTCCGCCTAGTCCTACTGGACGTCGACGAAGTCGCCCGCCGCGCTGACGGAGGACGTGGTCGTCGTGCCCGCGAAGCTGTAGCGGTAGTAGCCGTCCGCCGTCGCCGTGGTCGTCGTCTTCAGCGTGCCCGTGGACGTCGTGGTGACCGTCTTCAGGGTCGTGTAGGTGCTGCTGCCCTTCTTGCGGAACTGGAGCTTCACCGGCTGGGTCGAGTAACCCGCGTACGTGTTGGTGTCCCAGTTGGCGCGGGCCAGCTTGCCCGTGACGGTGATCGTCTTCCCCTTCTTCACCGGCTCCGGGGAGGCGTTGACGGTGAGGGTGGCCCGGCGCTGGAGATGGGTGCTGCCGAGGCCGCCCTGCAGGGTGACCCCGTCGTTCGCGTCGACCGCGACGGCGCCCAGCTTCCAGGTACCGGCATCGGTGCTGACCAGATCGCCGTACTCGTCGCTCTTGGGACGGAACTGGATCTTCGCCGTGCACTTCAGGACCGTCGAGGAGGACACTGTGCAGGTGCCGGCCTCGTCCCCGCCGAGCACGGTCTCGGAGTCCAGGTCGAGGGTGCCGCGGTAGAGGACGGGCCCGGTCTGGAAGGAGCTCGCACTCAGGCTTGCGGGCTTGGTCACGGTGTAGGTCGCCGAGACCGTGACCATGGACGTCGACCCGACGACGATGTTCTTGCCGCTGTTGACCTTCAGGTTGGAGAAGGTGACGGCGGGCCCGGCCGTGGCGGCCGAGGCGGACGGCACGGCAAGGGCGGAAAGTGCCACGGCGCCGGAGGCGACGAGGACGAGGGCGCGTATGCGCATGTGCGTTCCCCATGAGGAGAGAAGGATCTCGGAGTCTGATGACTCACTCCGTAGATCCGTGACTCACGGGGTTGGTTGTACCCGTGAGACGTGATTTGGCCCGCACATGCGCAACGCTTTGCTTCCGCTCGACTTACTTGACGTCGATGAAGTCACCCGCGGCGTTGACCGCCGGAGTGGTGGAGGTGCCCGCGAAGCTCCAGCGGAAGTACCCGTCGACCGTAGCCTTGACCGTGGTCTTCAGGTCACCTTTGCTGTTGGTCTTGACCGTCTTCACGGTGGTGTAGGTGTCGGAGTCCTTCTTCCGGAACTGCAGCTTCACCGGCTGGGTCGAGTAACCCGCGTACTTACGCGTCTCCCAGTTGGCCCGCGTCAGCTTGCCCGTGACGGTGATGGTCTTGCCCTTCTTCACCGGCTCGGGGGAGGCGTTGGCCGTGAGCTTCGAGAGGCGCTGGAGCTTGTGGGTGCCGTGGAAGTCGTTCCAGTAGTCGGTGCCGGCCTCGTCGGCGGCCATCGCGGCGGCAGTCACGTGCCAGGTGCCGGCCAGCGAGTTCATGTACAGCTCGCGGCCGAAGTCGACTGTAATGGTGAGCTTGCAGGTCGAGGTCGTGGTGCTGACCGCGGTGCAGGTGGCGTTCTGCTCGTTCGGAGCGAACACACCGTCGACATGGTCGGTGTCCCGGCCGTGCCACAGGTCGATGTACGCGTCCTGGATACCGGCGGAGTGACTGGCGGTCAGCGACACGGTGAAGGTCTTGACGCCCGAGGTACCGGCCACGATGGCCTTGCCGCCGTTGACCTGCACGCTGGAGACGACCGGCAGTTCCGCGTCGTCGGCGGCGCGCATCGCGGCTCTGGAGAAGCCGAAACGCTCCGCGGCAGTGGGTTTGTGGAGGCCCCCGCCGTCGGCCTGTGCGGCCGGGACGGCGAGGGCGGCGAGGACGAGACCGCCGGAGACGGCGGCCACGGTGGTGCGGATGCGCATGCGTTCCCCCAGGGACTGGTCGAAGAGCCTGGCGGCTCGTGGGGTCAGATGCGCGACCGGGCTGAAGCGTTGCAGAAGACCGGGCTGATTTTTACGAGTCCCTGGTCAGACCTTGGGCCACATGGTCTTGCTGGCGGCGAGTACGCCCTTGCCGTCGCCCACGTACAGGCGCAGGTCGCCCGCGGTGGTCAGGGCGGCGAGGTCGGCCTTGCCATCACCGTTGAAATCACCGCCGAGCACGACCCGCATGCCGCCCCAGGTCTTGTCGGGCCACATCGAGCGGGCCTTGTCGAAGGTGCCGTCGGCCTTGCCGGTGTAGAGGTGCAGTGCCCCGTCGGCGGCGACCGCGGCGATGTCGTCGCGTCCGTCACCGGTGAAGTCGGCCGTGGCGATGAGCTTCTTCTTCCACGTCTTGTCCGGCCACATCGACTTCTTCTGGTTGACCAGGTCTCCGTTGGCGTCCCGCTTGTAGGTGTAGAGGGAGCCGTCGGGCCACTGGAACAGCAGGGTGTCACGTCCGGCGGTGCCGGTCCGCAGGGCGGCGACCGGAAGGGCGTCCTTCCACGCGGCGTCGGTCCAGAGCTGGCGGTGCTCCCAGAGCGAGGACGGGAAGCGCCCCCATATGACGCGCTGCTTCGCCAGGGAGAGGTTTCCGTCCTTCCCCACGGCGATGACCTCCATCCCTTTGGAGTCGTCCAGGAAGTCGCCCGCGATGAGCTGCTTCTGCGTCGGTCGGCCGAGGACGCTCATGAAGTTGCCGAACTGCAGCGTCCCGTCCGGACGGCCTCGGAAGAGCTGCGCCGAGCTGTTGTCCATGAGCGCCGCGATGTCCGTACGTCCGTCGCCGTCGAAGTCGGCCGCGGTGAGGGCATTGGTGATGTGCTTCTGGCGGCTCGTCAGCCGGACCTGCTGGACCCAGTCCGCGATGTCGTCGACGCGGGTGGCGACGGCCCCGGTGCGGGTCTCCGACGAGTTGAGGCAGCCACCGTCCCACGCGGCGCTGACCACGCCGACGACCTCTCCCGAGGTGTTGAGCACGGGCCCGCCCGCGTCGCCCTTGCACAGGGCGGCGCCGGCGGCACCGGGCGAGATCGCGAGGGTCGTCGGGTTCACCAGGTCCACGCCGAAGGAACCGGTGTGGGCGCGCTCGGGGGTCCACTCCTGCTTGGTCCGGCCGTAGCCGACCGCCCTGAGCTGGTCGCCCTGGACCGGTGTGGCATCGCTGAGCTGCGCGGACGAGATGTCCGGGAAGGGGCCGCCCAGCGCGTCGTCGGCGGAAACGGGATTGAAGCGAGCGAGGACGAGGTCACGGCCCGGGTAGGGGACGATCTCCTGGACCTTCTGGTTGCGCTGCGCGGCGGCCGTCGGTTTGTTGCCGTCGGCCGTCACCACCGCGGGCAGCGGCGGCACGCCCTTGGTGAGCGCGGTCGCCTGCTGGGGGTCGGCGGCGAAGCAGCTGGCGGCGGTGAGCACCCACTGCTGGTCGACGAGGGTGCCGGAGCAGGCTCGTTCGTTGTCGGTGCCACCGGCCACATGGACCTTGACCGTGTACTGGTCGGTGTCATCGGCGACCTGGTCACCGGTGGCGGACTGGGCCGGGGCCGCAGCGAGCAGACCGGTCGTCAGACCGGCGGCCGCGAGTCCGGTGGCCCACACCATGCGCGTCCTGCGCGGACGGACGTCTTTCACGTTTCCTCGAATCCCGGAGTCTTGTGGTCAGCTGGGCGCATACAGCGCGGAGGTGGGCAGGTCAGCCCGTCACCCTGAGCTCGACGAGCACCGAGGACGCGCCTCCGGCCGCCTCGCCGACGGATTCGAAGCCGCCCTTGGGCACGGCGACCGTGGTGGTCCTGCCGCCTGCCGTCAGGTCGGCGCTGACCGGGTGGTCCGCGGCCTCCACGGCGAAGACCTGGGGAAGTTCCAGGGTGAGGCGGCCGCTCTTCCCGACCGCCTGGAAGCAGTAGGTGCCGGCCCGGCCCACGGAGTCGTCCTTGCGGGTCAGTACCCGAATCTGCTGGGCGGCCGGGGCGCATTCGGCGAGCAGAATGCGTCCGTCGCCCTTCTTCAGTTTGATTCCCTGTTCGGCAAGGATTCGGTCGGCCCCGGGATAACCGTAGTCCTCGACAGCTACGGGCGGCTTGTCGGCCGACGGGGATTGCGGTGGATCGTCAGCGGACGCCACGGAAATTCCGGTGACCGTGGCGCACGCCACCGCGACTCCGGAAACAATGAGATTTCGGGCACGGAAAGGCACCGAGAATTCCCTTCGAAAAAAGCGCATGACTGGGCCGCAGCCACCTATGACTGCCAGATATGCCCTGATCAGCCGGTCGCGCACAGGCGCACCGGGTCCCCGTTCTACCCCCTGAAGATGCGAGTCCGGGTGAAGCGTCGGCTGGTCAGGCCGAGCATTCCCGAAGCAAAGTCGAGGCACAGCATATGCAGATTCACGATCGACGTCAATACGCTTACAATAAATCCCCATTGCCCGATATGCCCGGCTCTGAAATTCTCGCCTACCGTTCGGTAGAACGGCGGCTATGCTTACCCGTCGACCATTCGGCGACTCACATTTCGGGGGTCGTCGCCGATTTACAGACAGGTACCCAGTGAATCGAAGAACTGACCAACTCGATGCCACCGGAATATCGAAACGCCTGATGCACGGCGCCATGCTGGGCGTGCTGCCCATGGCGATCACCATGGGGCTGCTCGGCACCGTTCCGACGGCGTCCGCCGCCTCCTCCGTACCCCCCGCCGACGACGGCGGCACGACGAGTGGCGCGTACTCCGACCGCGGCCGGGTGCTTGAGCTGTGGAAGTCGGGCGGGCCCGGCCTGCGGGCCGCCGCCGAGGTCGCCCTGACCGGTGGCGACAGCGACGTGCGGCACTTCCTGAACGACGTCGCGACCGAGACGGCGTACCAGGACGACCGGGTACAGACCGCGCAGATCGCGGGGCTCGGCGGACGCGGTCTCCAGGAGGCCGCACGCAAGGCACTGGCCGGCAGCCAGGGGGACCTGGACACCTTCCTGAAGGACGGCTGGAAGGCACCGCTGGAACAGGACCAGCGCGTCCGTATCGCACAGATCGTCGACGCGGGCGGGCCCGGTGTGCAGCAGGCCGGGCGCGCCGCGCTGACCGGCAGCGTCGACGACATGACCGCCTTCCTCAACGACGGCCAGTACACCCAGCGTGAGGAAGACGAGCGCGTTCAGCTCGTGCAGATCATGAGCACGGCCGGGACCAACGTGCGGGCCGCGGGCCGGGTGGCCCTGGAGGGGACGGCCGCCGACATCCGCGAGTTCCTCCAGGTCGGCCAGTACGTCGCCCGGTCCAGGGACCAGGAACGCGCCACCATCGCCCAACTCGCCGCGCAGGCCAAGGAGGCCGGGCGCCAGGCGCGCGCGGAGACCGAGGCGGCCAAGGACGCCTCCGCCCGGGCGATCGCGGCTTCGGCACTTGCCAAGGAGGCCGCGCAGAAGGCGGCAGCCGAGACGGAGGCCGCGCGCAAGGACTCGGTGCGTGCCGCGTCCGCAGCCTCCCGCGCGGCCACCGCCGCCAACCAGGCGGCCAGGGCAGCGCAGCAGGCCATCGACGCGGCGCGGGCCGCCAACAACTCCGCGCGTACAGCGGCCAGTGCCGCCACCCAGGCCGCAGCCGCCGCGTCCGGCGCCGCCCAGGCCGCCAGCCGGGCACGCGGGGCCGCCGCCGACGCGGCCGCCGACCACAGCAAGGCGAGCGCCGCCCGCAAGGCCGCCGACGAAGCCAACGCCGCGGCCAAGGGCGCCCGGCTCGCGGCCGACGCCGCCAACCAGGCCGGTGTCGCCGCGACCGCGGCCGGAGACGCGGCACGGGCCGCGACCAGCGCCGGCAACAACGCCGACGCCGCCGCCAGTGCCGCGACCGACGCCAGCCGTTTCGCGGACCAGGCCGGCGCGAGCTCCGCCGAGGCCAGTGCCGCGGCTGCCGCCGCCCGTGCCCAGGCGGCGGAGGCCACGCGCGCCGCGAACGCCGCCGAGAGCCTGGCCCGCAAGGCGGCCACGGCCGCGAACGAGGCCCGTGACGCGGCCAACTCGGCCGCCACCCATGCGGAGAACGCGGCCAAGGCAGCCAACGCAGCCGCCGACCACGCCGTGGAGGCCGGAAAGGCGGCAACAGAGGCGACCGCCCACGCGAAGGCCGCCAAGGAGGCGGCGGACACCGCGAGCGCGGCCGTGACCAGGGCCAAGAACGTGTTCACGCTGGCCCGTCAGATCGAGGCGGAGGAACTGACCGCCCGGACGAACGAGGCCATCGCCCTGGCCCGGCAGCTCAAGGCGCAGGAAGAGCGGCGGCAGGCGGCGCAGGACCGCGTGGCCCAGGCCGCCGCGGACCTCGAAGCGGACGCCCGGCGCCTGAGCACGGCCGCCTCCGCACCGGACGCGGACCAGCAGAAGCTGGCCGCCGAGGGCCGTGACGTCGCGCTGCGCACCCTGAAGACCCGCGGTCCCTGGAGCCGTTCGGCGGCCGGAGAGGCGCTCTCCGGTGACACCGCCGACGTGGTGTCCTACCTGCGCTCCGGACGACTGGAGGCGGTGCGGGGCGACGAACGGTCGCGCGCGTTGACGCTGGCCCTGGATTCGCCGGCCCCCGCCGTACGCCACGGGGCCGAGCAGGCCCTGGGCGACGGCTCGGCCGAGGTCAGCTCCTTCCTGGAGAGCGGTCAGTACGAGGCGATGGCGGACGACCTGCGCGTCTACGTCGCGAAGGTGACCTCCAAGGGTGGCCCCAGCGTGCAGAGCGCGGGGCGTACGGCACTGAACTCCGGCTCCGTGGACAAGTACCGCAGCTTCGTCGTCGCCGGTCAGTACACGGCACGCACCGAGGACGAGCGGGTCCGGGCGGCGCAGCTCATCGACAGCGGCGGCCCCGAGGTCAGATCGGCCGCCCGGATCGCGCTGGAGGGTCCTGCACCGCTGCTGCACTCCTTCATCCAGCGGGGTCAGTACCAGGCGCTGCGCAAGGACCAGCTCGCCGCCGGCCATGTGGCCCTGCTGCAGCAGATGATCTCCGGGGCCGCCTCGGTGGCCGCCACCGCGCAGAAGAACGCGGCGGAGGCGGGCAAGGTCGCCGCCACGGCCCGCAAGGCCGCGGCCGAAGCCACTGAGTACGCCAAGCAGGCCGACGCCTCGGCGAAGGCCGCCAAGGGGTACGCCGACGACGCCCTCAAGTCTGCGAAGGAGGCGGAGACCTCCGCAGCCAACGCCGCGGCTTCGGCCCGTACCGCGCGTGCCGCGGAGGCCGACGCCCACGCGGCGGCGGCACGGGCGATCTCATCGGCCGCCGAGGCGCAGGTGTCCGCGAACTGGGCCCAGGGTTCCGCCGACGAGGCGTGGAGCGCGGCCCAGGAGGCACGGGCGTCGGCGACGGCCGCGGGCAAGGACTCCGCGGCGGCCGGCAAGGCCATGCTGGAGGCCTTCCAGACCGCGGTCTCGAAGCAGATCCAGGAGGAGGCCGAGTTCCGTAAGACGGAGGAGGCCTGGCGCAGCGTCCCGGACCCGGAGGGCCCGCAGGAGGAGGACGACGGCTGGATCCCGGACTGGCTGGAGGACAAGACGGACACTGTCCTCATCTACGGTGAGGCCATCTTCACCAACCCGGACGTCTGGGGCGGGCTCGCCGAGACGGGCGCGGGCGTACTGATGATGGGCGCCGGCGCGTCCGGTGACCTGGCCGGCGGCGCGCTGTGCATCACCGGCGTCGGCTGCCTCGCCGGCGCTCCGGCGATCGCCGCGAGCACCACCCTGGTCGTCGGGGGCGGGTTCACCAGCGCCGACGGCATCGGCCGCTTCAACGACGGCCTGGGCCAGGCGCTGCGCGAGGCGCAGAGCAAGAGCAACGCCGTGCAGAGGGCGCAGACCGGGCCGAAGAAACCACCGACCGACGGCAAGCTGCCGGCCTTCCCCAACGCCGCGAAGGCCAAGTCGAAGACCCCGGTGCAGGGCGGTGGCAACCTGCGCAAGCGCTGGAAGGACCCCAAGTCCGGTGAGATCTACGAGTGGGACTCCCAGCACGGCACGGTGGAGAAGTACAACAAGCGGGGCAAGCACCTCGGGGAGTTCGACCCGAATACTGGAGCCCAGACCAAGCCTGCGGACCCCACCCGGAAAGTGACCCCATGAGATTCCTTGTCACCCGCTACTTGAAGGACGAGGACTTCCCCGACTCGTCCACCGACATCACGGCTGTCGGCCTGGACGCCCTCACCGACTTCCTGGGGATGCCTGCGGAGCACTTGGCAGACGTGTATCCACTGAAGCAGGAGGACGCCGAGCGCTTCCGGCATCTGACCGGTATCACACTCGACCTGGAGAAGTACGAGTACTTCCTGGAGGCTGAATGACGGATTGCGCCGGGGGCCGTCCATCAGGACGGCCCCCGGTGCTCAGTCGAACCAGCGGTCCCGTGCCAGTTCCTCCGTGCGGGTCGGGTCCTCCAGGAGGGCCGCCACCTCGAAGCGGCGGGGCCACTGTCGGGCCGCCCAGGCGAGGCCCGCGGCGACGCCCTCCAGGGTGGACGCGTGCAGGATGCCGTCGTTCGTCAGGCGCCAGTCGATCTCCACGCCGTCGACGACGAGTTCGTCGTGCTCGACGTACGTGGCGGGGGTGCCGGCGCCCAGCAGGATCCGTACCGGCTCCGGGACCTCGTGCTCGGTGCCCTCGGAGTCCACCGAACCCGTCACCGACTCGCTCAGGCGGCGGACCTGGAAGAGTTCGGCGAGTTCGGCGGCCCGGGAGGGGCGGACCGGCAGCAGGGGGACGCCCTGTGTGAAGGGCAGCAGGTCCGGCGAGTCGACGACCACCGCGTCGGCCGCGTCCACGACCTCGACCCGGCCGTCGGTCACCGCGCGCAGCTCGTCGGGCAAGGTGACCTGTTCGGGGTCCAGGTCGGCCAACGCGCTGTAGAGGCCGTGCAGTTGTGCGCCGGTGACCGGCCGCGAGGGGTCGGCCAGGCGGTCCAGCAGTTCCGCCGCCCCGCCCGGCTCCGCGAGCAGCGCGGCCACCGAGGTCCGCACGCCCAGCGCCCGCAGCACCTGCTCGTCGTCGAACCCGGTCGCGTCCGCCTCGTCGTACAGGCCGCGCAGGAGGGGGTCTCCCCCGGCCGCCAGCAGACCTGCGGGGCGGCGGCCGTCCAGCACCGGGTTCCCGCGCAGCCACCAGGCGGTGTACGGCCGTACGACCTCGTGCGTGCCGTCCGGCAGGAGGATGCGGACCTGCTGGGTGAGGGCGTCCCTGAGCGGGGGCTGTGCGAGCAGGGCCAGGGCCTCGGGCCACTTGTCCTCGTCGACCAGGTCCAGGTCGCGCACGGCGATCAGCTCGGTGGCGACCGGCGGTACGGGCGTGTCCGGGAAGCGGTCGAGGATGTCCTCGCACCACACGTCCACCGCGTCGAGCAGCCCGGCGTCGTCCGGTTCGGCGAAGTCGCCGTCGCGCGGCTCCAGTTCGTCCGGGTCCAGCACCACGTCCGTGGCCCGGACCAGGGCGAAGTCGGCGAGCACCCCGCAGGCGGCGAGTGGCTGCTCGCCCCACTTCCGGGCCAGGTCGGCGTCCACGAAGGCGAGTTCGTCCTCGCGGATCACCCGGGCGAACGGGCTGCCGGGCAGGACGAGTTCACCGGCGGGGACCAGTTCCCCCTCCTCGTCGGGCAGGGCGAGCGCGCCCAGCCACGGCTCGTCACCGGGTTCGAGCCCCGCGTCCCGCACCAACCCCAGCACGGTGTCGGCGAGTTCTTCCGCGTCCGGGGTGTCCTCCTCCCAGCTCATGCCCCCGTCGTCGTCCAGGGACGCGGCCACGGCCGCCCGCACCTGGGGCGTGGTGAGCACCGCGCGCGGGGTCGCGGGCAGCGCGCCGAGCTTCTCCAGGAGCGGGTGGGCGGCGTCCGGGTGGGCGACCTTGAGGCCGAGCCGGGTGAGGACGCCGGGGTCGATCAGGGGCCCGTCCGAGGTGGGTAGCAGCACCTGCCGGGGCCCGATCGTCGTACGTCCGTCGGCAAGCGGCACCGGAAGCCCGGAGAGCCGGTCGGGGTCGACGCCCGCGAGGCTGTCGTAGAGCCGCTGCCACCACTCCGGCTCCTTCTCCAGCCCCGCCAGCCGGTCGATCGCGTCGGTCAGCGGAACCCGGGCGACGCCCAGCGTGCGCAGCTCCACCCGCCGTTCGAGTCCGGCGGGCAGCAGGGTGGGCAGCACCTCGGCGAGCACCCGTACGGTGTCGGCGCCGGCGCCCTCGACGACCTCGGCCTCGCGCGGGCGCAGCACCTCCGGGAGGTCGTCGGTGGGTTCGAGCGCGGGCGGCAGGAACGCGGTGCGCGGGAGCCGCTCCAGGATCGCCTGCCGCAGCGCCCCGTCCAGCTCGCCCTTCCCCAGCGGGCCGGGCACCAGCGCGATGATCCCCTCGCTCACCGGCCGCCAGCCGGCGAGGAGTTCGGTGTACACGTCCGCCGCGCGCTGCACGAGGAAGTCGGTGAGCGGGCCGGGGGCCGCGTGCCGCCGGGTGGTGTCCAGCGGGAAGGAGGCGATGAGCAGCGCGGGGACGCCGAGCGGTTCGTCGCTGGGCGTCGGGGCGTGCACGACGGGGCTGGTG
>NZ_LJBR01000158.1 GCF_001282115.1 Streptomyces sp. NRRL B-24085 | reverse complement strand
CCCCCGAGGCATCCGAGACCGACCTCGGCCCCGAGACCGTCCCGGACACGCCCGATCTCCCCGACGGCGGCGGGCTGATCCCCGACGGCTGATCCCGTCGATGCCGCCCACCCCTCAGCCCCCGGTCGAAGAATCGGACAAATCCTGGCAAGGTGGCTCCATGGTTGATCGGGGAGCGAGCGCCCTGTCACTCCCGGACGACTGGCCCGCCCACCCGGATCCGATCCTGGCGCTCAACCGCATGGGCAGCTTCGACTGGGACCTCGACAGTGGCCTGTTCCACATGGACGCCCAGGCACACGAGGTGTTCGACGTGCGCCCCGACGAATTCGACGACAACCCCATGAGCCTCGCCGTCCGGATCCCGAGGGCCGAGGCGCACCGCCTGGACGCCCTGGTCGCCCAGGCCATCAAGGACGGCAGCGAGAACTACGGCACCTACTTCCGCCTGCGCTGCCGTGACGGCACCCTGCGCTGGACCCACACCCAGGGCTACATCCGGCGCGACGAGACGGGCCGCCCGCGCCGGATCGTCGGGATCGTCCGGGACGCCACCCAGGAGATGGGCGAACTGGAGGACCGCCGGGAGCAGGCCGCCCAGGACGAGGCCCGGCGCCGGCAGACCAACGTCGTCCAGCTCACCACGGCCGCCCTCGCCCACGCCCGGACCGTCCAGGACGTCATCGACGTCCTCAAGGACACCCACGGACTCACCCACCTCGGCGCCACCAGCCTGGTCATGGGCCTGGTCGAGGCGGGCCGCATCCGGCTGATCGCCGAGGGCCCCGCGGGCAGCTTCGTGCCCGGCACCGACATCACCCGGATCGACGAGCCGTACCCGATGAGCGAGGCCGTGCGCACCCTCACCCCCCGGTTCATCGAGTCGCCGGAGGAGTTCGCGGACCGCTACCCGATCCTGTGGCCGCACCTCACCGGCCTTCGCATCACCTCCGCCGCCTACCTTCCGCTCATCGCCGAGGCCCGCCCGATCGGCGCCATGGGCCTGCTCTACAGCGACCGGTACGGCTTCACTCCCGAGGACCGCAACGTCCTCATCGCCCTCGGCAGCAGCATCGCCCAGAGCCTCCAGCGGGCCATGCTCTACGAGCAGGAGAAGGACCTCGCCACCGGTCTCCAGCAGGCCATGCTGCCGCGCACCATCCCGAGCGTCCCCGGCGCCGACGTCGCCGTCCGCTACCGGGCCGCCAGCCCCGAGGGCTCGCTGGCCCGGGACATCGGCGGCGACTGGTACGACCTGATCCCGCTGCCCGGCGGCCGCGTCGGCGCCGTCATCGGCGACGTCCAGGGCCACGACACCCACGCCGCCGCCGTCATGGGCCAGTTGCGGATCGTGCTGCGGGCCTACGCCGCCGAGGGCCACACCCCGGCCGCGGTGATCGCCCGGGCCTCCGTCTTCCTCCACGAACTCGACACCGACCGCTTCGCGACCTGCCTGTACGCCGAGGCCGACCTCGCCACCGGAGTCGTCCAGGCCGTCCGCGCCGGCCACATCGACCCGCTGGTCCGGCACGCCGACGGGACCTGCCGGCGGGTGCCCGTCGAGGGCGGGCTGCCGCTCGGGCTGTCCGCCGAGTTCGGGCAGCTGGAGTATCCCGTCGCCACCCTCGAACTCGACCCCGGGGGCACCCTGCTGCTGTGCACCGACGGGCTCGTCGAACAGCCCGGCGCCGACCTCGACGACGGGATGCGCACCCTCACGAGCCTCATCGGCGTGGGCCCCGCCGACGTATGGGAGCTCGCCGACCGGCTCATCGACGTGGCCGAGGAACGCGGGGGCAACGACGACGTGGCCCTGCTCCTGCTGCGCCGCCGCAGCCCGGACACCCAGCAGTCCGGCGGACGCCTCCAGCAGCACGTGGCCCCCGGCGACCCCGAGGCGCTGACCGGGGCCCGGCACATGATCCGGGCCGCGGTCGGCGCCTGGGGTGCGCGGGAGCGCTCCGACGAGATCGAACTGGTCGCCGACGAGCTGATCACCAACGCCCTGATGCACACCGAGGGCGCCGCGATCGTCACCCTGCGGGTCCTGACCGGCTCCGACCGGCGGATGCGCGTCGAGGTCGAGGACTCCTCCAGCGCCCTGCCGCGCCGCCGGGAGGCCGGCGACTCGGGCGTCTCGGGCCGCGGCCTGCTCCTGGTCGACCTGCTGAGCGACGTGTGGGGCGTGGAGGCGCGGGGCGGCGGGAAGTGCGTGTGGTGCGAGTTCGTCGTCCCGGAGCGCACCTGACCTGACCACAGCGGCCCCCGGTGGCACTCTGGACCTATGCCGGAACTGCCCGAGGTGGAAGCCCTCAAGGACTTCCTCACCGAGAACCTGGTCGGCCACGAGATGGTGCGCGTGCTGCCGGTGGCCATCAGCGTCCTGAAGACGTACGACCCTCCGCTCACCGCCCTGGAGGGCCGCGAGGTGGTCGCCGTGCACCGGCACGGCAAGTTCCTCGACCTGGAGACGGACGGCGGCCCGCACCTCGTCACCCACCTGGCCCGCGCGGGCTGGCTGCACTGGAAGGACCGCCTGCCCGACGGCCCGCCCCGCCCCGGCAAGGGCCCCCTCGCCCTCCGGGTGGCGTTGGAGACCGGGGCCGGCTTCGACCTCACGGAGGCGGGGACGCAGAAGCGCCTCGCGGTGTACGTGGTGGCCGACCCGCAGGAGGTGCCGGGCATCGCGCGCCTCGGCCCCGACCCGCTGGCCGCGGACTTCGACGGGGCGAGCCTCGCGGCCCTGCTGAAGGGCGAGCGCCGACAGCTCAAGGGCGCCCTGCGCGACCAGACCCTCGTCGCCGGCGTCGGCAACGCCTACAGCGACGAGATCCTGCACGCGGCGCGGATGTCCCCGTTCAAGCTGGCGGCCTCCCTGACCCCCGAGGAGACGGAGACCCTCTACCAGGCGCTGCGCACGACCCTCACCGAGGCGGTGGAACGCTCCAGGGGAGTGGCGGCGGGCCGTCTGAAGTCGGAGAAGAAGTCCGGTCTGCGCGTCCACGGCCGCACCGGCGAGCCTTGTCCGGTCTGCGGCGACACCATCCGGGAGGTCTCCTTCAGCGACTCCTCCCTCCAGTACTGCCCCACCTGCCAGACGGGCGGCAAGCCCCTGGCGGACCGGCGGTTGTCGCGTCTGCTCAAGTGACCGGACGCCGTCAGCCCGGCTCCAGGGTCACCAGGTGCTCCCCGTTCGACGTCCTGACCTCGTAGTGGTCGATCTGGTCGGTGTGGAAGGTGGAGCTGCCCATCATGACGTCGTCGCCGGTGCCGTGCCCGGTGGCGTTCCAGCCGGTGACGGTCTCCTCCGTGCCGTCGTGGCTGATCGCGACGAGGTGACAGGAGCGCGGGCCGGACTCGTCCTTCACCTTGAGCTCCACCTGGGTGCCCCAGTCCTCGTCCTCGGTGGTGACCTGCGCCCACACGCCGGAGCGGGCGTCGGTCGCCTCGACGCTGGTGGTCCGGGCCGCGTCGGCGTCCGTCGTCATCGCCAGGGTGGAACCGCCCACGGCCAGGACCACCGAGGCGGCCACCGCGTACAGCAGCCGCCTGCGGCGCGCCCGGTTGCGGGTCGCGACCTCGGTGAGGAGGCGGCCCAGGAGCTGGGGGCCGGGCTGGGCCATCGGGTGCACGGGCCGCGGTGTCGCCCGGCGGTACAGCATCATCTGACGGGTCACAGGACCGAACTCGGTCACGTGTGCCGCGCACCTGGGGCACTCCATGAGGTGGTCCTCGAAGCGGAAGGCCTCCGCCTCGTCCAGCACGCCGAGCGCGTACGCGCCGACGTCGCGATGCCTCTCCAAGGACCTCATGCGGAAACCTCGTGCCGTTGGGTGTGGGTGGGGTTACTCCTTGCTCCCACCGGTACGCACCAGCCCGCCGAATCACTCAAGGCATGCACAGAATCGTGACCGAGGGATTCGGAGCGGTCGGCCCCGCGGATTGGTCCGGATCGAAGGAATCTAGAAAAGATGGATGGCGAGGTGGCCGAGCGGCAGACCGAGCTGCCAGGCCGGTGTCCACACCTTCGGACCCTCGTCCTCGCCGAGGCCCGCCCCACCGCCCGGCACGGCGTTCAGATCGGGTGCGAGCAGTTCCGTCTCCTCGAGCCAGCGCCAGGCCGCGGCCGCCAGTTCGAGGTCCGCGTCGGGCTCGCCGGTGGCGACCGCCTCGGCGGTCAGCGCGGCCAACCGCTCGCACACCCAGTCCTGCCACGGCTGGTCGTACGCCGTCAGGGAGAGCCAGTTCTCGAGCTGGGAGACGACCTGGATGCCGGAGAGCTCTCCCTCGGTGTCGGCGAGGAAGACGGTCAGCGCCAGCGCGTCCCGCCCGGCCCGGAACTCGAAGGACGTCGGCGGCATCAGATCGCCGGAACGCAGCAGCTCGTCGGCGATGTACTCGGCGTACAACCAGGCCATGGGGACGACGAGTTCGCCGCCGCCGGTGCCGTCCGTGCTCTCGTGCCCTCTGTGCAGCATCCCTTCCTGCCTTCCTCCGGTGCGTGCGCGTCGCCCGACCCCGGGCTCCCAGTCCGGAACACGGATAGGGACAGCCGATTACTCAACAGGGGTCTTCAGCAAGGCGCTTTACGGAGGTTTGACTTTCCCATTGGTTTCACCGCAGGTCGGCCGCGTATCCCGGAAGCACCCGGCGCAGGGCGCGCAGCGCGTAGTACGCGCGGGACTTCACGGTACCGGGCGGAATCCCGAGGATTTCCGCGGCCTCCGCCACACTCGCCCCCTGGAAATACACGAGCACCAGGACTTCACGGTGCTCCGGAGTGAGTGTCTTCACAGCCTCGCGCACGTCGAGCGCGGCGGCGGCCCGCTCGGCGTGGTCGGCGCACACCCGGGCGTTCTCCAGGACCGCGTCGCCTACCTCGGCGGGACGTGCCTGCCGGGCCCGCCGCGCGTCGATCGCGAGCCGCCGCCCCACGGTCAGCAGCCAGGGACGTACGGACTCGAAGTCGTCGGCACGCAGCGCCTCGGGATGCTGCCAGGCACGCACGAGGGTCTCCTGCACCAGGTCCTCGGCGCGTTGCCGGTCGCCGTCGCTGAGCCGGAGGAGGAGCGCGAAGAGGGGCCGGCCGTGCTCCCGCTGCAGTGCGGCGAGCTCGTGCTCGGCGGTCGTCCCGTTCGTGAGGGTGGTTCCGGCCGTCATGGCCGTATGGCACCTCAGTGCGGGGCCGGGGGACAGGGCACGCACAAGGATCTGCGGCGGACGGTCGATCGCGTCGACGAACGGTTCGGTGAACGGTCCCTTCCGGGTTGCCGTTCGCGTGCCCTTCCGCTCTCCGCCCGCCCCGGACGGGTCAACAAGGCGGCCGGGCCGTTTGCGGACGCGGACAAGCTCATACCTATTCGTCAGTAAATATGACCTTCAGTGGGGTGAGCTGATGATTGCACGCAGACGGCAGGTTGCCCTGGCCCTCACGGCCCTGCTCGCCGGAGGGGCGGCCTGTCAGGCGCACGACCACGGGACACCCGGGCATCCGGCCCCGGCCGCCGCCGCACCGCGCGGGTTCACGCTCGTCGCCTCCGGGGATGTCCTGCCGCACAGCTCGATCATCGACCGGGCCCGGTTCGACGCGGGCGGCAGCGGCTACGACTTCCGTCCGATGCTGGCCGGAATCCGGTCCGTCGTCTCCCGCGCCGACCTGGCGCTGTGTCACATGGAGACCGTCTACGGCGCAGACGGCGACTACACCGGCTACCCGACCTTCAAGTCGCCGCCCGAGGTGGCCCATGCCCTCGCCGTCACCGGTTACGACGGCTGCTCCACCGCCTCCAACCACAGCCTCGACGACGGCAGTGAGGGAATCCGCCGCACCCTCGACGCCCTGGACCGGGCGGGTGTGCGGCACGCCGGATCGGCCCGCACCGAGGCGGAGGCGCGCACCGTCACCGTTCTGCGCGCCGGCCCCGCGAAGGTCGCCCACCTCGCCTACACCTATGACACCAACGGCATCCCGCTGCCCCAGGGACAGCCCTGGGCGGTGAACCCGATGGACGAGAACAAGATCCTGGCGGACGCGCGGGCCGCCCGGAAGGCCGGCGCCGACGTGGTCGTCGTGTCCCTGCACTGGGGCACCGAATGGCAGGACGCGCCCGACGGGCAGCAGCTGGCCCTCGCCCGCGACCTGACCGCCGCCCGCACCGGAAGCCGCCCCGACGTCGACCTGATCCTCGGCACCCACGCCCACGTCCCGCAGGCGTACGAGAAGGTCAACGGCACCTGGGTGGTCTACGGCATGGGCGACCAGATCGCCGGCGAGATGTTCAACCACGAGGGCGTCCAGGACCCCCGCGGCAACCAGTCCACCCTCGGCCGCTTCACCTTCGCCCCGCCCGCGCGGCCGGGTGAGCGCTGGCGGGTCAGTAAGGCGGAGTTCGTGCCGCAGATGTTCGACGTGGACGCCGGACGAGTGGTGAACCTCAACCGGGCGATCGCGCAGGGCGCCGACGTCCAGGGCGTCCGCGACCGGATCCGCGAGGTGGTGCTGAGCCGGGGGGCAGCCAAGGACGGGCTGACGATGGGGCGGTAGGGCCTGGGGCGACGGCTCGTGGCCGGTGGGTCACGGGGCCGCGGCTCACTCCACGTCCACGTGGTCGAAGGTGCGCAGCATCTCCTTCAGCACGCGTACGCACGCCCGCAGTTCGGCGTCGGTCAGCTCGCCGCCGCCGACCTGCCGGTTCAGTGCGTGCTCGCGCGCGAGGATCGCGGTGATGACGGCCACGCCCTCGTCCGTGATGCGGATCAGCGAGGACCGCTGGTGGGCGGGGTTGGGCGTGGCCTCCGCCCAGCCCCGGTCCATCGCGTCGTTGGTCATGCGCTGCACGAACTGCCGGGTCAGCGCCATGATCCGGGCCATCTGGGGGACCGTCATGGGCCCGTACCGGTGCAGCAGGACGAGGACGGACCGCACGCCGACGGACACCCCGCCCGCCGCCTCGTCCTGCTCCAGTTTGCGCAGTCCGCGCCGGTAGAGGGCGCCGACCAGGTCGAACACCTCACTGACCCGGTGGCCGAGATCGTCGGGGGGCAGTGGCTCGTCGATGTCGTTCACCCGCTCATCATGCACCGCACCCCATCATGACAACTCGGTTGTCAAAGTCCCGCAAAGATGACACCTTGGTTGTCATGACAGTCGCTTCGGAACTGAGCTTCTTCGCGTCCACCGACGGGGACATCGCCTATCTCGACACCGGAACCGGGGACCCCGTCGTCCTGCTGCACGCCGGCTACGTCGACCACCGCCTCTTCGCTGCCCAGACCCCGGTCCTGGCCGCCGAACACCGGGTCGTCGCCGTGGACGTCCGCGGCCACGGCTGGACCGCCAACGCCACCGAGCCCTTCCGCTGGGCCGACGACCTGGCCGCCCTGCTGCGCCACCTCGACATGGGCCCCGCGGTCCTGGTCGGCGTCTCCATGGGCGGGGCCGTGGCCGGTGACACGGCGATCGAGTATCCGGAACTGGTCCGCGGGCTCGTGCTGAGCGGTGCCTCGGTCAGCGACTTCCAGTACACCCACGAGACGACCCGGCAGATCGTGGCCGAGTCCCACCGGATGCTGCACTCCGGCGACATCGAGGGCTGGCTGAAGGTCTTCCTCCGGTCCGTCGCGGGCCCCTTCCGCACGGTCGAGGAGACCGACCAGCGGATCCTGGACCACCTGAGCGAGATGGCCCTGCACACCATCGCCAAGCACACACCGGGCGAACGGAACTGGCACGTGCCCATGACCGACACCTGGGCCCGCGTCCCGAAGATCGACGTCCCGGTGCTCACCGTCAACGGCACGCTCGACTCCCCGGACCTCCTCGCCGACGCCGAGCGCTACGCGAGCACCGCGCGCAACGGCCGCTCGGTCCTGGTGGAGGGCACCTCGCACTTCCCGAACCTGGAGAAACCCGAGGAGTTCAACGAGCTGCTCCTCGGGTTCCTGCGCGAGCTCTAACGCTCCGCCAGCGCCGACCGCTTGTAGGAGTACCCGAAATAGATCACGGTGCCGATCGCGAACCACACCGCGAACCGCACCCAGGTCTGCCACTGCAGATAGGTGATCAGCCAGATCGAGAAGCCGACGCCCAGGGCCGGCACCACCGGCATCCACGGCGTACGGAAGGTGCGCGGCAGATCCGGCTGCCGGTACCGCAGCACGATCACCGCCGTGCACACCACCACGAAGGCCAGCAGGATCCCGATGTTGGTCAGTTCGGCCGCCTCGCCGATCGGCAGGAACCCGGCGATGGCGGCCGACGCGAAGCCGACGATCCACGTCACCCGTGTGGGCACGTGCCGCGTCGGGTGCGTCTTCGCGAACCACCGGGGCAGCAGCCCGTCCCGGGACATCGAGAACCACACCCGGGTCACCCCGAGCATGAACGTGAACATCACCGTGAGGATGCCGATGATCGCGCCCACCGCGATCACGTCCGCGAGCCCGCCGAGGCCCACCGACTTGAACGCCGTGGAGAACCCGCTCTCCTTGTCGATGTCCTTGTAGTCCTGCATGCCGGTCAGCACCAGACAGGCCGCCACGTACAGCACCATCGAGATCGCGAGCGAGTAGAGGATCGCCTTCGGCATGTGCCGCTGGGCGTCCTTCGACTCCTCCGCCGCCGTCGACATCGCGTCGTACCCGAAGACCGCGAAGAACACCGTCGCCGCCCCGGTGAACGCCCCGCCCACGCCGTACGGGAAGAACGGGTTGTAGTTCGCCGTGTCGATGTGGAACACCCCGACCGCGATCACCAGCAGCACGACCAGCACCTTGAGGACCACGACGACCATCTCGAAGCGGGCCGCGTTGCGGATGCCGAGGTTGAGCAGGTACGCGATCAGCAGGCACAGCACCGCGGCGAACAGGTCCACCCGGTGCCCGTCACCCGTACCGGGCGCGCCCAGCATCCAGTTCGGCAGGTCGGCGCCCATCTCCCCGACCAGGAAGCTGAAGTAGCCGGAGATGCCGATCGCCACCACCGCCACGATCGCCGTGTACTCCAGGAGCAGGTCCCAGCCGATGAACCAGCCCGCGAACTCGCCGAGCACCGCGTAGCCGTAGGTGTAGGCGGACCCCGCCTTCGGGATGAGACCGGCGAACTCGGCGTAGGACAGCGCGGCCGCGGCGCTCGCGACACCGGCCACCAGGAAGGAGACGAGGACCGCGGGACCCGCCGTACCGTTGGCCACCGTCCCGGCGAGCGTGAAGATGCCCGCGCCGATGATGCCGCCCACGCCGATCGCGGTCAGCTGCCACAGGCCCAGCGACCGTTCGAGGCCGGTGCCCTCGCCGGCCTCCGTCTCCTCGATGCGCTCGATCGGTTTGCGGCGGAGAATCCCCTCGCCCATACGGAGCCGGGCCATGCGCCTCACCTCTTCGTGTTCGGCAAACGGCTGACGGCGGATCATGATGGCGCAGACCCGGCGGGTGAGGAAGGGGCCACGCAGACACGCGGCCGCGATGCGCCCCGACAGCCCGCTACGGCACCACGGTCACCGGCCAGCGACCCGCCTTGACCAGCCGCACCGCGACCGACCCCACGATCCGGTGACCTGCCTGCTCCGAGGCGCCGACGACCACCGCGTCGGCCTTGAGCTCGTCCGCCGCCTTCGTCAGCCCGCTGTAGGGGTCGCCGCGGAAGGTGTGGAACTCCCAGCGCACGTCGAATATCCCCTTGTTCTGCTCGGTGGCGCGCCGGATCTGGGCGACCAGGTCCTCCGCGATCTCGTCCGTGGTCTCGGCGACCGGAGCGCCGAGCGCGGCGCCGGCGGCGATCACCGGCTGGACGTACACCACGGCGAGCAGCGCGTGCTGCCGCCGGGCCAGACCTCCGGCGTACGCCGCGGCGCGGAGCGAGGAGTCGGAGCCGTCCACGCCGACGACGATGACCTTGGGCCCGTCCGTGCCCCGCTCGAACTGGTGCGAGTGCTGTTCCGTCACGGCCAGAGGCTATCGGAAGCCGCAGGTCCGGGCGGCGTTCGGGGCCCGTCGACATCGGGTGCGCAAGCCTGGCGAAAAACGGGCACCCGGAGGGCGGGCCGCGAGCGGGCCGTCACCGGAGCCCGCCGCCGCCCTCGGCGCCCCGGCCTCGACGGAGGGGACGAGGCCGGGCCGACGCCGATCGACCCCTTACGACGTCGTCCTGACGCCCCGCCATGCCGCGTGGAGCGTCCTCGCTGGGCCGGGCGGGTGTATTCGTGCCGCCGCACCGGTGTTGCTGAGGTGCGTCGGCGCTCCGCCGGGCGACTGATGAGTCATGACGAAGGATCAGTTGCTCACACGGCTGTCGTCGAAGGCGGCGGCGGTGCTCACACGGCGCCGGGCCCTGCTGGCCGGTGCCGCCGCCGTCGGGGCCGCCGGCACGGCCGGGGTGTTCGCGGCCCTCACCGGCCAGGAACCGGTACGCCCGGCGCTCCCCGCTGCCGGCCCGCCCGCCCGTCGCGCGGTCAGGTCCTCGGCCTACCGCCTCCAGCCCCTGACCGGATACGGCCCGCCGCAGGCCGCCCCCCGCAAGACGCTCGTCCGCCACGAGCCGTTGCTGAAGGTGTCCGGACGCGGCCGGACCATGGTGCTGACCTTCGACGACGGACCCGACCCCCGCTACACCCCGCACATCCTGGACACGCTGGCCGAGTACGACGTGCGCGCGATGTTCTTCGTGTGCGGGGAGATGGCGGTCGACAACCAGGACCTGCTGGCCCGGATGGCCGACGAGGGGCACGTCGTCGGCAACCACACCTGGTCCCACCCGCTGCTCACCCGGCTCAGCCGCTCCCGCATCCGCTCCGAGATGAAACGCACCTGCGACGTCATCGAGGACGCCTACGGCGAGCGTCCCGAATGGTTCCGCGCCCCCTACGGCGCCTGGAACCGGGCCGCGTTCCAGCTCGGCGCCGAACTCGGCATGGAGCCCCTCGCCTGGACCGTGGACACCCTCGACTGGACCACCCCGGGCACCCGCCGCATCGTCGGCCGGGTGGAGAACGGCGCCGCCCCCGGCGTCGTGGTGCTCTCGCACGACGCCGGGGGCGACCGCTCCCAGAGTGTCCGGGCGCTGCGCGACTATCTCCCGCAGCTCCTCGATTCCGGCTACCACATCACCGTCCCGCGCCGGCAGTACGCATAGCCGTAATGCGCCCGCCGGGTCGGGGAACGCTCAGCGGACCTCGACCAGGCGGGCGAAGGCGACGACATTGCCCGCGTAACCGCTCTGCTTCGAGAAACCGCCTCCACAGGTGATGACCCGCAATTCCGGGGCCCCCTTGGAGCCATAGACACGGTCGCCGGGGAAATTGTTCTTCTCGAAGACCTCGATGCCGTAGATCTCGAAGACCGCGGTCTTTCCGTCCTTGCGCCTGATCTCGACGCGATTTCCCTTCTTCAGGGCCCCGAGTCCGTAGAACACGGCGGGGCCCTGTGTGTTGTCGACATGGCCGACGACGACGGCGGTGCCCTTCTCGCCGGGGGAGACCGCGCCGGTGAACCAGCCGGCCAGGTTCGGGTCCTCCGGCGGGGGCGCGCCCACCCAGCCGTCCGGGTCCAGGCCGACCGGAACCATCGGCGCGTCGACCCGGATCGCCGGGATGGACACCCGGTCGGGCACGGCGAACGGCAGCGGAGCGGGGGTGTTGCCGAAGGCGGTGCCGTGCACGCGGCTGTCCGCCGCGGCCGCCGACGCGGGCTGCGGCGGCCCCACGTCGAACTCCCCCGAACCGTTCCGAATGAGCGCGAGGCCGGTCAGCAGAACAAGCGCTATCACGCCCCAGGGAGCGCGCTTCTTCCGCTGCTCCTCCTCTTCGGCCAGGTCGGCCAACTCGGACGCAGACATTTACTTCCCCTCTCGACGCGGCCGTCGCCGTGCCATTCGCGCATACGAGAACGCTAAGTCCCGCGCGTGGAACCGGCGACGGGGCAACGGCGAACGGGTGGCCCCCGAAAGCGGGTGGTGCGCCATCCGAGTTGCCGTGAACAGGAATTTTCTGACGGTCCGTGACCTGCGGAGATATCCGATTGTGCGCTTTTCGTTCGGCGTGTCCTCTCACCAGGACGGACCATTCCCGAAATGCGGGCCCGGGCAAGGCGTCTGAGGGTCTTTCTGGGAGGCGTTCTCTCGCCGATCCACCGGGGACCGTTCCCGGGGCGTCTCCCGCGGAGGATTCACATGCGTACTACTCGTGCCCTGGCGGCCGCCGGTGCCGCGGTCGCCGTGCTCGGACTCACCGCCCCGGCGGCCGTCGCCCGGGACGGCATGAACCTGAACCCGAGCAATGTCGTCGCCCTTCCCAACGTCATCGCCCGGGGCGGACAGCTGACCATCACCGTCAACAACTGCACCGGCAACGCCACCGCGAGCTCGGACGCCTTCCGGACGATCAGGCTGACCACGGGGCCCAACAACCTGGCGACGGGGCGCGCCACGGTCAACCGGAACGCCCGTCCGGGATCGCACAGCATCAGTGTCGTGTGCGGCAACGGCACCGTGATCAACCCGACGGCCTTCACCGTCATCGGCGGTGTCCAGGGTGGTCTCGGCGGCAGCAGTACCTCCGGGGCCACCCCGACGGACATGGCCATCGGCGGCGGTCTGGTGGCCCTTGCGGTCATCGGCGGCGGGGTGTTCTGGATGCGCAGGCGGTCCGAGCGGCACATCTGATCCCGGCCGCTTCGCGGCAGGTCTCCGCCCCTTCGGAGACGACCTCCGCCCCGGACTCCGAGAGGAAGCCGGGGCGGAGGTCCGTGTCGAAGACGCCCGGCAGGGCCGTCAGGCGCCCTCGTCGCCGGTGCGGCGACGGGAGAAGTGGTAGGCCGCCCCGATCGAGCCCGCGATGAGCAGGGCGCCGATGCCGAGCTCCTTGGCGTCGAAGTCGGCCAGGCTGCCGCCCTCGCCCGCGTGCACGCCCCGGTCGGGGCGGAGCGGCGTCGGGGTGGGCCCGTCCGGGTGGCCGCCGGTGATGGTCAGACCGGTGGTGCCGCTCGCGCCGTCACAGGTGAACGCCACCTGGTAGACCGCGCCGGGCCTGGCGTCCCAGTCGACCACGACCGTGGACAGGTTCCTGCGCGGCGGGATGATGACGGTGTCGAACAGCCCCGAGGTGACGGTCGCGGTGCCCCGGCAGCCGCCGTCCCTCTCCAGCACCAGCGCCACCTGTCCGCCCGGGGCGACGGTCGAGGGCACGACGCTGAAACCGAAGGGTGTGATGTCGGTGTCGCCCTTCGCCACGGCGGCCGGTGCGCAGAAGGCCAGGGCGGTCACGCCCAGCAGTGCGGCCGAAGCGACGCGTATCGCGCGCATGGTGGTTCCTCCGGTCCCCGAGGAGCAACTGCGGACCTGTTCCGCCTACGTAAGAAATGCACCTCGATGACCGAAACGCTAGGAACGGGCGTCCGTCCGCGCGATCGCTGTCGCTCCGAATGGGGCATGGGTGTGGGCCGCTCAGGGGACGCCGACGGCGTGTCGCACGCCGGACGTCCCCCTCCGGTGCCCGTGGGGTGAGCCCCGGTCAGCCCTTGGCGTCCGGGAACAGGGCGAGGAACGGTTCCGCCGACGCCGTGATGCCCCGGCTGTAGGGGGCGTCGAAGTCCCAGATCAGGAACAGCAGGAAGGCGATCAGCGCGGAGAACAGGCCGGCCAGGATCAGCTCGCGGGCCGTGCGCCGGATCTGCAGCGCGAAGACCATGCCGATCGTGACGACGGCGCCGCCCAGCAGACCGAACCAGACCACCCCGGGCATGGTGGGCTCGACCGAGTCCGCGCGCGCGTTGCGGGCCTGGTCCACGGCGGCCACCTGGTCGACGAGCGGCTGGTAGGCCTGGGCCTCGAAGTCGGTCCGCGGCTCGTAGGAGGTGACGTCCGTGCGGAGCCGGTCGAGGAGCTCGGTGCCCTCCTCGGTCATGCGGCGGTGGTCCGCCATCTCCTTCCATTCCGTCGTGACGACGTGTCCGACATAGGCGTTGACATCGGCGCGAATGCGGTCACGGACGTCGGCCGGATAGACCTGGACCCGCTCCGAGATCTCGTGCAGCGCCTGCGCCTCCGCCTGGACGTGGTCCTGGGCCGCGCTGCGGGCCTCCCACACGCCCGCGATGGCCAGACCCAGGACGATGGCGTACACCACCCCGATCCACATCGTCATGTACTCGATGACGTCCGGGGTCTCGCTGGGATCCTCGTCCACGGGCGCCGCCTTGTGGCGGATGAGCGTGATGACGACCACCACCGCGCACGCGGCCAGCATCGCGAGGATGAGAACAAGCCATTCCGGCAAGGGATGCCTCCTGGATCGGCACTAGCGGGGCCGCAGGGCGGCCACGGCGACCACCGCGGGCGCGGTGATGAGCAGGACGTAGATCACGGGCGAGGTCGTGCTGTGCGTGCGCCGCTCGGGCGCCTTCGCGTGGTGGTGGACCGGGTAGCTCACCGGGGGTGCCGAGGGACCCGGGGCCGGGCTCGGC
>NZ_LJBR01000157.1 GCF_001282115.1 Streptomyces sp. NRRL B-24085 | reverse complement strand
CAGCGCCGCCGCCCGAGGCGAAGCGCAAGCGCCGGCGCGGCGGTGCCCGTTTCGCCGGTGCGGCCGAGGAGGGGGGCGCCCCCGTCGTCGTACCCCCGGCCGCCGTGACCGATCCGCCCGCCGTGCCCGTGGCGAAGGGGCGGGCTCCGCGCGGGGCCCGTTTCGCGGGGGCCGCGCAGGTGCCCGAGGTGCCTGCGGAGGCCGGTCCGGGGCAGCGGGCGGAACCGTCGGACGCGGTGGCGCGGCGGGAGACCACCGAGGCGGTCGCGAGGCTGGTGCGGCTGCGCTCGGAGGGGCGTACCGGCGAGGCGCACGCCGTGCTCGTCGAGATCGCCCACTGGCCCGCCGACCGTTTCCCGCTGCTCGCCGCCGAGCTCCAGCGCGCCGGGCTGGGCGCCGACTGGGCGACCCTGCTGTGGGAGGCCGCGTCGCTGCCCGCCGACCGGCTGGTGGCCGCCGCGGACGCCCTGGCCGCGGCCGGGCGGAGCACGGACGGGGAGCAGGTGCTCCGGCAGGGTGTGGCGCGTCCCGCCGCTGAGATCGGCGCGGCGGTGCTCGCGCTGGTCGCCGAGGGCCGCCACCGTGAGGTCACCGCGCTCCTCGACGCCTACGTCCGCGTCCGCACCCCCGAGGAGGCCGCCCGCAGCGCCGGACCCGGCCCGGCGACCCTCGTACCGCTGCTCCTGGCCGCCGCGCGAGGGGTCTCGGAGGAGCGGCACTGGGACCTGGTGCACGCCCTGCGGGTCGCGGGATTCCCCGCCTGACAGGTCCTCCACAACCCTGCTGACCGGGCACGTCACTCCTCCACTGGAGTGTGAAACGAGATCGACTTCGCCGGTTAACGACGATGGTCTTGGCAAGCCTCTCCAGGAGGCTTACGTTCGTCCCTCTACGGCCCCCTCTACGGGCGTAGAGGCTCTGACGTCCCCGCCGAAGGAGCAGCTCATGGCCAACGTCGTACGTGCCGCTCTGGTCCAGGCCACCTGGACCGGCGACACCGAGTCCATGGTGGCGAAACACGAGGAGCACGCCCGCGAGGCGGCCCGACAGGGCGCGAAGATCATCGGGTTCCAGGAAGTGTTCAACGCCCCCTACTTCTGCCAGGTCCAGGAACCCGAGCACTACCGCTGGGCCGAGCCGGTGCCCGACGGCCCGACCACGAGCCGTATGCAGGAACTCGCCCGCGAGACCGGCATGGTGGTCGTCGTGCCGGTGTTCGAGGTCGAGCAGTCCGGGTTCTACTACAACACCGCGGTCGTGATCGACGCCGACGGCACCGTCCTCGGCAAGTACCGCAAGCACCACATCCCGCAGGTCAAGGGCTTCTGGGAGAAGTACTACTTCAAGCCGGGCAACCTCGGCTGGCCGGTGTTCGACACCGCCGTCGGCAAGGTCGGCGTCTACATCTGCTACGACCGCCACTTCCCGGAGGGCTGGCGGCAGCTGGGCCTCAACGGCGCCCAGCTCGTCTACAACCCGTCCGCCACCCACCGGGGTCTGTCCTCCCACCTGTGGCGCCTGGAGCAGCCCGCGGCCGCCGTCGCCAACGAGTACTTCGTCGCCGCCATCAACCGGGTCGGCGTCGAGGAGTACGGCGACAACGACTTCTACGGGACGTCGTACTTCGTCGACCCGCGCGGCCAGTTCGTGGGGGAGACGGCGAGCGACAAGGAGGAGGAACTGGTCGTCCGCGACCTGGACTTCGACCTCATCGAGGACGTGCGGCAGCAGTGGGCGTTCTACCGCGACCGCCGCCCCGACGCCTACGAAGGGCTGGTGCAGCCGTGACCGAGGACCTGCTGGGACGTCATCGGGCCGTCCTGCCCGACTGGCTCGCCCTCTACTACGAGGAGCCGCTGGAGATCACGCACGGCGAGGGCCGGTACGTGTGGGACTCCGAGGGCAACAAGTACCTCGACTTCTTCGGCGGCATCCTGACCACGATGACCGCGCACGCCCTGCCCGAGATCACCAAGGCGGTGAGCGAACAGGCCGGGCGGATCATCCACTCCTCCACCCTGTACCTGAACCGGCCGATGGTCGAACTCGCCGAGCGCATCGCCCAGTTGTCCGGCATCCCGGACGCCCGGGTCTTCTTCACGACCTCCGGCACCGAGGCCAACGACACCGCCCTGCTGCTCGCCACCACCTACCGGCGCAGCAACACGATCCTGGCGATGCGCAACAGCTACCACGGCCGCTCCTTCAGCGCGGTCGGCATCACCGGCAACCGCGGCTGGTCGCCCACCTCGCTGTCCCCGCTCCAGACGCTGTACGTCCACGGCGGCGTGCGCACCCGCGGCCCGTACGCCTCGCTCGGCGACGACGACTTCATCGCGGCCTGCGTCGACGACCTCAAGGACCTGCTCGGCCACACCCGCCCGCCCGCCGCGCTGATCGCCGAGCCGATCCAGGGCGTCGGCGGCTTCACCTCCCCGCCCGACGGCCTCTACGCCGCCTTCCGCGAGGTGCTGCACGAGCGGGGCATCCTGTGGATCGCCGACGAGGTGCAGACCGGCTGGGGCCGCACCGGCGACCACTTCTGGGGCTGGCAGGCGCACGGGCGCTCGGGCCCGCCGGACATCCTCACCTTCGCCAAGGGCATCGGCAACGGCATGTCCATCGGCGGGGTCGTGGCCCGCGCCGAGATCATGAACTGCCTGGACTCCAACAGCATCTCGACCTTCGGCGGCACCCAGATCACCATGGCGGCCGGCCTCGCGAACCTGTCCTACCTCCTGGAACACGACCTCCAGGGCAACGCCCGGCGGGTCGGCGGACTGCTGATCGAGCGGCTGCGGGCCGTCGCCGCGCAGGTCCCGGGCGTACGGGAGGTGCGCGGGCGCGGACTGATGCTCGGCGTCGAGCTGGTGAAGCCCGGCACCGACGAAGCCGACCCGCAGGCCGCGGCCGCCGTGCTGGAGGCCGCCCGCGCCGAGGGGCTGCTGCTCGGCAAGGGCGGCGGGCACAACACCAGCGCCCTCCGGATCGCCCCGCCCCTGTCCCTGACCGTCGCGGAGGCCGAGGAGGGCGCCGCGATCCTCGAACACGCTCTGAGGAGCACCATCCAGTAGGCCCACAGCAAGGGAACACCGTCATGAGCGCCACCCTGGAGCCCCTGGAACCCCTGGAGTCCTCGGAGCCGGCCCTGTCGGTCCGTCAGGTCCTCATGCTGGAGCGGGTCCTGGCCGGGGAGCCCGAGGTGGTGGCCGGTGCCGGCCAGCTCGACCGGGCGGTGCGCTGGGTGCACGTGGCCGAGGCCGCCGACGTCGGTGTGATGCTCAGCGGCGGTGAGATGGTCCTCACCACCGGTGTGCTGCTCGCCGGCGACGACGGCAAGCAGGCCGAGTACATCCAGTCCCTGCACCGCGCCGAGGCCGCGGCCGTGGTCCTCGGGCTCGGCCGCGCCTTCCCGTCCGCGCCGGACGTGATGCGCCGGGCCGCCGAGCGGTGCGGGCTGCCCATGGTCGTCCTGCACCGGCCCTTCCCCTTCGCGGAGTTGACGGAGGAGGTCCAGGCCCGGCTGGTGCGGCGGAAGTTCGCCGCGGTCAGCATGTCCGAGGCCGTCCGCACCGCCCTGACCGGACTCATCACCGCGGGCGCCCCGCTCCAGCACCTGCTGGACGAGATCGCCCACCACAGCGGCTGTCCCGTGGTCGTCACCAACCTCGCGCACCGCGTCCTCGCCACCGCGGGGGAGCGGTCCGCCGTCGACGACGTGCTGCGCGACTGGGAGCGCATCGCCCGCCAGGCATGGGGG
Source organism: Streptomyces sp. NRRL B-24085 (assembly GCF_001282115.1). GTDB lineage: Bacteria > Actinomycetota > Actinomycetes > Streptomycetales > Streptomycetaceae > Streptomyces. Next base: position 4,062 of record NZ_LJBR01000157.1, on the reverse strand, counting down.
CACCGCCCGGGCCGTTCAGGCACCGGGGGAGGCGGCGCGGGCGACGGCTGGATCCGCGCCGAACTGGGCGGGCGCGGGGAGCGCTGGGGCCAGATCATGCTGTGCGGCTACCGCGGCGACACCGCGACCGGCCGGCTCCTCGCCGACCGGGCCGCCGAGTCCCTCGTCCTGCACCGCATGCTCGGCGGCACCTCCGCCCACACCTGGGAGGAGCAGTCCGCGCAGAGCCTGCTCACCGACCTGGCCAGCGGGGTCGTACCGGCCCGGCAGCTGCTGCCCCGGGCGCGGGCGGCCGGGCTGCCCGTCAACCGGCGCACCTTCGTGCCGCTCGTCGTGCGCGACGGCGATCCGGCCGAACTCGACCGGGTGCTGCGGCTGCTGGGGCTGCCGGGCATCGCCGCCGAACTCACCGACGGGGCCACCGCCGTCCTGCTGAGCCTTGCCCGGGACCAGGACGCCGCCGTGCTCACGGCCAACTTCGCGGCCCGGCTGACGCGGACGGTCGTGGCCGCCGCCGACCCGAGGACCTCGTGGGACGACGTCCCGGCGGGGCTGCGGGAGGCCCAGCACGTCGCCGACGCGGTCGCGGACTCGGCAGCCGCCCGCGCGCTGCCTCCCGTGGTGCGCCTCAGGGACGTCCATCTGCGCGGCCTGATCAGGCTGCTGCGGGACGACCCGCACGTGCAGTCCTTCGCCGAGCGCGAGCTGGACGGACTGCTGTGCGGGACGGGGGACGACCTGCTGGCGGTGCTGCGCACCTACCTCGCCACCGGCCGCAACAAGTCCCGCACCGCCCAGCTCCACCACGTCTCCCGCCCCGCGCTCTACCGGCGGCTGGAGGCCATACAGGGCCGGCTCGGCGTCGACCTCGACGACTTCGAGCAGGCCGCCTCGGTGCACATCGCACTGCTCGCGCACGACGCGCAACAACGCTGAAACACGCTACGACCTGGGAAAACGGCGGTGAAACATGGGCTCGCGACAGGGTGACACCGTGGCACGCCGCGTGCCCGCAGACGTGACACCGTGCAACTCAAAGCCGTTTTCCGGACTTCCTAGTCTTCTCGCACACCGAGCGACCGGAGGTCCCGATGAGCAGAGTGATCCGTGCCGCCCTCTTCCAGACCGCGTGGACGGGCGACAAGGAGTCGATGATCCAGGTACACGAGCAGGCGGCCCGGGACGCGGCCGCACAGGGTGCTCAGGTCCTGTGCTTCCAGGAGCTGTTCTACGGGCCGTACTTCTGCCAGGTCCAGGACAAGGCGTTCTACGAGTACGCCGAGCAGATCCCGGACGGGCCGATCGTCAAGCGCTTCCAGGCGCTCGCCGCGGAGCTGGGCATCGTCCTGATCCTGCCGATGTACGAGGAGGAGCAGCCCGGCGTCCTCTACAACACCGCCGCGGTGATCGACGCGGACGGCTCGTACCTCGGCAAGTACCGCAAGCACCACATCCCCCAAGTCCCGGGATTCTGGGAGAAGTTCTACTTCCGGCCCGGCAATCTCGGCTGGCCGGTCTTCGACACCAGGGTCGGCAGGATCGGTGTCTACATCTGCTACGACCGCCACTTCCCGGAGGGCTGGCGGGCGTTGGGCCTCGCGGGTGCCGAGATCGTCTTCAACCCCTCGGCCACCTCGCGCGGACTGTCCGCGTACCTGTGGCAGTTGGAGCAGCCCGCGGCGGCCGTCGCCAACGAGTACTTCGTCGGCGCGATCAACCGGGTGGGCGTGGAGGAACTGGGCGACAACGACTTCTACGGGACGACGTACTTCGTCGACCCGGAGGCCCAGTTCGTCGGCGAGGTGGCTTCGGACAAGGAGACCGAACTGGTCGTCCGCGATCTGGACATGGCCAAGCTGCGGGAGGTGCGGGACCGCTGGCAGTTCTACCGCGACCGCCGTCCGGACGCCTACCCCCCGCTGACCGCTCCGTAATCACGACCCGCACACCCGCGCCCCTCAGGGGCGCGGGGAACTGCGCGACCAGCCACAGACGACCGGAACTTTTCCGATCCCCGTTCGCAGGAGAGGGAGTATGAGCAGCCGCAGCCGTACCGTCATCAGCGGTGGTCTCGTCATCACCGCGTCCGACGAGATCCACGCAGACGTGCTGATCGAGGACGGCCGCATCGCCGCCCTCGCCGTGCCCGGTACCCAGAGCTGGACCGCGGACCGCACGATCGACGCCACCGGGAAGTACGTCATCCCCGGTGGCGTCGACGCCCACACCCACATGGAGCTGCCCTTCGGCGGCACCTTCGCCTCCGACACCTTCGAGACCGGCACCCGGGCCGCCGCCTGGGGCGGTACCACCACGATCGTCGACTTCGCGGTGCAGAGCGTCGGACACTCCCTGCGTGAGGGCCTGGATGCCTGGCACGCCAAGGCCGAGGGCAACTGCGCCATCGACTACGGCTTCCACATGATCGTCTCCGATGTGAACCAGGAGACGCTCAAGGAGATGGACCTGCTGGTCGAGGAGGGGGTCACCTCCTTCAAGCAGTTCATGGCCTACCCCGGCGTCTTCTACTCCGACGACGGCCAGATCCTGCGCGCCATGCAGCGCTCCGCCGAGAACGGCGGCCTGATCATGATGCACGCGGAGAACGGCATCGCGATCGACGTCCTGGTCGAGCAGGCGCTGGCCCGCGGCGAGACCGACCCCCGCTACCACGGCGAGGTGCGCAAGGCGCTCCTGGAGGCCGAGGCCACCCACCGCGCCATCAGGCTCGCACAGGTTGCCGGCGCGCCCCTGTACGTCGTGCACGTCTCGGCCATGGAGGCGGTGGCCGAGCTGGCACGCGCGCGGGACGAGGGGCTCAACGTCTTCGGCGAGACCTGCCCGCAGTACCTGTTCCTGTCGACGGACAACCTCGCCGAGCCCGACTTCGAGGGCGCGAAGTACGTGTGCAGCACGCCTCTGCGGCCGCGCGAGCACCAGGCCAAGCTGTGGCAGGGCCTCAGGACCAACGACCTCCAGGTCGTCTCCACCGACCACTGCCCCTTCTGCTTCGTCGGCCAGAAGGAGCTCGGCCGCGGTGACTTCTCCAAGATCCCCAACGGCCTCCCCGGCGTCGAGAACCGCATGGACCTGCTCCACCAGGCCGTCGTCGACGGGCACATCACCCGCCGCCGCTGGATCGAGATCGCCTGCGCCACCCCGGCCCGCATGTTCGGCATGTACCCGAAGAAGGGCACCATCGCCCCGGGTGCCGACGCCGACGTCGTCATCTACGACCCGCACGCCGAGCAGACCGTCTCCGCCGAGACCCACCACATGAACGTCGACTACTCGGCCTACGAGGGCAAGCGCCTCACCGGCCGGGTCGAGACGGTCCTCTCGCGCGGCGAACCCGTCATCACCGAGCGGGAGTACACCGGGCACGCCGGGCACGGCACGTACACCCCCCGCTCCACCTGTCAGTACCTCAACTAGGAGTGGCGCCCATGGACTTCGGACTCGTCCTGCAGACGGATCCGCCCGCCTCGAAGGTCATCAGCCTGATGAAGCGGGCCGAACGCAACGGCTTCACCTACGGATGGACGTTCGACTCCGCCGTGCTCTGGCAGGAGCCGTTCGTGATCTACAGTCAGATCCTCGCCAACACCACGAAGTTGAAGGTCGGCCCGATGGTCACCAACCCGGGCACCCGCACCTGGGAGGTCACCGCCTCCACCTTCGCCACCCTCAACGACATGTTCGGCAACCGCACGGTCTGCGGCATCGGCCGCGGCGACTCGGCGATGCGCGTCGCGGGCCGTACACCCAACACACTGGCCCGCATCAGCCAGGCCATGAAGGTCATCAGGGCCCTCGGCTCCGGCCAGGAGGCCGACCTCGGCGGCACGGTCGTCAAGTTCCCCTGGATCAGGGACGACGCCGAACTCCCCGTATGGATGGCGGCCTACGGCCCCAAGGCGCTGAAGATGACCGGCGAGGAGGCCGACGGGTTCATCCTCCAGCTCTCCGACCTCTATCTCACCGAGTACATGGTGAAGGCGGTCAAGGACGCGGCCGCGGCCGCCGGCCGGGATCCGGCGGACGTGAAGATCTGCGTGGCCG
>NZ_LJBR01000156.1 GCF_001282115.1 Streptomyces sp. NRRL B-24085 | reverse complement strand
GGGCGGCGAGATGGGGGGCGCGGGGGGCGGGCACGTCGAGCAGTGCGGCGCTCGCGCCCACCAGCACCAGGGACTGCGTGAGCCCGGTCGCGGAGATCGGCAGCGCGGTCCCGCACAGGATCTCGGCGTCCCTCAGCTCGCCGGTGCGCAGCCGCTTCAGCACCAGTTCCTCGCGCCGGGCGGTGTAGGTCCCGACGAGGGCGCCGTACACGCCGAACAACAGGGTGAAGCCGACCGCGGCCGGCAGGAGCACCAGGCCGACACTCAGCCCGGCCTCCTGGACGTCCATGTCGTCCACGACGGGCCGCAGGCTGAACGGCAGCGCGAGCGGCACCAGGACGGCCGCGACGAGAGTGGCCCTGCTGCGCCCGAGCAGCGTGAACTCGGCGCGGGCCAGGGCGCCCAGCCGGCTCGCGGGGGTGGTGACCGTGCTCATGCCGAGACCTCCTCACGGGCCGCGATCCCCAGGAACGCCTCCTCCAGCGAGGCGGACCGCACATCGAGCCGCCGCAGTTCGACCCCGGCCCGCTCGGCCCACACCAGCAGCCCGGTGGCCGCCCGCTGCAACTCCCGCGTCCGCAGCCGGACGGTGTTCCCGTCGACCTCGTGCCCGCACACCCCCAGCTCCGCGAGCGCGGGCAGGTCTCCCAGGAAGTACCCGTCCGGCAGCTCGAAGGAGATCCGCGCCGGCTGGGCGGCCGTCACCTCGGCCGGGGTCCCGGTGACCGCGATCCGCCCCTCGTGGAGGATCGCCAGCCGCCCGGCGAGGTCCTCGGCCTCCTCCAGGTAGTGCGTGGTCAGCAGCACGGTCGTGCCCCGGTCGCGCAGGGCCCGCACCAACTCCCAGGTGTCCCGGCGCCCTTCGGCGTCGAGGCCGGTCGTCGGCTCGTCCAGGAACAGCACCTCCGGGTCCCCGAGCAGGGCCAGCGCCAGGTCGAGCCGCCGCCGCTCGCCCCCGGACAACTGCTTGACCCGTACGCCGGTCCGCCGGGCGAGCCCGACGAGCTCCAGCACCTCCAGCGGCGGCCGGGCCCCGCTGACGCAGCCGGCCCACATCCGCGCGGTCTCGCCGACGGTCAGCTCGGAGGGGAAGCCGCCCTCCTGGAGCATCACCCCGGTGCGCGGACGCACGGCGGCCCGCTCGGTGTACGGGTCGTGTCCGAGGACGCGGATGCGTCCGCCGGTCGGCCGGGCGAGTCCCTCCAGCAGTTCGACGGTGGAGGTCTTGCCGGCGCCGTTGGTGCCGAGCAGGGCGAAGACCTCTCCGCGGGCCACGGAGAAGCTGATTCCGCGTACGGCCTCGAACCCGCCCCCGTACACACGCCGCAGGTCGGTGACCTCAATCACGTGTTCGTGTTCGTCGGTGTTCATGAAGCCAGCGTCCCGGCGGAGGGGAGGCGGCAGCAGTGCGCGCTGTCACCACTCCGTATGACAAATGTCAGTCGGCACGGAGGGCAAGAAAAAACCCCGGTCCAGGGGACCGGGGTCTTCACTCGAGAGCGGACGACGAGGCTCGAACTCGCGACCTCAACCTTGGCAAGGTTGCGCTCTACCAACTGAGCTACGTCCGCATTGCATCCGACCGGCTCTCACCGATCGGCGCGAGCACCAGCCTACCTGATCCTCAAGGGAGTCAGACCGGCGGTGCAGAGCGGGTGACAGGAATTGCACACTGCGCCTTCCCCCTGGAAGGGGGATGTTCTACTACTGAACTACACCCGCGTGTACTCCGTGAGCTGGGCCTTTTTGGCCTCGCCCCTCGGCGTGCTCCAGACTCTAGCTGACCAGGTGGGGTGCAACGCAAGTCGGTTGTCCCGAGGGGCGGATGACCCGGTGCCGACGGGCTCCTACTGGGCCTCGGCGAACGCCTCGTAGACCTTCTTGGGGATGCGTCCGCGGGCGGGGACGTCCATCTTGTTGGCCTGGGCCCAGGCCCGGACCGCCGCCGGGTCGGGAGCGACCTCGGTCTGCTTGTACGCCTTGCCCGACCTGGACCGCTTGCGGCCGGCCTCCACGTAGGGCTCGAGCGCCTTGCGCAGTTTCTCGGCATTGGCTTGATTCAGGTCGATCTCGTACGACTTGCCGTCGAGCCCGAAGGCGATCGTTTCCGCCGCTTCCGAGCCGTCGATGTCGTCAAAGAGAGTGACCACGACCTTCTGCGCCACGAATATCGGTCCCTTCGTACGGCACGTTGCCAATTCATTTGTACAGTGCCCGACAATGCATTGTGAAGCTCGACTAAATCCTTCCGCGTGTCCCAGCGCAATAGGTATCGGGTGTCGATCTGGAATCTTTTCGCGAAATTTTCGCGACCGGCCGCGTCCACGCCGGTCAGTGATGGCCGTCACGTAGATTCCTACAACTCAACGCGCGTAGAAATTTTGTGCGGGTAGTCTGAAGGAACCTGCTCAGCACCACACCACCGGGAGTGCCAGTGGCACGCGTCGTAGTCGACGTCATGCTCAAGCCGGAGATCCTCGACCCCCAGGGCCAGGCGGTGCAGCGCGCACTGCCGCGACTGGGTTTCGAAGGCATCTCCGACGTACGTCAGGGAAAGCGATTCGAACTGGAAGTTGACGGCCCGGTCGACGAGGCCGCGCTCGCCCGCATCCACGATCTTGCGGAATCCTTCCTCGCCAACACCGTGATCGAGGACTTCACCGTCAAGGTGGAGGAAGTCGCGGAGGCCGTGAAGTGACCGCTCGTATTGGCGTCGTCACTTTCCCCGGCAGCCTCGACGACCGGGACACCCAGCGCGCGATCCGCCTCGCGGGCGCCGAACCGGTCGCCCTCTGGCACAAGGACAAGAACCTCCACCAGGTCGACGCCGTGGTGCTGTGCGGAGGCTTCTCCTACGGCGACTACCTGCGCGCCGGTGCCATCGCCCGCTTCTCGCCGGTGATGGAACCCCTCATCGAGCAGGCGAAGGCGGGCCTGCCGGTCCTCGGCATCTGCAACGGCTTCCAGATCCTCACCGAGGCGCACCTGCTGCCCGGCACGATGCTGCGCAACGACCACCTGCACTTCATCTGCCGCGACCAGAAGCTGCGGGTGGAGAACGCCGGGACCGCCTGGACCACCGACTACTCGGCCGGCCAGGAGATCCACATCCCGCTGAAGAACAACGACGGGCAGTACGTCGCCGACGAGCACACGCTCGACGAGCTGGAGGCCGAGGGCCGGGTCGCCTTCCGGTACCTCGACTTCAACCCCAACGGCTCGCAGCGGGACATCGCCGGCGTCACGAACGAGGCCGGCAACGTCGTGGGCCTGATGCCGCACCCGGAGCACGCCGTGGAGCCGCTCATCGGCACCGGCCGCACCGACGGCCTCCCCTTCTTCACCTCGATCCTCAAGAAGCTGGTCAACGCATGAGCCGGACGCCTCTGGACACGGTCGAGCACGCGGCCGCGACCCCCGACGTCGAGCTGCCCTGGGCCGAACTCGGTCTGAAGAAGGACGAGTACGAGAGGGTCGTCGAGATCCTCGGGCGCCGGCCCACCGGTGCCGAGCTCGCCATGTACTCGGTCATGTGGTCCGAGCACTGCTCGTACAAGTCGTCGAAGGTGCACCTGCGCCAGTTCGGCGAGAAGGCCCCGCAGTCCGACGCGATGCTCGTCGGCATCGGTGAGAACGCGGGCGTGGTGGACGTCGGCCAGGGCTACGCCGTGACCTTCAAGGTCGAGTCGCACAACCACCCGTCGTACGTCGAGCCCTACCAGGGCGCGGCCACCGGTGTGGGCGGCATCGTCCGCGACATCATCGCGATGGGCGCCCGCCCGGTGGCGGTGGTCGACCCCCTGCGCTTCGGCGCGGCCGACCACCCCGACACCAAGCGCGTCCTGCCGGGTGTCGTCGCCGGAATCGGCGGCTACGGCAACTGCCTGGGCCTGCCGAACATCGGCGGCGAGGTCGTCTTCGACGCCTGCTACCAGGGCAACCCGCTGGTCAACGCCGGTGCCGTCGGGGTGATGCGGCACGAGGACATCCACCTTGCGAAGGCGTCCGGCGCGGGCAACAAGGTCATCCTGTACGGGGCCCGGACCGGCGGCGACGGCATCGGCGGCGCCTCGATCCTGGCCTCCGAGACCTTCGACGACGCCAAGCCGTCGAAGCGTCCCGCGGTGCAGGTCGGCGACCCCTTCCAGGAGAAGCTGCTCATCGAGTGCACCCTGGAGGCCTTCAGGGAGAAGCTGGTCGTCGGCATCCAGGACCTCGGCGCGGCCGGCCTGTCCTGCGCCACCTCCGAGCTCGCCTCCAACGGCTCCGGCGGCATGCGCGTGGAACTGGACGACGTACCCCTGCGCGACTCGACGCTCTCGCCCGAGGAGATCCTCATGAGCGAGTCGCAGGAGCGCATGTGCGCGGTCGTGGAGCCGGAGAAGGTCGACCGGTTCCTGGAGATCTGCGACAAGTGGGACGTCATCGCCACCGTCATCGGTGAGGTCACCGACGGCGACCGGCTGGAGATCTACTGGCACGGCGGCAAGATCGTCGACGTCGACCCGCGGACGGTCGCGCACGACGGCCCGGTCTACGAGCGCCCGTACGCCCGCCCGTCCTGGCAGGACGAGCTCCAGGCGGACGACGCGAACAAGCTCCCCCGGCCCGCCTCGGGCGAGGAACTGCGGGACCAGGTCCTGAAGTTGGTGTCCTCCCCGAACCAGGCCTCCAAGAAGTGGATCACCTCGCAGTACGACCGGTTCGTGCAGGGCAACACGGTGCTGGCCCAGCCGGAGGACTCCGGCATGATCCGCATCGACGAGGAGACCGGCCTCGGTGTCGCCATCGCGACCGACGGCAACGGCCGTTACGCCAAGCTCAACCCGTACGCGGGCGCCCAGCTGGCGCTCTCGGAGGCGTACCGCAATGTCGCCACCACCGGCGCCAGGCCGCTCGCCGTCTCCGACTGCCTGAACTTCGGCTCGCCCGAGGACCCGGCCGTCATGTGGCAGTTCGCGGAGGCCATCCGCGGACTCGCCGACGCCTGCCAGCAGTTGGGCACTCCGGTCACCGGCGGCAACGTCTCCCTCTACAACCAGACCGGCGAGGTGGCCATCCACCCGACCCCGGTCGTGGCCGTGCTGGGCGTGATCGACGACGTGGCCCGCCGCACCCCGGTCGCCTTCCAGGAGGAGGGCCAGCTGCTGTACCTCCTCGGCGACACCCGTGAGGAGTTCGGCGGTTCGGCCTGGTCCCAGGTCGTCCATGACCACCTCGGCGGTCTGCCGCCCAAGGTCGACCTGGAGCGCGAGCGACTGCTGGCCGAGATCCTGATCTCCGCCAGCCGCGACGGCATGATCGACTCCGCGCACGACCTCTCCGACGGCGGCCTGATCCAGGCGGTCGTGGAGTCGGCCCTGCTCGGCGGCAAGGGCGCCCGGCTGATCGTCCCGGACGGTCTGGACGCGTTCACCCTGCTGTTCTCGGAGTCGGCCGGCCGCGCGATCGTGGCCGTCCCCCGCTCCGAGGAGGTCCGCTTCAACGACATGTGCGGCGCGCGGGGCCTGCCCGTCACCCGCATCGGTGTCGTCGACGGCGACTCGGTCGAGCTCCAGGGCGAGTTCGAGCTGTCCCTGGAGGAGCTGCGGACGGCTCACGAGGAGACGATCCCGGCCCTGCTGAAGTAGCCGGCAGCCGTACGACTCCGAAGGCCCCGCCCGCCGTCGCGCCGGGCGGGGCCTTCGTCGTGTCGTCCCCGCCGGCCACCACGCCCGCCGCCTCCGCCTGTCGCGCCGACTAGGCTCACGGCCATGCCTCCGGCCAAGAAGCGCGCCCGCGCGTACGACTCCGTCAAGATCCGCGCGGCTCTCAGGAACCAGTTCGGACACGTACGGGAGGCCGTGGGCACCCTCACCCCCGAGCAGCTCGCCCTGGGGACCCGGCTGGGGGACTGGACCGTACGGGACCTGGCCGCGCACCTCACCATGGCCGTGGAGACGGTCAGCCGGAACCTCGCCCGCGACGAACCGCCGGCCCCCGAACTCACGCTGCTGGACTGGCCCTTCGCCACCGCCGCCCGTGCCGGTGACATCGCCGACGGCACCCGGGACCTGGCCGCCGCCCACCCGGACCTCGACGCGCTGTACGCCCGTACCGAGGAGCGGTTCCTCGCGGCGCTGACCGCCCCCGGCTCCCGCGTCCTGGCTGCCCGCACCGGGGCCATGACCCTGTCCGACTACCTGGTCACCCGGACCGTCGAGCTCGTCGTCCACACCGACGACCTGAACGCCGCCGTTCCCGGTCTCGAGATCCCCTACGACCGCCAGGCGCTCGCCGCCTGCACCCGTCTCCTCGCCGACGCCCTCGCCTCCAAGGCGCCCGGCGGTTCCACCGAGGTGCGGATCCCGCCGTTCGCCGTCGTGCAGTGCGTCGAGGGGCCGAAGCACACCCGGGGCACCCCGCCGAACGTCGTCGAGACCGATCCCCTGACCTGGATCCGGCTCGCCACCGGGCGGCTGACCTGGAAGGACGCGCTCGACACGGCCAAGGTCAGCGCGAGCGGGGAACGGGCGGACCTGGGCGGGCTGCTGCCCCTGATGAAGTGAACCCTTCACGCCCCTCGTGCGTCCAAGGGGCATGAAGCGGACGACACGTGTGAAATGCGCCGCCACCCTGGCCGCCGTAGGCACCACGCTGCTGGCCGCCTGCGGCACGGAATCCGGCGCCGGAGGCGACTCGGTCAAGAGGGCCGCCGACATCACGGGCATCGACTGGCTGCCGCAGAAGGTGACCGTGGACGGCAAGGACTACGTCCTGCCGAAGGACGCCGAGACCGTCCAGGACGCCCGCATCGTCTTCAGGCCCGACGCCGACGCCTCCCGTGAGGACGGCGGCGAGTCCGGCGGCTCGGTCGGCTGCAACAGCATCGGCTCCGACGCCGAGATCGACGGCGACACCGTGCGGATCACCGACCTGGTCCGGACGCTGATCGGCTGCCCCGACCCGCTCGGGGAGTTCGAGGAACAGTTCGTCGCCGTCTTCCAGGGCACCCACAAGGCCAGGGTCACGGAGCGGAACGGGGTCAGCGCCCTGACCCTGACCAGCCCCGGCGGCGACAGCATCACCTTCCGCGAGAAGGAGCCCCTCGCTCTGAAGGGCACCCGCTGGTTCCTCGGCGAGAACGCCTACCTCACCCTCACCAAGGACGACACCGTCACCGGCAGCCTCGGCTGCAACACCTTCCACGGCAGGGCCACCGTCAAGGACGGCACCATCGAGTTCGGACGTCTGGCGACCACACGCATGATGTGTGCGGGCCCGGTGATGAAGACCGAGCGCGAACTCGCCGGAATCCTCTCCGGAAAGGTCTCCTACCAGCAGGAACACGATTCCCTGAAGATCACCAAGGCCCCCGGCAGGAGCGTTACGGCCCGGGCGGAGTAAGAAAGCCCACTCTCCACGAATTCGGACCAGTGGTCGATCTCGCCTACACTCGGAGCCGTGCCACGTGGTGACGGACGACTCAACCACGACCTGCTCCCCGGCGAGAAGGGCCCCCAGGACGCTTGTGGCGTCTTCGGTGTCTGGGCTCCGGGCGAAGAGGTCGCCAAGCTCACGTACTTCGGGCTCTACGCCCTCCAGCATCGGGGCCAGGAATCCGCGGGAATCGCGGTCAGCAACGGCTCCCAGATCCTCGTCTTCAAGGACATGGGCCTCGTGTCCCAGGTCTTCGACGAGACCTCTCTCGGTTCGCTCCAGGGTCACATCGCGGTCGGTCACGCCCGCTACTCGACCACCGGCGCCTCCGTGTGGGAGAACGCCCAGCCGACGTTCCGCGCCACCGCGCACGGTTCCATCGCGCTCGGCCACAACGGCAACCTGGTCAACACGGCCCAGCTCGCCGAGATGGTCGCCGACCTGCCCAAGCAGGAGGGGCGCAGCCCCCGGGTGGCCGCTACCAACGACACCGACCTGCTCACCGCGCTCCTCGCGGCCCAGGTCGACGAGGACGGCAAGCCCCTGACCATCGAGGAGGCGGCCCACTCCGTCCTCCCGAAGGTGCGCGGCGCGTTCTCGCTCGTCTTCATGGACGAGCACACCCTCTACGCCGCCCGCGACCCGCAGGGCATCCGCCCGCTGGTCCTCGGCCGCCTGGAGCGCGGCTGGGTCGTCGCCTCCGAGTCCGCCGCCCTCGACATCTGCGGCGCCAGCTACGTCCGCGAGATCGAGCCGGGCGAGTTCGTCGCCATCGACGAGAACGGCCTGCGCACCTCCCGGTTCGCGGAAGCGAAGCCCAAGGGCTGTGTCTTCGAGTACGTCTATCTGGCGCGCCCCGACACCGACATCGCCGGCCGGAACGTCTACCTCTCCCGCGTGGAGATGGGCCGCAAGCTCGCCAAGGAAGCGCCCGTCGAGGCCGACCTCGTCATAGCGACCCCGGAGTCCGGCACCCCGGCGGCCATCGGCTACGCCGAGGCGTCCGGCATCCCCTTCGGCGCGGGCCTGGTGAAGAACGCCTATGTCGGCCGTACGTTCATCCAGCCCTCGCAGACCATTCGCCAGCTCGGCATCCGCCTGAAGCTGAACCCGCTCAAGGAAGTCATCAAGGGCAAGCGGCTGGTCGTCGTCGACGACTCGATCGTGCGCGGCAACACCCAGCGCGCCCTGGTCCGCATGCTCCGCGAGGCGGGCGCCGCCGAGGTCCACATCCGGATCTCCTCGCCCCCCGTGAAGTGGCCCTGCTTCTTCGGCATCGACTTCGCCACGCGCGCGGAGCTCATCGCCAACGGCATGACGATCGACGAGATCGGCACCAGCCTTGGCGCCGACTCCCTCGCCTACATCTCCATCGACGGCATGATCGAGGCGACCACCATCGCCAAGCCGAACCTCTGCCGCGCCTGCTTCGACGGCGAGTACCCGATGGAGCTCCCGGACCCCGAGCTGCTCGGCAAGCAGCTCCTGGAGACCGAGCTGGCCGCCGGGCCCGCCGCCACGGCCGCCGCCGACGCGATCCGTCGCCCGTAGGCAGCCCGCCATACCTGCCGTACGACACGAAAGTTCTCTACTGCCATGTCTGAGACAACTGGTGCCAGCTACGCAGCCGCGGGCGTCGACATCGAGGCGGGCGACCGCGCCGTAGAACTCATGAAGGAGTGGGTGAAGAAGACCCAGCGCCCCGAGGTCCTCGGCGGCCTCGGCGGTTTCGCCGGCCTCTTCGACGCCTCCGCCCTCAAGCGCTACGAGCGTCCCCTGCTCGCCTCCGCCACCGACGGCGTGGGCACCAAGGTCGACATCGCGCGCCAGTTGGGCGTCTACGACACGATCGGCCACGACCTGGTCGCGATGGTCATGGACGACATCGTGGTGTGCGGCGCCGAGCCGCTGTTCATGACCGACTACATCTGCGTCGGCAAGGTCCACCCCGAGCGGGTCGCCGCGATCGTCAAGGGCATCGCCGAGGGCTGTGTGCTCGCGGGCTGCGCCCTGGTGGGCGGTGAGACGGCCGAGCACCCCGGTCTACTTGGCCAGGACGACTTCGACGTCGCCGGCGCCGGTACGGGCGTCGTGGAGGCCGACCGGCTGCTCGGCGCGGATCGCATCCGTAAGGGTGACGCGGTCATCGCCATGGCGGCCTCGGGTCTTCACTCGAACGGGTACTCGCTCGTGCGGCACGTACTCCTGAACGAGGCGGGCCTCGCCCTGGACGCCCGGATCAACGAGCTGGGCCGCACCCTCGGCGAGGAGCTCCTGGAGCCCACCAAGATCTACTCGCTGGACTGCCTGGCCCTGATCCGCACGGCCGAGGTGCACGCCTTCTCGCACGTCACCGGCGGCGGTCTGGCGGCCAACCTGGCCCGGGTCATCCCGGACGGCCTGCACGCCGTCGTGGACCGCACCACCTGGACCCCGGCGCCGATCTTCGACCTCGTCGGGAAGACGGGTCAGGTCGAGCGCCTGGAGCTGGAGAAGACCCTGAACATGGGCGTCGGCATGATCGCGGTCGTCCCCGGGGAGTCGGCGGACGTCGCCCTGGCCACCCTGGCCGACCGCGGGGTCGAGGCCTGGGTCGCGGGCGAGATCACGGACCGCGGCGAGCACGCCACGGGCGCCGAGCTCGTGGGCGACTACGCCTAGGACCGACAGCGCCGGGGGGCCGACAGGCAGCGCAAAACCCGGTCCGGTGGTGTGGACCACCCCGGACCGGGTTACGCACAGCTAGGTCGTCAAGCTCCGCGGCGTTGAGACGCAGGACCGGACTCGTCGTCCTCGTCCTCGTCGTCGTTGTAGAGATCCGCGTACTGGGCGTACGGGTCGTCTTCCTCGTCGTCCTCGAACGGCTCGCCATTCGGCGGCTGGCTCGAAGTCGAAGCGCCCAGCTCATTGGCCAGACGCGACAGATCAGTCCCGCCGCTGCTGTACTTCAGCTGGCGGGCGACCTTCGTCTGCTTGGCCTTTGCCCGGCCGCGCCCCATGGCTCGACCCCCTCGGATACGGGGCTCGGTGGCCCCAGAGTCTTGACACGCGTTCATGATCTGGAACGGTCTCTCCTCGGAGAGACCGGTCCGTAGGGCTTCCACGGTACCTGAGCCCACGCCCATACGGTACGTCGCCCGCACCCCGGGCCCGGCCCCAGGACCCTCGGGGAGCCCCGTCCCCGCTGGTCAACCGCGATTTTAACCACTTCTTCGCGGCCGACCCGCCGACGAACGTGAGAGTTCTCTCTAAGTGTGCGCCGACGGGTACCGGTCAAACGTCAGTGCGCCCTCTTCACGGCCGCCTCGTGCATCCGCTGCTCGGCGATCCGGTCGGCCGCGGCGGCCGGCGGAATCCCGTCTTCCTTCGCACGTGCGAATATGGCGAGCGTGGTGTCGTAGATCTTCGCGGCCTTCGCCTTGCACCGCTCGAAGTCGAACCCGTGCAGTTCGTCGGCGACCTGGATGACCCCGCCGGCGTTCACCACGTAGTCCGGCGCGTAGAGGATCCCGCGGTCGGCGAGGTCCTTCTCGACGCCCGGGTGGGCGAGCTGGTTGTTGGCGGCGCCGCACACGATCCGCGCGGTCAGCGCGGGCACGGTGTCGTCGTCGAGGGCCCCGCCGAGCGCGCAGGGGGCGTAGATGTCGAGGCCCTCGGCGCGGATGAGGGTGGCGGTGTCCGCGACGGCCGTGACGCCCGTCGGGTGCGCGGCGAGGATCCGGCCCACGGCCTCCTCGCGCACGTCCGTGACCAGGACCTCGGCGCCCTCGGCCCGCAGGTGCTCGACCAGGTGGTGCCCGACCTTGCCGACGCCCGCGACACCGACCCTGCGGCCGGTGAGCGAGGGGTCGCCCCACAGGTGCGCGGCGCTGGCCCGCATGCCCTGGTAGACGCCGAAGGCGGTGAGGACGGAGGAGTCGCCGGCGCCGCCGTTCTCCGGGGAGCGGCCGGTCGTCCAGCGGCACTCCCGGGCGACGACGTCCATGTCGGCGACGTACGTGCCGACATCGCAGGCGGTGACGTAGCGGCCGCCGAGCGAGGCCACGAAACGGCCGTACGCGAGGAGCAGTTCCTCGCTCTTGTCGCGCTCGGGGTCGCCGATGATCACGGCCTTGCCGCCGCCGTGGTCCAGCCCGGCCATGGCGTTCTTGTACGACATCCCGCGCGCGAGGTTCAGCGCGTCGGCGACGGCCTCCTGCTCGCTCGCGTACGGGTAGAAGCGCGTCCCGCCGAGGGCGGGGCCGAGCGCGGTGGAGTGGAGGGCGATGACGGCCTTGAGGCCGCTCCTGCGGTCCTGGCAGAGCACGACCTGCTCATGACCGCCCTGGTCCGAGTGGAAGAGGGTGTGCAGCACATCGGCTGGGGCGCCGGTTACGTCGGTCACTGTGGTGACTCCTGGGTCCAATGCGGCGATGGGACACAGGCGCCCGTAAGGGTGGCGGGGCCTGTGGGCACGAGATTAGAGCCTGTGGCGGCCCCTGACCGTGCAGTGCTCAGGATCACTCTCCCCGGGGGTGCCGGCGTGCGACGATTTGCATAGTTTTCCCGCGCGTTTGTGTGCGGGTTTCGCAGGTTTTCCCGGCAGGCGGCGGGGGAGAGAGCAGGCGTGCCCAAGGTGTCCTCGGTGATCGTCCCGTACGCGACCTATCTGCGCGTGTACGAACCGCTGGCCGCCTTCCCCGAGCCCGAGCGCACCCACTGGGCCCGCTACGCCCGCCGCCCGGACCGGCCCTCGTACCAGGACGAGCTGCGCCGCTCCCTGGCCGACCTGCTGCCCACCCCGCCCGTCCCGGTGCCGGTGCACGAGAGCAGCGACGCGTTCGTGCTCGAGGTGGACGGCGTGGTGTGCGTGTGCCCCTGGCGGACCCGGCTGCGCGGCTGGCTGGCACTGGAGGAGCTCGGCGAGGAGCTGCCGGGGCCGGTCCTGGACGCGGTGCTTCCCGAGGTCGTACGCCGCCAGACCGCCCAGGACTACGAGCGCTGGCTCGCCCGCAACCCGGACGCCCGGCCCTGGATCCGCACCGCGACCTGGCAGGTGCCGCTGAACTGGTTCGTGCTCGTCTCCGACGAGGAGCGGCGGTTCGACAAGGGGTCCGGCGAGATCCCGCCGATGCTGCGCTACCGCACGCCCATGGTGCAGGCCCGGCGGCGCGTGGCGCGGGCGCTGAGGGCCCTCAAGGACGCCGTCGACGAGGGGCCGCTCATCGACGGCCTGATCGATGTCGGGCGCTGGCTGGAGGAGTTCCACCCGCGCTCGCTGGTCGAGCTCGACTACGGCGGTCTGGTGCATGTGCTGCCGCCGGGCGAGCTGGAGGACGACCACTCGGCGGCCGACGTGGCCGAGGGCATCGAGGCGCTCCGGCACGGTGACGGGGTCGCGGCGGGCGAGGCCTACGGGCGGCTCGTGGAGCGCTGGCGGGCCGTCAGGGACCGTCGTTCGGCGAACTGAGTGTGCGCCATGTCACGAACAGGCGTTTGACCTGACGCCCGTTTTGGGGTTTCGTCCTCGCTCAAGGTGTTCACCATCCCCTGATGTCTCACCGATAAGGGACGTAGGTTCCGATCCGGGCGTACGCCTCACGGAGTGTCAAGCGTGACGGACCGCACGTACCCGGCTCTTGCATCTCTTGCCCCTCCTCATGCCAAAATAGGACAAGGGGCCCGGGGGAGGTTCCGCTTTGGGGGGTCTGGTGACTCCTGATCGCCCTGTGACTGATCGTCACAGTGGCGTGACTGTCCGCTATGGCATGGTCCATCGGCTTCCGTCGCCGATGAACACCTGGGGGGCAATTCCATCGGTTTGGCCGACGCGGCTGGACAGATGGTGTAGTTGTAGTGCCGAGGACAAGCCGTTCGTCCTATAACCGACTCGACCCGCATCCGCCATTTCGGGCAACGCGGGTCAAGGTGCAGAATTTAGAGGAAAGAACCGAGAAGGTTCGGTTCTCCCGAGGAGGCCGCTCATGACCGCTCGCACCCCTGATGCCGAGCCGCTGCTGACCCCGGCTGAGGTCGCCACGATGTTCCGCGTGGACCCGAAGACGGTCACGCGGTGGGCGAAGGCCGGCAAGCTCACGTCGATCCGCACGCTCGGCGGGCACCGCCGTTACCGCGAGGCTGAGGTCCGCGCTCTGCTCGCGGGCATCCCGCAGCAGCGCAGCGAGGCCTGACAACTGAATAACCGGGCACACCGGTCGGCCCCCCAGTCGACCGCGACGCCCGAACCCTGGCTCCAAGCGACGCGGGTCCTGCCCCAACAGGGCCCATTCTCAACCTCGTCGTCGATCGCGCTGGACTCCGCCGAGTCCAGCGCGATCTTTTTTGTGCGCGGACCGTGGGCGGCCGGTGGCCCTGTGAGCGGGCTTGTCGGAGTCTGGGGAGGGGTGTCGGATCTCCTGTGAGGCAGCCTCTGACCGACGTGCTGTCAGAGGTGCAATTGCACATATTAAATTGACCTGTTGTAGGAGAGGGGTAAGTTTCACGGTTTCAAAAACTCATGCGGTGACTCCCGTCACATGCCAGAGTCCTTGTTACCGTCGCGCCCGGTGCGCTAGAGGGCGTCAGGCCGGAGATGGGGTCTCGTCCTCCACGGTCTCCTCCGGGGGAGCGTCGGCCGCCGGGGCGGAGTCCATCGCCAGCCGCAACAGGCGGTGGCAGATCGGGCAGTGGCGGGTCACATGCCGATACGACGACGCGGCCGACAGATGCGCGCGGAGCAACGCCCGCGTCTCGTGCCTGACCGATGCCGCCATACGCCACCTCCGGGCTCCGTCGGGAACGGGGGCCTGGTTTCTGGGTACCGGTGCTTCGAGACGCCGTCAAGACGGCGTGAGGCCCCGCGGAGCCCCCACACCCCGCCTGACCACCCGTCACGCCTCACACGCCACGTGGGCCCCTTGGATGCGCCGGGTGACACCTGAGGGCGCGGGGGCGCACTACCTGGCAGGCGCACCACTGACGGACCCCCTGGCCGCGACAGCACGAAGAAGGCCCGCGTCCCGTTGCCGGGATGCGGGCCTTCTCTTCTATGCGGTCCTGACGGGATTTGAACCCGCGGCCTCCACCTTGACAGGGTGGCGAGCACTCCAAACTGCTCCACAGGACCAGGTTTCGCGGCGCTTATTGCTGCGTTGCGCTGCGAGAAGGACTGTACAGGAGCAGGGACGTCCTGGTCGAACTCACCCTCCGTGCAGGGGTCGTCACGGGGCCAGGGTGTCGATCGCCTTCACGATCCGCTTGTCGGAGATGGGGTACGCCGTGCCCAGCGCGTGGGCGAAATAGCTGACCCTGAGCTCCTCGATCATCCAGCGGACGTCCAGGACCTGCTGGGGCACGGGCCGGCCCCGCGGGAGCTGTTCCAGGAGCCAGGCGTACTCGTCCTGCATCTCGTGGACCTTCTCCATGCGGGTCGTGTCCCGCTGGACGTTCGTCGGCATCTGCTGGATCCGGCGGTCCGCCGCGACCAGGTAGCGCATGAGGTCCGGGAGGCGGCGCAGGCCCGTCGCCGTCACGAACCCAGGCTTCACCAGCGCGTCCAACTGCGCCCGTACGTCCGCCAGGTTCGCCAGCAGCGCCGGGCTCCGTACGGCCTTCAGGCGCCGTTCACAGGCCTGCCAGGCGGCGAGCACCTGCTGCACCTGCCCGACCGTACGGACCGTGGTGTCGACGATCTCGGCGCGCACCTTCTCGTACAGCTTCCGGTACGACTCCTCGTCCCACGCCGGTCCACCGAAGTCCCCGATCAGCTTGTCCGCGGCCGCCGTCGCGCAGTCGTCGAACAGCGCCTGGATCGAGCCGTGCGGGTTCGCCGACAGGGCCAGCTTCTGGGGGTTGGTCAGCTTCTCGGATGCGAACTTCGCCGGGCTCACCGGGATGTTGCGCACGATCAGCCGTCGCGTGCCCTTCCACATCGCCTCGGCCTGCTCGGCCTCGGTGTCGAAGAGGCGGACGGAGACGGTGTCGCCGTCGTCGACCAGCGCCGGGTACGCCTTCACCGGCTGGCCCGCGCGACGGGTCTCGAAGACGCGCGTGAGGGTGCCGATCGTCCAGTCCGTCAGGCCCTTGCGCTCCAGGGACTCGCCGCCCTCGCGGGACGCGGTCGCTGCCGCCGCCTGCGAGAGCGCCTGGCGCGCCTTCGGCCGCAGTTTCAGGCGCAGCGCCTCTAGGTCCTTGTCCTCGGCCAGCTTGCGGCGCCGCTCGTCGACGATCCGGAAGGTGATCCGCAGGTGCTCCGGGATTCTCGACCAGTCGAAGTCGTCGGCCTCGAAGGGGACCCCGACCATGCGCTTGAGCTCGCGGGCCATGGTCGTCGTCAACGGCTCCTGCAAGGGGACGGCCGTGTCCAGGAACCGCTTCGCGAAGTTCGGGGCCGGCACGTAGTTGCGGCGGATCGGCTTGGGCAGGGAACGGATCAGCTCCGTCACCAACTCCTCGCGCAGGCCCGGGATCTGCCAGTCGAAACCCTCGTCCTTCACCTGGTTCAGGACCTGGAGCGGGATGTGGACCGTCACACCGTCCGCGTCCGCGCCCGGCTCGAACTGGTAGGTCACCCGGAACTTCAGCGGCCCCTGGCGCCACGAGTCGGGGTAGTCGGCCTTGGTGACCGCCTCCGCCGACTCCCGGATGAGCATCTCCCGCTCGAAGTCCAGGAACTCCGGCTCCTCGTGCCGCTTCCGCTTCCACCACGAGTCGAAGTGGGCACCGGACACCACGTGTTCGGGCACCCGTTGGTCGTAGAAGTCGAAGAGCGTGTCGTCGTCGACCACGATGTCCCGGCGCCGGGCGCGGTGTTCGAGCTCCTCTACCTCGCTCAGCAGCTTGCGGTTGTCGGCGAAGAACTTGTGGTGGGTGCGCCAGTCCCCCTCGACGAGCGCGTTGCGGATGAAAAGCTCGCGGCTCGACTCGGGGTCGATACGGCCGTAGTTGACCTTCCGCTGGGCGACGATCGGCACGCCGTACAGCGTGACCTTCTCGTACGCCATGACCGCGGCATGGTCCTTCTCCCAGTGGGGTTCGGAGTACGTCCGCTTCAGCAGATGTTCCGCGAGCGGCTCGACCCACTCCGGCTCGATCTTCGCGTTGACGCGGGCCCACAGGCGCGAGGTCTCCACGAGCTCCGCCGACATGACGAACCGCGGCTGCTTCTTGAAGAGGGCCGAGCCCGGGAAGATCGCGAACTTGGCGTTGCGGGCGCCCAGGTACTCGTTCTTGTTGCCGTCCTTCACGTCCTTCATGCCGATGTGCGAGAGCAGACCGGCGAGGAGGGAGACGTGGACGGACTGGTCGGGCGCGTCGTCCTCGTTGAGGTGGATGCCCATCTGCTTGGCGACGGTCCGCAACTGCGTGTAGATGTCCTGCCATTCGCGGATGCGCAGGAAGTTGAGGTACTCCTGCTTGCACATCCGGCGGAAGGACGACGAGCCGCGTTCCTTCTGCTGCTCGCGGACGTACCGCCACAGGTTGAGGTAGGCGAGGAAGTCGCTGGTCTCGTCCTTGAAGCGGGCGTGCTGCTGGTCGGCCTGGGTCTGCTTGTCGGCCGGGCGCTCGCGCGGGTCCTGGATGGAGAGCGCGGCGGCTATGACCATGACCTCGCGGACACAGCCGTTCTTGTCGGCCTCCAGGACCATGCGCGCGAGGCGCGGGTCGACGGGCAGCTGGGCGAGCTTGCGGCCGGTGTCCGTGAGCCGCTTGCGTACGTCCTTCTGGGCCGGGTCCAACGCGCCCAGTTCCTGGAGGAGTTGGACGCCGTCACGGATGTTGCGGTGGTCCGGCGGGTCGATGAAGGGGAACTTCTCGATGTCGCCGAGGCCGGCCGCGGTCATCTGGAGGATGACGGAGGCGAGGTTCGTCCGCAGGATCTCGGCGTCCGTGAACTCCGGGCGGGCGTTGAAGTCCTCCTCGCTGTACAGCCGGATGCAGATGCCGTCGGAGGTACGGCCGCAGCGGCCCTTGCGTTGGTTTGCGCTGGCCTGCGAGACCGGCTCGATGGGCAGCCGCTGCACCTTGGTGCGGTGGCTGTAGCGAGAGATGCGGGCGAACCCGGGGTCGATGACGTACTTGATGCCGGGGACGGTCAGAGAGGTCTCGGCGACGTTGGTCGCCAGAACGATCCTGCGCCCGGTGTGCGGCTGGAAGACGCGGTGCTGCTCGGCGTGCGAGAGCCGGGCGTACAGCGGCAGGACCTCGGTGAAGCGGTAGTTCTTCTTCACCAGCGCGTCCGCGGTGTCGCGGATCTCCCGCTCGCCGGAGAGGAAGACGAGGATGTCGCCCTTGCCCTCGCCCTGGAGCTCCTCGACGGCGTCGCAGATCGCGGTGATCTGGTCGCGGTCGGAGTCGTCCGAGTCCTCTTCGAGGAGCGGCCGGTAGCGGACCTCCACCGGATAGGTGCGGCCGCTGACCTCGACGATCGGGGCGTCCCCGAAGTGCCGGGAGAAGCGCTCGGGGTCGATGGTGGCCGAGGTGATGACGACCTTGAGGTCGGGACGCTTCGGCAGCAGCTGGGCCAGGTACCCGAGCAGGAAGTCGATGTTGAGGGACCGCTCGTGGGCCTCGTCGATGATGATCGTGTCGTAGGCGCGCAGCTCGCGGTCGGTCTGGATCTCGGCGAGCAGGATGCCGTCCGTCATCAGCTTCACGAAGGTCGCGTCCGGGTTCACCTGGTCGGTGAAGCGCACCTTCCAGCCGACGGCCTCGCCCAGCGGGGTGTCCAGCTCCTCGGCGACCCGCTCGGCGACGGTACGGGCGGCGATCCGGCGGGGCTGGGTGTGCCCGATCATGCCCTTGACGCCCCGGCCGAGCTCCAGGCAGATCTTCGGGATCTGGGTGGTCTTGCCGGAGCCGGTCTCACCGGCGACGATCACGACCTGGTGATCGCGGATGGCGGCCGCGATCTCGTCCTTCTTCTGGCTGACCGGGAGCTGCTCGGGATACGACACGGCGGGCACCCGCGCCCGGCGCGCACCCATCCGCTCCTCGCCCCGGCCGATCTCCGTCTCGATCTCGGTCAGCACGGCGGCCCGGGCCTCCGGCTTGCGGATCTTGCGCGCGCCTTCGAGCCTGCGCCCGAGCCGGTGCGCATCGCGCAGGGACAGCTCGGTCAGGCGGGCGGCGAGGTCCCCGAAGGCCGGGGCGAGGAGCGGATGGGTGCGC
>NZ_LJBR01000155.1 GCF_001282115.1 Streptomyces sp. NRRL B-24085 | reverse complement strand
CCGCCGCAACGTTCGACGCCCGTCCGCCCCGGCCAGTTCCCCCCGCCCACGGATGACCGAAGCTGAACGGATCCGGCGGTGGGTGGCCTCTACAGCGGTCGCCGGGTCAGACGCGCGGCGGGGCCGTGCTCGCCCGCTCCACCAGCCGTGTCGACAGTTCGGTCCGGGTGCTCTCCGGGCGGTCGCCGTCCATCATGCGGACCAGCAGACGCAGGGCCGTCGCCGCCATCTCCGACAGGGGCTGACGGACCGTGGTGAGGGCCGGAGTGGTCCAGCGGGCCTCGGGGAGGTCGTCGAAACCCACGACGCTGATGTCCTCGGGAACCCGCAGGCCCCGCTCCGCCAGGGCCTCGTACACGCCGAGGGCCATGTGGTCGGAGCAGACGAAGACCGCGGTGGGCGGTTCGGCCAGATCGAGGAGTTCCAGCATGCGCCGGCGGGCCGCGCCCGCGTCGGGGCCGGCGTGCCGCACGTACTCGGGACGCTGCCGTGTCCCCGCCGAGGCGAGCGCGGAACGGTAGCCCGCCACGCGCGCGCTGCTGCACATCCTGCGCTGGTGGCCGGCCACGACCGCGATGCGCTCGTGGCCCAGCGCGAGCAGGTGCTCGGTCGCCGTCACCCCGCCCTGCCAGTTCGCCGCGCCCACCGAGACCACGCCCGGCGGCGGCTCCAGGACCGGGTCGATGAGGACGTACGGGATGCGGTGCTGGTCCAGCCAGCCGTACTGCGACGACGTCAGCTCGGCCAGGTCGAACAGCACGCCGGAGGAGCCGCGTGCGGTGAGCTTGTCCATCCAGCCGCGGTCCGGGCGCCCCGCCCGGTTCCGGGCCAGCCCCGCCGAGACCACTACCTCCAGGCCCGCGTCGTGGGCGGCCGACTCCACGCCGTGCAGCACCGCCCCCGACCAGGACGTCTCCAGCGAGTTCAGGACCAGGTCGACCAGCCCCGAGGACTTCGCCGCGTCGAACCTCGGTCTGCGGACATAACCCAGCCGGTCCAGTGCCTCGGTGACCCGGCGACGGGTCTCGGGAGCCACGTCCTCACGGCCGTTGACCACCTTGGAGGCGGTCGGCACCGACACGCCCGCCTCCCGGGCCACGACCGCCAGCGTGGGACCGGCCGCCACGCTCGCACTTCCCGTGCGGACCATCGGGAACCACCTCTCCGGCCCGCCCGAGGGCCATGAAAGTTTCGACCAGCGCGGAAACAGTAAGCGCTTCCTACCCTAGGTTCGCCCGCTGAAGTCGGGAAGAGGCCGGGCTTCGCCGGTCTCCAGGTCCGCACGACTTTCGAAACCCCGAACGCCGCCCGCAGCTCGGACGGGCCCGCGGAAGCAGGCCGCGCAGGCCGCAACCGCCAGTCCCACGACGTGGATTCAGGCCATCCCGCCGGTGAACCGGAGTCCGGGGCCGTGGTCGTCGGAGAGCCGGGTGAGGTCTGGGTTCCGGCCCCGCGGGCGTGCATGCGCCGTCCGCGCCCGCCCACCGGAATCGAGCCACCCCGCCCCATCGTGGTCCGGCATGTGAAGGCGCTTTCCGTGCCGACGCCGACGGCGGCCGCCTGCCGGGAACCTCGGTTCGCCGGCGAACCGCTCGTGCCGGCCGGACAGGTCGGTGTCCCCGACGGGTGCCGCCCTCCTCGCCGTCGGCATCCTCGACGAGGACAGCGTCAGGCAGGACCGGGCCGGCACCTGCTTGAAGTTCCGCGCGGGTCACGGCTCCCGCGCGGGTCACGGCTCCCGCGCGGACACGCCTCCCTCGCCACGCGGTGCCGTACCCGTGCGCCGACTCCGCCGGCTGCGCGCCGGCCAGTGGCAGGGGTCCGGCCCCGGCCAGGGGCACAGACGGACGACGGCCTCGCCGCCCCGAGAACGGAGGCGGCGGCCACGGCGCATCCACCAGCGGAGACTTCGGTCGGCTCGGCTTCGGCACCCCGATGTACGCCAAGTGGCGGCCGAGCCGTCCTCCGCACCGGAATACCGGGCCGGGATGTGGTGCTCTGTTGTTCACGGTGCAGTAGCGCGGTGAGGAGGCCGGCGGATGGCAGCAGTCCAGGCGGATCCCGTGGTCAGCACGCCGTACGGAGCGGTACGCGGCCGGTACGAGAACCGGGTCGCGGTGTTCCGGGGCATCCCCTACGCGGCCCCGCCCTTCGGCCCCCGCCGCTTCCGGCCGCCGGAGCCGCCCGAGCCCTGGGACGGAGTGCGCGACACGGTCGACTTCGGGCCGACGGCGCCGAAACCGCCGTACTCCGACGCCTTCGCGCAGTACCTCTCCGACCCCTTCGTGCCCGGCGACGACTGCCTCAACCTGAACGTCTGGACGCCCGAACCAGGACCGGGAGCCCGGCTCCCGGTCCTGGTGTGGCTGCACGGCGGCGCCCTGACCAGGGGATCCTCCGCGGTGCCGGTGTACGACGGGCACGCCTTCGCCCGCGACGGCGTCGTGTTCGTCTCCGTGAACTACCGGCTCGGCGTCGAGGGCTACGGCCTCTTCCCGGACGCCCCCGCCAACCCCGGCCTGCGCGACCAGCTCGCCGCGCTCCAGTGGGTGCACCGGGCGATCGGGGCCTTCGGCGGCGACCCGGGGCGCGTCACGCTGGCCGGGCAGTCGGCGGGCGCGATCAGCGCCGGCGCCCTGCTGGCCGCGCCCCAGGCGCAGGGCCTGTTCCGGCGGGCGGTCCTGCAGAGCGGTCCGCCCGAGGCGGGCGACCGGGACAAGGTACGGCGGATGGTGCGCCGCATGGCCACCCGGCTGAAGGTCCCCGCCACGGCCGCGGCCTTCGCCGAGGTCGACCGTGACCTGCTGCTGCGCACCCAGGCCGAGGTGGGCCGGCTCAGCAGCCCGGTCCTCGGCGGTCCCGCGTTCGGGATCGTGGTCGACGGCGACCTCGTGCCGCGCGACCCCCTGGAGGCCCTCACCGACCCGGCCGCCGGCGTCGCGAAGGACGTCGACCTGATGCTGGGCTGGACCAGCGAGGAGTACCGCCTATGGCTCGTCCCCGGAGGACTCCTGGAGCGCGTCGACCGGCTCGGTCCGGTCGCCCTCGCCGGTGCCATGGCCCGCTGCCACTGCGGCTCCGAGGTGGTCCGCGGCTACCGCGCCCTGCACCCCGGCGCCGGCACCGCCGAGATCGTCGGCCAGATGGTCACCGACCACCTGCTCCGCATCCCCCTGCACCGGCTCGCCGAGGGCCGGCCGGGCACGTCGTACATGTACGAGTTCGCCTGGCCCTCGAACCTGCCGCAGCTCGGCGCCTGCCACGCCCTGGAGCTGGGCTTCGTCTTCGACACCGGGAACACCCCCGAGTCGGCCAAGCTCGCGGGAGAGGGCGCCCCCACCGAGCTCGCGGACTCCATGCACGGGGCCTGGGTGCGCTTCGCCGCCGACGGCGAGCCCGGCTGGCGGCCCTGGGACGCCGGACACCCCGTGCAGATCTTCGGCAAGGGTGACCCCCATCTCGCGTCCGGCCCTCGGGACGACGATTTCGCGGTCTGGACGGCGGACCCGACCACCGAGGAGACGGCCCCCGTGTCGGAACCGGTGGAGGGCTGGCCCGCGCGGACCGCCGAGCTGCGGTCGGTCGTACGACGGCTGCGGCGCTCGGGGCTCGCGCGGCGGCACTGACGACGGCCTCGCCGGCCACGCCCGGGTACTCCGGGCACGCCCGAGCGCGGTGCGCACCGCGAGGCGCCCGGCTCCTCACAGGGGTCGTGGTCGGTGGCGCGCGCGGGTGCAGGTCGTGGTCGCGGCGCACGCTGTCGTAGCCGGCCAGGGACCGCGCAGCCCGGCATGGCGGTCGCAGAGCTGCCCTGGGCACCGCTCATGGGCCGGTCAGACGGACGCGATGCTTTCGGGGTCGTCCGCTGAGGTGCCGACGCGGAGCCAGCGGTAGCCGTACGGGGGCAGCTCGACGTGGAACATGCCGTCCTCGCCCGCCTTGAGACCGGTGTGTCGCTCGTCGAGCAGGTCCGTCAGCCGTTCGCCGGATCCGGCCTCGGTCAGTTCCAGCCGCACGGTGTGCGGCCGGTCCGCGAAGTTGTGCACGGCCAGCACGGTGCCGTCGCCGGCACGGCAGACGTGCGCCAGCACGGCGTCCTCCCCCGTCGTGAGCAAGCGGTAGTCACCCCATGCCAGTTCGGGGGACTCCCGGTAGCGTTCGATGAACAGACGCATGCGGCTCAGCAGGGACGCAGGGTCGCGGCTCTGCTCGTACACGTTGATGTTCTGCGGACCGAACGCGCCCTCCACCAGCGGGTTGGGGTAGGCGGCCGGCTCGGCGGTGGAGAACCCGGCGCCCTTCTCGGGGGTCCACTGCATCGGGGTGCGTACGGCCTGGCGTCCCTCCGCGGCAAGGTTCTCGCCCATGCCCAGTTCCTCGCCGTAGAAGAGCACGGGGGTGCCCGGCAGGGTGAACAGGAGACTGTAGGCCAGTTCGACGCGGCGCCGGTCGCCGTCGACCATGGGCGGGAGCCTGCGGCGCAGCCCTCGGTCGTAGAGCTGCATGTCCTTCTCCGGGCCGAAGGACGCGAACACCTCGGCCCGTTCGGCGTCGCTGAGCTTGTCGAGGGTGAGTTCGTCGTGGTTGCGCACGAACACGGCCCAGTGGGCGTCGCGCGGCGCCGCGGGGCGGTCGCGCAGTGCGGCGGCCAGCGGCCTGGCGTCATGGCGTGCCATCGACAGGTACATCTGCTGCATCGCGACGAAGTCGAAGCACATGGTGAGTTCGTCGCCGCGGTCCGAGGAGGGGGCGCCGAAGAAGCGGGCGGTGCCCTCGTAGGGCAGGTTGACCTCGCCGAGCAGGACCGACTCGCCGTTGCGGCGGCCGAGGAAGGCACGCAGATCGGCGAGGTACTCGTGCGGGTCGGGCAGTTCCCCCGCGTCGCTCTGTCCGTCGGTCTCCAGCAGGAAGGGCACGGCGTCGACCCGGAAGCCGGACAGGCCGAGCTGGGTCCAGAAACCCATGATGCGGGCTATCTCGTCACGGACCTCGGGGTGGGCGACGTTGAGGTCGGGCTGCTGCTTGTAGAAGCGGTGCAGGTAGTACTGGCCGCTGCCCTCGTCGTACTCCCACAGGCTGTCCTCCGCGTCGGGGAAGACCACGCCCTGGGGGCCGTCCTCGGGGGGCTCGTCCTTCCAGACGTACCAGTCGCGGTGGGCGGAGTCCCGGCCGGAGCGGGCGTCCCGGAACCAGGGGTGGTCCTCGGAGGTGTGGTTGACGACGAGATCGGCGATCACACGGATGCCGCGGTCGCGCGCGGTGCGGACGAACTCGGCGAAGTCGCCGAGGGTGCCCAGGCGCGGGTCCACGCCGTAGAAGTCCGTGATGTCGTAGCCGTCGTCGCGCTCCCTCGTGGGATAGAAGGGCATCAGCCACACGCAGGTCACACCGAGGCGCACCAGGTGGTCGACGCGCTGGGTGAGCCCCGCGAAGTCTCCGATGCCGTCGCCGTTGCCGTCCTGGTACGTCTCGACGTCCAGGCAGTACACCACCGCGTTCTTCCACCACAGGTCGGACGTGCGGGTCAGACGCATCGGTACTCCTTGGCCGTGGCGGGGACCGGGCGGGTCACGTCGAGCCGCGGCAGCACCTCGGCGCCGAACGCGTCGATGAACGCGGCCTGTTCACGGCCGACGTGGTGCAGCATCACCGCGTCGAACCCCAGGTCGGCGTACTCCTGGAGCCGGGCGGCGTGCCGGCCGAGGTCGGCGGAGACGTCCACCGTGCGCGCCACCGCCTCCGGGGTGACGTGCTCGCTGACGACGTCGAACAGTTCCGCGGAGTCGAGGTCCCAACTGACCGGCGGGGAGTGCACGTTGGTCCGCCACTGGTCGTGTGCGAGGGCGAGCGCCTCCGCCTCGTCGGGCGCCCAGCTCAGGTGCACCTGGAGGTGGAGGGGGCCACGGCCGCCCGCGTCACGGTAGGCGCCGATGATCTCGCGCAGGCGTTCGCGCGGGGCGTTGACCGTGATCAGTCCGTCCGCCCACTCGGCGCACCAGGCCGCGGTGGCCGTGCTGCACGCGGCTCCCACCAGCGGCGGTTCCTCGGGCGGCAGCGTCCACAGCCGGGCCCGGTCCACGGTCACCAGCCCGTCGTGGCTGACCTCCTCGCCCCGCAGCAGCGCCCGGATGACGTCGACGCACTCGCGCAGGCGCGCGGAGCGGATGTCCTTGCGGGGCCAGCCCGCGCCGGTGATGTGTTCGTTGGAGGCCTCTCCGGTGCCGAGCGCGGTCCAGAACCGGCCGGGGTTCATGGACGCGAGGGTGGCGATCGCCTGGGCGACGACGGCGGGGTGGTAGCGCTGGCCGGGCGCGTTCACCACACCGAACGGCACCCGGTCGGTGGCCTGGAGAGCGGCGCCCAGCCATGACCAGGCGAAACCGGACTCCCCCTGACGCACGCTCCACGGCGAGAAGTGGTCCGAGCACATGGCGGCGGTGAAGCCCGCCTGCTCCGCGCGCACCACGGCGTCGAGCAGATCCGCGGGCGGAATCTGCTCGTGCGAGGCGTGTAATCCGTAGACAGTCATGGCAAGCGACTACCCCCTGGGCGGTCCCTCATCGGGCGCCGCTCCCACGGGTGTCGGCGCCGTCGAACCCCCGGTGTCACACGGTGCGCCTGGGGGAGTTGGGAGGGCGCAGGAGGAGGCTCCAGGAGACGTGCTCGAAGGACGTCCTCCTGAGGTGTCACCCGGAGGTGTCATCAAGCGGCGCGCTCCGGCCGGAGGAGTCCGCGCACGCCGTCAGCGCCTCGCGCCCGCGCCGTGCGTGGGCGACTGCGTCGGCCCCGGCGTCGACGGCTTCGCGTCCGGCCGAGCGCCGCCGCGGGTCCGCGGGCCACGGGTCCGCAGGTCCGCGGGTCAGGCGCTCGCGTGGCGACGGAAGGCCGGCCGCCGTGGGGCCGCGTGGTGGGCGGGCCGACCGGCGCCCTCGGACCGGTGCTGCCGCAGCCACAGGGTCGTCACGGACAGCAGACCGGCGAAGACGGCCAACAGGAGTACAGGCACCCACATCTGCCGACTGCCGGGGTTCTGCCAGCCTCCCCATGCGGCGGTCGCCGCCCAGAGAAGAGCACCCAGCGCGTAGAAGGCTCGGATGCGGCGCATCTGCCGTACCGCCCGCAGGACCTTGGAGTGATCGTTCTTCGGTGCCATGCGGGGCCGTGTACCCCCGATCCCTCTTCTCGATCAGTCCGAGGGGAACTTGTCGCAGTGGGCAGTGGCGGATCGGCCGACCCGCGAATCAGCGGTGCCGCGACATCTCCTGGAGAGCGAGGAGAGGAGGGGGGACCACTGGCGACGACACCCGAGCCGCGTTTCGGTCTGGCGTGCTCGATGCGCGATTGGTTCACCGCTGCACAGCGGTTGGTGCCGGACGAGCTGACCAACGAGGCGTGGGCCCTGGGCGAGCCGATCGTGAAGGCGGGGGAGCCGCCCAACCGCAACTGCCGACCTGGCCGGGTCATGCTCGATGCGATGTTCTACAAGGCACGCACCGGGATGAGGTGGGAGGAGCTGCCCGAGCGGTTCGGTCTCTGGAAGGGCATCCACTCGCGTTACAAGACCTGGCGCAACTGCGGGGTCTGGGACGACATCATGGCCGCCCTGCCCGACGCGGGCCAGCCGGTGTGGACGCCGCCGCTGGTCCCGCCGCTCCGGGGCGAGGGTCGCGTGGACCCACGGATCCTCACAGACGCCGATATCCAGGAAGAAGCGGTGTCCGGAGAAACAGGTGTCCCTGGGCGCAAGGCGCACCGCACCGCCCGGAGGCACCGCACCCGCTGGCGCACCACTCCCGCTGACGCACCGCTCCCGCTAACGCAGCGCTCCCGCAATCCCCGAGATCGCGTCAGGGCCCACCCGGCAGCATCCCCCGATCAGCCGTGCGCCCGAATGCCTCCACCTCATGACCTCGTCCGAGGTGAACGAGGATCGCCCCTCCCAGCGCCGCGCCCCCGCGTCCCAGGTCTCCCCGCTGTTGGGATAGACGACGACGGGCTTGCCGGTGACCCGCGCGGCGGTCTCGATCGCCTGGTCCACGTCCTCGGGGACGCAGCAGTTGACGCCGACCGCGACGACCTCGTCCACCTCGGCGGCGAGGGCGAACGCCTCCGCGAGCGGCTGCCCCGCACGCGTGCGGTCACCCGCGACGGAGTAGGAGAGCCAGGCGGGTACACCGAGACCGCGGACCGACCGGAGCAGCGCCTCGGCCTCGTCGGCGTCCGGGACCGTCTCCAGTGCCAGGACGTCGGGCCCGGCAGCCGCCAGCACCTCCAGCCGGGGCCGGTGGAAGGCTTCCAGCTCGGCCACGCTCAGCCCGTACCGCCCCCGGTACTCCGAGCCGTCCGCGAGCATCGCGCCGTACGGCCCCACCGAGGCGGCGACGTACAGCGGCCGCCGGATCCCCTCCGCCGACGCCTGCCGGGTGGCCTCCCGGGCCAACTCGACGCTCAGTCCCAGGAGTTCGGTGGCCCGCTCGCGCCCGATCCCGCGCTTGGCGAACCCCTCGAAGGTGGCCTGGTAGCTGGACGTGATCGCCACGTCCGCGCCCGCCTCGTAGTAGGCGAGATGCGCCTCGGTGATCGCCTCGGGCCGCTCCGCGAGCAGCCGTGCCGACCACAGTTCGTCGCTCAGATCGTGCCCGGCGGACTCCAACTGGTTGGACATGCCGCCGTCGAGCACGACCGGCCCGGCCGCGAGGGC
>NZ_LJBR01000154.1 GCF_001282115.1 Streptomyces sp. NRRL B-24085 | reverse complement strand
GTCCCCGTCCCGCCCGCCATCCCTGCGACGAATACGGCGAGTTCGGCCGGAGCGCAACCGAGCGGCCGTTGAAGCCGGCGCCGATCCGTTCGACGTGTCCGTTGCCCCCGGCAAAGTCGTGTGCTCGACGCCTGCACCCCCGTAAGATCGGTGATCTCGTGGGGGAGGTGGTCATGGGTAAACGGCGCCCGGGGACGCCGACGTTGGAGGAGGTGGCCGCCCACGCCGGGGTGGGACGGGGCACGGTCTCCCGCGTCATCAACAACGCCGCAGGCGTGAAGGAGTCGACACGCCGGACGGTGCAGCGGGCCATCGAGGAACTGGGCTACGTACCCAACCTCGCCGCCCGCTCCCTGGCCGGGAGAGGGGCCGACGCCGTTGCCCTGGTCATGACGGAACCGGACTGGCGGCAGTTCGCGGAGCCCTTCTTCTCCGAAATCGTCAGCTCGCTCGGGGACGCACTGTCCGACACCGGCATGCAACTGCTGCTGACCCTGGTGCGCTCGGACGCCGAGCGGCAGCGTTTCCTCGAGTACGCGCGCGGCGGCCGGGTCGACGGCGTCCTGCTGATCTCCGTGCACGCCGGCGATCCCCTGCCGGACATGCTTGCCGAGGCCCGGCTGCCGACCGTGCTGCTGGGGCGCCGCTCCGGCGACGAATACGTCAGTTACGTCGACGTGGACAACGTCGGCGGAGCCCGCAGCGCCGTCTCCCACCTGCTCCAGCGAGGTCGCAGAGCGATCGCCACCATCACCGGGCCGACCGACATGTACGTGACGCAGTGCCGAGTGCGCGGCTACCAGGAGGCTTTGGCGCTGGCGGGCGTGGAGGGCAAGCAGACCCTCGTCGCCGAGGGCGACTTCACCGCGGAGAGCGGACGCCGCGCCATGGCCGAACTCCTCCGACGGCATCCGGAGATCGACGGGGTTCTCGCCGCGTCGGACACGACGGCCGCGGGAGCCCTGGAGACGCTGCACGCGGCCGGACGCCGGGTGCCCGAGGACGTCGCCGTGATCGGTTTCGACGACTTCCCGCTGGCCCAGCAGACCACGCCCCGGCTGACCACGGTGCGTCAGCCGATCGAGGCGATCGGGCGGGCCATGGTCCGGCTGCTCCTGGAGGAGATGGAGGAGGGTGCCGTGGCCTGGCGGCACGTCATCCTCCGTACGGAGCTGGTGGCGCGCGAGTCCACCTGATCGCGCGAGTCCACCTGATCGTCGCTGGGCGAAAGTTTCGGGGAGCGCTCCCAATATCGGCGCACCGAGCGGTGTGTGCGCCTCTGAACTGCGCTCTCCGAATCAATTCACCGACTTCACGCCGACACTCTTGTCATGAACCTGAACCGACTCTAGTGTCCGTGCCGACCCGAGGGAATGGGAGCGCTCCCAATCCGACTGTGGGAGCGCTCCCCCATCCCCCCACCCCTCCGAAGAGGATCCGCATGCGACCTTCAACGCACCACGCGCGCGGCGCGCGGGGCACACTCGGCGTGCTGCTCACCCTGCTCGTCTCGCTCGCCGCGCTTCTGACCAGCGCCTCCGGAGCGCAGGCAGACACCACGATCTGCGAGACCTACGGCTCGACGACCATCCAGGGCCGCTACGTGGTCCAGAACAACCGCTGGGGCACCAGCGCCACCCAGTGCATCAGCGTGAACGACTCGGGATTCAGGATCACCCAGGCCGACGGATCCGTCCCCACGAACGGCGCCCCGAAGTCGTACCCGTCCATCTTCAACGGCTGCCACTACACCAACTGCTCCCCCGGCACCAACCTTCCGGCCCAGCTCAGCACCATCTCCAGTGCGCCCTCCAGCATCTCGTTCAGCTACGTCAACAACGCGGTGTACGACGCCGCGTACGACATCTGGCTCGACCCGACGCCCCGCACCGACGGAGTGAACCGGACCGAGATCATGATCTGGTTCAACAAGGTCGGATCCGTCCAGCCCGTCGGCTCCCTCGTCGGCAACGCCACCGTGGGCGGCCGCAACTGGCAGGTGTGGTCCGGCAACAACGGCTCGAACGACGTGCTGTCGTTCGTCGCGCCGTCGGCGATGGCGAGCTGGAACTTCGACGTCATGGACTTCGTCCGGCAGGCCGTCTCCCGCGGACTCGCGCAGAACAACTGGTACCTGACGAGTATTCAGGCGGGCTTCGAGCCCTGGCAGAACGGGGCCGGGCTCGCGGTCACCTCGTTCTCCTCCACCGTCAACAAGGGCTCCTCCGGCCCGGGAACGCCCGGTGGCGCGACGGCCTGCAAGGTGGCCTACGCGACGAACGCCTGGCAAGGCGGCTTCACCGCCGACGTCACCGTCACCAACACCGGCACCACCCCTGTCAGCGGCTGGAAGCTCGCGTTCACCCTCCCCTCCGGGCAGCAGTTCACCAATGCCTGGAACGCCACCCTCTCCGGGTCCTCCGGAGCCGTCACGGCGAGCAGCGTGAGCCACAACAGCGAGCTGGCGGCCGGCAGCCAGGCGACCTTCGGGCTCCAGGGCACCTCCAGCGGCACCTTCACCAAGCCCTCCGCCTTCAGCCTGAACGGCACCGCCTGCACCACCGCGTGAACCACGCCCGCCTCCCGGGCCCGTCCTGTTCACCGACGCGCTGCGGCGGGAGACGCCTGACACGCACTGCGCGACATCGGCGCCTTCCGCTGCAGGGCCGCCCGTGCGAACACGCACTGGTCGATGAACCGTCAGGCTCCGACGGGTTCAGGGGTCTGGCAGCGTCTGGAGATCGACATCGGTCTTGAATCAGCTCTGCCCGAGAGCCGTGCGCAGAGCCAACGGCGTGGCAGCCGCCCACGCCTGCGGGGTGCACGCGTGCGGGTAGGGCACCGGGCCGTCGGTTGCGGATCGGGCGTATCCGGCGATCACCTCGGGCAGACGATGGCCGTGCCTGGTCGCCGCGGCGACCAGGCCCTCGGTGACGGCGGTGACTTCCGCGTCCAGTCCGTACCGGGCCAGGCCCAGGGCGATGATGGCGTTGTCGTGGGGCCAGGCACTGCCGCGGTGGTACGACAGCGGGTGGTAGCGCCGTTGGCCCGCGGCCAGCGTGCGGATGGCCCAGCCGGAGAAGAAGTCCGGTTCCAGGAGGCGCCTGCCCGTACGTCGGGCGTGGTCCTCGGGGAGGATGCCTGACCACAGCAGGTGCCCGGCGTCCGAAGCCAGGACGTCGACCTGTCGGCCGTCTCCGTCCAGGGCGAGGGCCGGGAAGTCGGCCCGGGGCATCCAGAAGTCCGTGAGGAAGCGGGCTTGCAGCCGGTCGGCGGCCTGCCGCAGGCGCTGTGCGTATCGCGGGTCCTGCCAGATGTCACGGGCCAGACGCGCGGTGCGTACGAGTGCGTCGTAGGCGTATCCCTGGGCCTCCGAGACGGCGATGGGCCCCTTGGCCTGGGTGCCGTCGGTGAAGCAGACGGCGCCGTCCGAGTCCTTCCAGTTCTGGTTGATCAGTCCGTCGGGGTCGGGGTGGTAGACGAGGTAGCCGTGCCGGTCGAGGCCGCCGTCGGTGAGCATCCAGTCGACGGCACGCCGGGCGTGCTGTTCCAGGCGGACTGCCAGGGAGCGGTCTCCCGTTGTCTCGTAGTGGGCGTGCAGCAGGACGAGGAAGAGAGGCGTGGAGTCGACGGAGCCGTAGTAGCGGCCGTAGGGGATCTGCCGGAAGTGGGCGAGCTCGCCGTGACGGGTTTCATGGACGATGCGTCCGGGTTGCTCGCCGCTGAAGGCGTCGTAGCGCTCCCCCTGGGTCGCGGCGAGCGCGCTGAGCGTCGCGGCGGCGGTCCCGGGCCGGTAGGGAAGCAGGAAGTACGACGTCAGCAGGGAGTCGCGGCCGAAGAGAGTGAGGAACCACGGGATTCCCGCGGCCGGGACGTGCACCTGCTCGCCGTCGACGCCGGTGACCGGGATGGTCAGCAGGTCCAGGTCGGCGAGGCCGCGTTCGCAGGCGCGGCCGAGGTCGTCGGTCGCCGTGGACGGCCGCCGTCGCGGGTGCGGCACTGCTGGGGGACCGTCCGGCAGACCGGGCGGGTGGGCACGGACGGTGAGGTGAAGGTCCGCCTCGCCGTGGCCGTCGAGCTCCATGTGCCAGGTCAGGGTGCGCATGGTGGACTGCGGGGCGTCCTCGGCGGGAGCGAGGGCGTGGGGGGCCGGGTCGCAGGTGAGAGCCGTGCGGGCGTGCCAGTCGGCTCGCCGGTAGTCGAACAGCAGCCCGTCGCTGGTGGGATGGACTTCGTGTCGGCTGTCGGCCTTGGTGTAGTGGCGGTCGTCGGCACGCAGTTCGAACAGGTCGGCGAAGTCGGCGTCGACCGTGAGGTCGATGCGGGCGGTGACCGGCTCGGGGCGGTTGCTGACGAGACGCAGATGCTCGGTCAGGGTGCCGGCGGTGACGGTCTGGCTTCGGAAGACGGTGTAGGCGGGCGGGTTGTCGCGGGTGCCCGCGGGCGTCAGGACGCTGGTGGCGGTGTCGTCCGTCTGGGCCGTGGCCGGCATCAGGGGGACGGGGCGGGTGGAGTCCACCGTGAGCTGCCAGCGGCTGAGGTGGCGGCCGTCGTGCAGGAAGAGCCCGTCGGGTGCGGTGCCGTGGGTGCCGGTGATGCCGCCGTCGGTGCGCAGCCGGGCGAACGTGGCGTCGCGCACGAGTTGGATATTGGTGTCGGCCGCGGTCATGGTGTGGGCTCCTCGGGAGCGTGGTGCAGCAGGTCGAGGGCGAGGGCGGCGGTCCAGGAGAAGCGGCTTGCGCCGCGGGCCGCTCCGGTCACGGGGTCGAGGTACTCGGCGAAGCCTGACGCGCCCGCCTGCGTGAGGTACTCGCGCTTCAGGCGGTGGGCGTCCTGGTGGTAGCCGTGGGTCCGCAGGCCGCGGTGGATCAGCCACGCCGTGTTGAACCAGGCCGGGCCGCGCCAGTAGCGGGTGGGGTCGAAGGCGGGAGCCATCAGGTCGTAACTGGGGACGAGCCGGGTGCCCTGCGCCTTGAAGTGCGGCCCGTCGAGGGTGCGGCGCAGGCCGGCGACCACATGGTCAGGCAGGTCGGGCACGATGAGCGGGATGAGCCCGGTGACACTGCGTTCGTCCACCAGGGTGTCGTCGTGGAGGTCGCGCACGCGGAACAGGCCGGAGTCCTCGTCCCACAGCCGGGTCACCATCCGGTGGGTCAGTTCCGCGGCGCGTGTCGTGTGGGGTGCGCTCCTCCCGCCCAGTTCTTCGGTCAGGGCGGCCAGCGCCAGTTCGCTGACGACGAGCAAAGCGTTGAAGGTGGGGTCCTCCACCGCGAAGGAGCGGGGTGCGGTGGCGTCGTCGTAGCCCGCGTCCCGGTAGTCGGTGGCGAGGCGGACGTAGCGGCCGTAGTCCAGGTCGGTCGGTCGCTCGGCGGGGTGGCCGTGGTCCAGGTCGGCGCGCTGGAAGGTCTCGGGCGGGGCGGGTGCGACTCGTTGGAGGGCCGCGTCCCAGCAGGGGCTGTTGTCCATGCCGGGTTCCCAGGGGTGGACAACGGCGGCCAGGC
Organism: Streptomyces sp. NRRL B-24085; assembly: GCF_001282115.1. Taxonomy (GTDB): domain Bacteria; phylum Actinomycetota; class Actinomycetes; order Streptomycetales; family Streptomycetaceae; genus Streptomyces. Next base: position 87,732 of record NZ_LJBR01000154.1, on the reverse strand, counting down.
CGGCGCCGCCGAGGTCGCGTCGGGTCACGAGGTAGTCGTGCCAGGCGGCGAGCCGGGGTTGGACGCGGGCCAGGAAGCCCCGGCGCCGCGATTCCTCGGGATCCGCCTGGTGCACGAGCCAGGCGGCCAGCGCGTGCACGGGGGGCTGGACGATGCCCGACGTTTCCTGGCCCGCCGGTGCGCCGGCCGCGCGGCCGGCCCGGGAGGACTGCCAGAAGTCGGGGCTGGGGAAGTAGGCGTCATGGGGCACCGCGGGGTTGAACACGATGTGCGGGATGCGTCCGTCGGTCCACTGTCCGGCGAGCAGGGATTCCAGCTCCTGCTGGGCGCGGCGGACCGAGAGGTGGCGCAGCCCGATGGCGATGAAGGCGGAGTCCCAGCTCCACTGGTGGGGGTAGAGGGTGCGGGAGGGGACGGTGGAGGTGCCGGTCCAGTTGTCGAAGAGGACCCGCGCCGCACCGCTCCGCAGTGTCAGGGCTGCGGAGGCGGTGGGCGCGGGCCGGTTCAGGAGGGTCGTCACGCGCCGGACCTCTTGAGGAAGGCGGGGACGGAGCGGACGGCCTCGACGGGGTCGCCGGTGAGGCGGCATTCGAGGGCGAGGTAGCCGTCGTAGCCGATGGTGTGCAGCGCGCCGAGCCAGGCGGGCCAGTCGAGGTGGCCGGCGCCGGGCTGGAAGCGGTTGGAGTCGGAGACCTGGGCGTGGCCGATGACGTCGGCATGGGCGAGGATCGCGGCGGCGGGGTCGGCCTCCTCGATGTTCATGTGGTAGCTGTCGATGCCGATGCGCACCGAGTCCAGGCCGGTGGCGCGGATGAGGTCCGCGGCCTGCTCCAGCCGGTTGACCATGTGGTCCTCGTAGCGGTTGAGCGGCTCGAGGAAGAGGGTGACGCCTTGCGCGCGGGCGTGCTCGCCCAGTTCCGCGAGGCCTTCGAGGAGGATCTCGCGGTCCTCGGCCTCGCTGCGGGGCGGTTCGAAGGGCGGCAGGCGGCGCGAGAACATGCCGTAGGAGGCGGGGGTCTGCGCGCCGAGACCGCCGATCTCGGCGATGACGGTGAGCTGGGACTTCATCTGGGTGAGGGCGTCACGGCGCTGTCCGGCGTCGAAGGCCGCGAAGAAGTGCAGCATGTCGACGCACACGGTGGGCATGACCACGCCGTCCTTGCGGGCCTGACGCAGTTCGTCCAGGCGGGAGGCGAAGTGGAGGTCGCCCTTGCCGCGCAGTTCGATGCCGTCGTAGCCGGCCTGCTGGGCGAAGTCCCATTTGGCTTGCAGGGTGTCTCCGGGCAGGAGTTGTTCCTGCGCTGCGGTCTTGAGCATGAGGGGCCTTTCGAGACTTTCAGAATTCCAGTACGACCTGCAGCGCCTCGGCGGGGCGCTCGTCCAGCAGGACGTAGGCGTCTGCGGCGGAGTCTGCGGGCACGACGTGGCTGACGAGGGACGCGACGTCGATCTGTCCCTCGGCCACCAGGCGCAGGAAGGTCTGCTGGAGGCGCTCGACGGTCCAGCGGTGGGCCAACTGCGGGGGGACGCCGCCGATCTGGGAGCAGATCAGCTGGACACGGTTGTGGTGGAACTCGTCGCCCAGCCGCAGGCCGATGCCGTCGCCCTGGTAGAAGCCGGAGGCCACGACGCGTCCGCCGACGGCGACCGAGCGCAGGGCCTCGTGCAGCGCCGGATAAGCCCCGCTGATCTCAATGGCGAGATCGGCGCCGAGGCCTGCGGTGGCCTCGCGGATGCGTTCGGCCACAGCGTCGGTGCGGGCGTTGAGGGTCTGCTGGGCGCCGTGGTGTTTGGCGGTCTCCAGGCGGCCGTCGAGGGCGTCCACGGCGGTGACGCGGGCGCCGTTGAGCTGGGCCAGGCGGGTGGTGAGCAGTCCGATGACGCCCTGGCCGAAGACGGCGACGTCCTCGCCGACGTGGATGTCGCCCGCCAGGACGGCGTTGTAGGCGATCGCGCCGACCCGGGCGAACGCGCCGGCCAGCGGTTCGAGTCCGGCGGGAAGCGTGTGGCCGATCATGCGCTCGGCCGGGACGATGCCCTCGCTGCGGTGGCCCCAGATGCCCCAGACCAGATCGCCCGGCTCGGGCAGGCCGGGGGTGCCGTCCAGGTCGGGGGCGACCTCGACGACCTCGCCGACCTCGGAGTAGCCCCAGCCGGCGACCGGGTACTCGATGCCCGCCGCGCCGTCCCGGAAGAGGCGTGCCTCGGGGTCCCAGGTGCGGGTCAGGTAAGGATTGGTGCCGCGGTAGGCCGTGAGTTCGGTACCGGCCGAGATGCCCGAGTAGCGGGTGCTGACTCGGAGGTGACCGGCGGGTAGGGCGGCTCTGACCTGCTCGGTTACCTCCACCTGGCGAGGGCCGGTGAATTGGACGACGCGTTCCACGGATGACTCCGGAAGGGTTGCGGGTGCGGTTGCGTCGACAATAACCGCAACTTATGTCTTGTCAACAAGCAAAAGTGATGCTGAGATGCCTGCGCAGTAGACGTAAGTCGGAACGAGGACACGCAATGCGCACCAAGAGCCGGCGATCCAGCGTGATCGCGGTGGGCATCACCGCAGCCCTGTCAGTCGGGCTGCTCACCAGTTGCTCCAGCAGCACGGGACCCGGAAAGCCCGACCGGGAGATCACCGTCTGGTCCCAGGAGAACCTTCCTGACCGCGTCGCGGTCACCGAGAAGATCATCAAGGGGTTCGAGAAGAAGACCGGCATCAAGGTCCATCTCGTCGGCGTCGACGAGGGCCAGATGCCCCAACTGATCATGTCGGCCGCCGCCTCGGGCACCCTGCCCGACGTCATCGGCGCCGCCCCGATGGGTCAGGTCTGGCAGATGTACAGCAACGGCCTGCTCAACACCGACATCCCCCACCGCATCATCGGCGAGCTGGGGCGCAAGACCTTCAACGCGAACGCCCTGGAGCTCACCTCCGACGGCGCCACCAGCCTGGGCGTGCCCTCCGACGCCTGGCTGCAACTGCTGGTCTACCGCAAGGACCAGCTCGCCGAGAAGGGCCTGCCCGCCCCGGACACCTACGCCAGAGCGACCGCCGCGGCCAAGGCGCTCACCACCAAGGGCCGCTACGGCATGTCCGCGGCCACCGACCCGAGCGACGTCTTCACCTCGCAGAGCTTCGAGAGCCTCGCCCTGGCCAACGACTGCCAGTTGGTCGACGACCAGCACACGGTCGCCCTGGACTCCTCCCGGTGCCGCACCGCGTTCTCCACCTATGACGAGCTCGCCCGCACCTACGGCGCACCGGGCACCCAGACCGTGGACTCCACCCGCGCCACCTACTTCGCCGGCCAGTCCTCGATGATCATCTGGTCCTCGTTCCTGCTGGACGAACTCGCCGGCCTGCGCAAGGACGCCCTGCCGAGCTGCCCGCAGTGCAAGAAGGACTCGCAGTACCTGTCGCACAACAGCGGCATCGTCACCGCGATGAAGGGCCCCGACGCCGCCGAACCGGCGCAGTTCGGCGAGATCACCTCATGGGTGACCACGAAGACCGCCGAGACCGCGGCCTCGCGCGCGTTCATCGAGTACATGATGGGCACCGGCTACGAGTCGTGGTTCGGCATGGCGCCCGAGGGCAAGATCCCCGTCCGCAACGGCACCGCCGCACAGCCCCGTCGCTACCTGGACACCTGGCGGCACAGCAAGATCGGCGTCGACACCAAGAAGCCCTTCGACCAGGTCTACCCGCCCGGCCTGCTCAACCAGCTCGCCGCCGGCGTCAGCCACATGCGGCGCTGGGGCATCACCCAGGGCGAGGGCGCCCTCGTCGGCGCCACCAACGGCGAACTTCCCGTCCCCAAGGCCATCGGCGCGATGACCAGCGGACAGATCTCCCCCTCCGAGGCGGCCCACGAAGCCGACGACGACGTCGCCGCCCTGCAGAAGTCCCTCCAGTAGCCGCCCGCATGCACGTCACAAAGGTCTCTTCATGACTACAGCACCAGCCGGCGCACCGCAGCGCCGGGACACCAGCACCAGGTCCGCGGACCGGCCCGCCGAGCGCCGCCGCCCGATGACCGCGAGCCGCCGCGCCAACCGCGCGGGCCTGGCGTTCGTCTCCCCCACGTTCGTCGTGGTCCTCGTGGTGGTGATCCTGCCCATCGCCTGGACCGTGCTGCTCGCCTTCCAGCACGCCAAACTGGTTGACATCCAGGGCATGGGCCTGTTCGGCAACTGGACCCTGGATAACTTCAGCCAGGTCTTCGACTCGGCCGGCTTCTGGCAGAGCCTGACCACCACCCTGATCTACACCATCGGCTCCACCCTCGGCTCCGTCGTCCTCGGGCTGATCGCCGCGCTCGCCCTGCGCAAGCCGTTCAAGGGCCGCGGACTGCTGCGCGCGGCGATGCTGCTGCCCTACGTCGCGCCCGTCGTCGCCGTCGCCTTCGTGTGGGAGGTCGCCCTCAGCCCGCAGTACGGCGTGGTCAACGACTGGGGACGCCGCCTGTTCGGCTGGGACGACCCCATCGCCTTCCTGTCCACCCGCCAGTACGAAGTCCACCTGCTGGGCGTGCACTTCGACATCCCGCTGGCGCTGCTGACCGTCATCGCCTTCGAGTGCTGGCGCTACTTCCCCTTCGCGTTCCTGTTCATCCTGGCCCGGCTCCAGGCCGTGCCCGACGGACTGGAGGAGGCCGCGCTGGTCGACGGCGCCACTCCCACGCAGCGCTTCCGCCACATCCTGCTGCCGCAGCTCATGCCCGTCATCGCCCTGCTGTGCGTGCTGCGCTTCATCATGACCTTCAACAAGTTCGACGACGTCTACCTGCTCACCGGCGGCGGAGCGGGCACCGACGTCGCGGCCGTACGCGTCTACGACTTCCTCACCGCCCGCTACGACGTGGGAGCGGCCGCCGCGCAGGCCCTGGTCCTCGCTGTCTCGCTCATGATCCTTCTGGGCTTCTACTTCAAGTTCTTCGCCAACAAGGTTCAGGAGGAGTCGTGATGACCCGCGCTCAGTTCGAGGACCGCCTCTTCGGCGTACTGCGCTGGATCGTCATCGCCTTCCTCGCGGTGATCACCCTCCTGCCCTTCTACTACATGCTGCTGCTGTCGCTGAAGCCCATCGACGCCCTGCTGCTCGACCCCGGGTCGCTGTGGCTGTCGGCGAAGGACTTCACCCTGACCACCTATCGCGACGTGCTGCGCTCCACCGACGACGGCGGCCAGGGCTTCGTGAAGTTCCTGCTCAACTCCGCGCTGGTGTCGCTCGGCACGGTCGCCCTGACCCTGCTGGCCGCGGTGCCCGGCGCCTACGCGGTCAGCCGCCTGAAGTTCTTCGGCCACCGCCAGGTCAGCGCGCTCTTCCTGGCCGTCTACCTCTTCCCGGCGACCCTGCTGGCCGTCCCGCTGTTCGTCATCTTCGCCAAGCTGCACCTGTCCTCCAGCCTGGTCGGACTCGCCATCGTCTACGTCGCCCAGACCGTGCCGGTGTCGATCTACATGCTGAAGAACTACCTCGTCACCATCCCCTACTCCATCGAGGAGGCTGCGGCACTCGACGGTTGCAGCCGCCTGCAGACGGTGCGCAAGGTGATCCTTCCGCTGGCCCTGCCCTCCCTCATGGCCACCGGCCTGTACGTCTTCATGATCGCCTGGAACGAGTTCCTCTTCGCGCTGCTCTTCCTGGCCGCGGACCCCGACAAGTGGACCGTCTCGCTGGGCCTCGCCCAGTTGTCCAACGGCGTCGAGGTGCCCAAGACCGTCCTGATGGCCGGTTCCGTGGTGCTGACGATTCCCGTGGTACTCCTGTTCTTCGCGGCCGAACGCCTGCTCACCGAAGGTTTGACCAGTGGTGCCGACAAGAGCTGAGAACACGGGGGACCAATTGCTGCCAGCGAATCAGGTCAGTGCGGGAGAGGTGCTGCAACTCATCCGCAGCGGACGCGCCAACACCCGCGCCGACCTGCTGCAGGTCACCAAGTTGTCGCGATCGACCATCGGCCAGCGTCTGGACGTCCTCAACCGCGCGGGGTGGCTCAAGCACACCACCGGCTCCTCCACCGGCGGCCGCCCCTCCCAGAAGATCGTCTTCGACCCGTCCCACGCCGCCGTCATCGCCGTCGACCTGGAGACCCGGCATGCCCGGGCCGCCGTCCTCGACCTCGCCGGCACGATACTCGCCGAGCAGACCGGGCCGATGCTCATCAGTGACGGCCCCGACGACGTACTGGACAAACTGGCCGGCTGGTTTCCGGAGCTGATCACCGCGGCCGGGGTGGACGCCGGGCACATCTGCGGCATCGGCGTCTCCGTCCCCGGCCCCGTCGAGTGGGCCACCGGCCGTGTCGTCCAGCCGCCGATCATGCCCGGCTGGGACCAGTACCCCGTCCGGGAGCGGCTGCAGAAGGCCTACGCCGAGCACGTCGGCCCCAGCATGGAGAGCGGCCCGGTCCCCGTCTTCGTCGACAACGACGCCAATCTCATGGCGCTCGCCGAGCACCAGGCCAACCACCGCGACTGCACGGCGTTCGTGCTCGTCAAGGTGTCCACCGGCATCGGCGCCGGCGTCGTCGTAGGCGACCAGGTGTACCGCGGCATAGACGGCGGAGCGGGCGACATCGGCCACATCCGCCTGCACGACCGGCCCGACGCACTCTGCATGTGCGGTTCGCACGGCTGCCTGGCCGCGGTGGCCAGCGGCCGCGCGATCGCCGGACACCTGTCGGCCCTGGGCATCGCAGCGGCATCGGCTTCCGACGTCAAACGACTGCTCGCCGAAGGCCAGCCGGACGCCATCCGGCTGGCCCGCGAGGCGGGACGACGGGCCGGGGAGGTCCTCGTCACCGTGGTCAGCCTGCTCAATCCCGGAGTGCTCATGATCGCCGGTGAACTCTCCGGGGCGCCCTTCATGACCGGCGTCCGCGAACTGCTCTACCAGCGGGCCTTCCCTCGCGCGACCGCCAACCTCCAGGTCGTCACCTCACGGCTGGGCGACCACGCGGGCGTCATCGGGGCGGCCGCCATGGTCGTGGAGATCCTCTACTCCGCCGCCCGCGCCGACTCCCGCCTGGCCGCCCTCGCCCCGTGAACGCCCCTTCACCGCACCATCCGAGCATCACCAGGCCGCCCGTGCGCGGACCTGAGCACAGACAGGACACCTCGTGACCACCCCCGCCACTTCCTGGACGCACAAACCCGTCGAGGTCGGCCTCGTGGGCGCCGGGCCCTGGGCGCGCGCCATGCACGCCCGCATGCTCGCCGCCGGACCTGAGACCCGCCTCGCCGCCGTGTGGGCCCGCCGTCCCGAGGCCGCGCAGGAGACCGCGGCCCCCTACCGCGCACACGTCGCCGCCTCCTACGACGACCTCCTCGACCGCTGTGAGGCCGTCGCCTTCGCCGTGCCACCAGCCGTTCAGGCCGAACTCGCGCTACGGGCCGCCCAGGCGGGCAAGGCCCTGCTCCTGGAGAAGCCCCTGGGCCCCGACCTGGCCGCCGCCGAGCGCGTCGCCGAAGCCGTGCAGGAAGCAGGGGTCGTCTCCCAACTGGTGCTGACCAAGCGTTTCCACCCGGCCACCGAGGCCTTCCTCCGGGCCGCTCGCACCTTCCCCGTCACGGGCGCACGCTCCTGCTACCTGCACGGTGCCTTCCTCGGTGGGGAGTTCGCCACCGGCTGGCGCCTGGAACACGGCGCCCTGCTCGATCTGGGCCCGCATCTCCTCGACCTCCTCGACGCCGCCGTCGGCCCCATCCACACCGTGCGCGGCACCGGGGATTCGCGTCGCTGGATCGAACTCACCTGTGAGCACGAGAACGGCGTGGTCAGCCAGGCGTCCCTCTCCGGCGCGGTCGCGGTCCCCCGGGCCGTCACCCGCGTCGAACTCTATGGAGCACAGCAGCCCTTGGCCTACGACACGGCAGACATCGACCACGAGGAGTGCTGGCCCGTCCTGCGCCGCGCCTTCGCCACAGCGGTACGCACCGGCCGACCCGGCGAACTCGACGCGGCACGCGGGCTGTACCTCCAGCGCCTCATCGAACAGGCCTCGCACCCCTACAGGAGGTTGGCCCAGCCGAGTTAGTTGCCGGCGTGGCACCAGGCGGGCAGGTCGAGCGGGCCCTGCCGGGTCGGCGGCGAGGACGATGGCGCGCCGTCGAGCGGTTCCCGCAGGCGGAGCAGCAGCGTGACCCGGAGCAGGCCGGTCCCGCCGACGGTCGGATCTCGGGTACGCCGGGCAGGGCCCCCTCACAGGGGTGCCACCGGTACGGTCCCTCCGGCTGACCACTGCGGTCGAAGGCACGGTTCACTGCGGGACAGCCGCCATCGCCGGGGGCGAACGCGGCCATCGGCGCACCTTCTGGCCGGCGGATGCCCGGTCGGTGGACCGTGTGCTGGGATGGAGAGATGGAACTGCGGGAACTGCGAACCTTCGTGGCGGTCGCCGAGGAGGGCGGCATGTCCGCCGCCGCCCGCCGACTGCACATGAGCCAGTCGGCGCTGTCACAGACGGTGAGCGGCCTTGAGCGGCAACTCGGGCTGAAGCTGCTGATCCGCACCAACACCGGCGTCCGTCCCACCGAGGAGGGCGAGACCCTGCTGGCGGAGGCCCGCGCGGTGATCGCCCGCCACGACCAGGCCATGCGGACCATGGCGAGCCTGACGAGCCCGGGATGCGGGCTGCTGCGCATCGGCATCCCCTTGGAACTCCCGTCCGACCTGCTCCAGCCGGCCATGGAACAGGTGGCGGCCTCCTGCCCCGGCACACGCGTGCAGGCCCGCCACCTCTCATCGGCCGCCCAGTTGAAGGCCTTGCGCGCCGGTGACCTCGACATCGGTCTGCTCCGGGAACCTCCTGCGGACCCCGACCTGGACGCCATGCTGGTCGTCACGGAGAAGCTGGGTGTGCTGCTGGCCGCGAGCGTCGCCGCCGAGCTGGCGGACGACGAGGGGGTGCGCCTGGAGACCCTCCGTGGCCTGGAGTGGGTGAGCTTTCCCCGCTCCGGCAGTCCGGCGTGGTACGACGAAGTGACCTCGGTGCTGCGCAGTTTCGGCCTCGACCTGGGACCTGAGCCGCCGCACGATCAGTCGTTGATCGCCGAGGTCAAGCTGGCAGCCGTCGGCACCGAGAAGGCCTTCGCCCTGGCGCCGCCCCGCTGGTCCCAGCCGCTGCCCGAGAACGTGGTGTGGAAGCCACTGCACCGGCATCCGCTGGTCCGCCGCACCTGGGTCGCCTGGCCGACCCACTCCCGACGGCGCGACCTGGCCGCCTTCATCACAGGACTTCCGACGGCAGACCTCCACTGAGGCAGGATTCGACGCGCTCTGCACTTCGGATTCAACCTGCTCCCGCTATATGAATAAGCGGTCGCCGCCATCAGTGAATTCGATTGCCACTTCCCTCCGGAATTGCGGCCCAGAATCGACTGCAAGCCGTTGACCTGCTCATATGTGGATATTCGCGACGCCGATGACGTTCTCCAAGAGCAATGATCGGCACATTGGGAGACATCGAAAGGGGCAGCGATCGAATGCACTCCGCGGAAATGATGCGTACATTGTGGCACGCAACCCGACTTTTCGATGGAGTGCTTACCGTGAATTCTTCCTACCTTTCCGGCAGCGTCGCCCTGGTCACCGGCGCCACCAGCGGCATCGGAGCGGCGACGGCGGCCGCCCTCGCCGAGCGTGGCGCACACGTGCTGGTCGCGGGACGGGACGCGGCTCGTGGTGAGTCCGTGGCCGCCGCCATCCGGGCGCGCGGGGGCAAGGCCGACTTCCTCGCCGCGGACCTGACGACGGTGGCGGCGGCACGCGATCTCGCGCAGCGCGCAACGGACATCGGCGGCGCGGTCGACATCCTGGTCAACAACGCCGGCATCTACCCGTTCGGCCCGACCGCCGACACCGAGGAGGCGCAGTTCGATGCGGTGTACGCGCTGAACGTGAAGGCCCCGTACTACCTGGTGGCCGAGCTCGCTCCGGCCATGGCGGAGCGCGGCCGTGGTGCCGTCGTCAACGTGAGCACGATGGTGGCCGACTTCGGGATGGCGGGCATGGCCCTCTACGGGTCGAGCAAGGCCGCCGTGAATCTGCTGACGAAGTCGTGGGCGGCCGAGTACGGCCCTCAGGGCGTGCGGGTCAACGCCGTCGGGGTCGGACCGACCCGTACCGAGGGGACGGCAGGCATGGGCGACGACCTGGGCGGGCTCGCCGCCCAGGCGCCCGCGGGCCGCCCGGCGAGCCCGGAGGAGGTCGCCTCCGTGATCACCTTCCTGGCAAGTGAAGCGGCGAGCTTCGTGCACGGCGCGATCGTCCCCGTCGACGGCGGTCGCGTCGCCGTCTGAGCCGTACGACAACAGCGCCGAAGGGTCTGGTGCAGCGGACGTCACGTTGCGCCAGGCTCTTCCAGTTGTCCGGGCGGGGCAGCCGCTACGTCCTCAAGCACGCCCCGCCGCATCAGATCGTGGCCGCGGTGCGCAACGTGACGACTGCGGAACGGGTCCTGTCGTCGACCGCCGTGAAGCAGTTGACCGACGGCGTCACGGCACAGATGTCGGCTTTTCCTGCGCAGTAGCGACGCGGCCGGCCGCTCAGCGCGAAACCTGGAGATGTTCTTCGGCCGGGAAGCACCGCAGAGCGTGGTCACGCTGTTCGATCGCAGGACGACGGTGCCGACAGGGGCGGTCACCACGGCCGTGGGCGTCCTGGGCGTGCCCGTCAGGAGCCACCCCGGTCGAGGACCGCCAGCACATCCCTGGACGCGATGGTCTGCTCGCCGTCCGGCCGGCGGACGGTGACGGGCTTGCCGAGATCGCTGAACCGTATTGAGAGAGACCTGCCTCCCTCCACCCGGTACTCGGCAAGCCGTGCTTCCGGACTGCCCTGCGCCGGCACGTGGACCCGGACGGTCACCGGACCCGTGGTCCTGGAGAGGGGACGCAGTCGCTCACCGTCGAGCACCGTCACGGGGCCGGAGGTCACTTCACCGGCGCCCGAAGAGGCTTCCGCCAGCAACAGTCCTGTCTGGCAGACCGGCGCGATGCCCTCCGTCTCCGCCACGGCGCCCGGCAAGTCCGTCACCATGTACGTGCCCCGCAGCAGCTTCTCCGCGGCCCACCGCGTGTCCTCGGCCGGATCCGCAGCGGGATCGAACTCCGTGACCTGCTCGTCCCCGGCAAGCCTGCTCACGGCAGCGGGCAGGGCACTGTCTGACCAGCGTGTCCACACCTGCTTGCCGATCAGGAGACTCTCCGCGCCTCCCACCGTCCCCGTGCAGGCGCCGCGGCCGTCGAGGCGGGCAGCGAACCTCACCTGCGCCCCGTCCGGGCTGCGCAACTCCCCCGCCATCCTGAACGACTTCGCCTGACGCAGCGGCCGAAGCGCCTCCTCGAAGGCCCGCGCTTCACTGCTGCGCCCGTCGGCCGTGCACGACGTCCCCGAGAGGATTGTCAACGCCAGAGCCACGTACATCCCACCACGCATCGCACGCATCTGGGTCTCCCCCGCCCCCGGCACCCCGTTCTTCCCAACTCTTATACAGCGCCTGCTACTTCAGCACCACGCTGCACATGTTCGAGAACGGCCGCCGACTGACCCGCATCAGTCCCGCACGAGCCACACCGTCGTGTCCGGTGCCACATGATCCGTCACCGCGGCGGAGGCGATCACGAGGTGGCGGGAAGGGGGCAGTGGGACCGGGTGGGGACCGAGGTTGGTCATCACCTCGACCGCGCCGTTGGTGAAGTGCAGGACGCCGTCCGGGGACGACAGCCAACGCAACTCCCCTGTTCCCAGCCTGTGGTGGCGGCGCAGGCGCAGCAGGCCGCGGTAGAGGTGGAGGGTGGAGTCGGGGTCGTCGCGCTGCAACTCAGCTGCGTAGGTGCCGTAGTAGGAGGGCTGCGGGAGCCACGTGTCGGGGGTGTCGCTGAAGCCGAACGAAGGGCCCTGGCTGGTCCACGGCAGTGGTACGCGGCAGCCGTCCCGGCCGCGGATGCGGTGGCCGGAGCGTTCCCACACCGGGTCCTGTCGGGCGGAGTCCGGCAGGTCGGTCGCCTCGGGGAGGCCGAGTTCCTCGCCCTGGTAGAGGTAGGCGGAGCCGGGCAGGGCAAGCATGAGTGCGGTCGCCGCTCGGGCCCGGCGCAGGCCCGCCGCGCGGTCGGGCTGGGGGTCGTCGGCTCCGACGCCGTGCTCCAGGGCGACGGGCCCGTCGTAGCCGAAGCGGCTGGCGTGGCGCATGACGTCGTGGTTGGACAGGACCCAGGTGGTGGGCGCGCCGACCGCTTCGTTGGCCGTCAGGGACTCGTCGATCACGGCACGCAGGGCGTCTAGCTCCCAAGGAGTCTCCAGGAAGCGGAAGTTGAAGGCCTGGTGCATCTCGTCGGGGCGGATGATGCGGGCGGCGCGCTCGGGCGGGAGCCAGGCCTCGGCGCACAGGATGCGGTGGCCGTCGTAGGAGTCCAGCAGCTTGCGCCAGGCGCGGAAGATGTCGTGGATGCCCTCCTGGTCCCACATGGGGGGCATGACGCCGTCGACCGGTTCGATGACCCCGTGGGTCGGGTGGGGCCAGTCGGGCAGGCCGTCGGCTTTGACGAGGGCGTCGCAGACGTCGACCCGGAAGCCGTCGACGCCCCGGTCGAGCCAGAACCGCAGCGTCGTCTCGAAGTCCGCGCGGACGGCGGGGTTGTCCCAGTTCCAGTCGGGCTGGCCGGGGTCGAACAGGTGCAGGTACCACTGCCCGGGGCGGCCGTCGGCCTCGGTGACCCGCGTCCAGGCCGGCCCTTCGAACATCGACGTCCAGTCGTTGGGCGGCAGGCCCCCGTCCGGGCCGCGGCCGTCGCGGAAGTGGAACAGGTCCCGCTCCGGGCTGCCCGGGGCCGCCGCCAACGCGGCCCGGAACGCGGTGTGTTCGCTGGAGCAGTGGTTGGGTACGAGGTCGACGACGACGCGGATGCCCAGGGTGTGGGCCCGGGCCAGCAGGGCGTCGAAGTCGGCGAGGGTGCCGTAACGGGGGTCGACCGCGCGGTAGTCGGCGACGTCGTAGCCGCCGTCGCGCTGCGGCGAGGGGTAGAACGGCGACAGCCACAGGGCGTCCACGCCGAGGTCGGCGAGGTGGTCGAGGCGTGCGGTGATGCCGGGCAGATCGCCGGTGCCGTCGCCGTCGCTGTCGGCGAAGGAGCGCGGGTAGATCTGGTAGATGACGGCGGTGCGCCACCAGTCGTCGTCCGCGGCGAGGTGGGCGGGCGCGGGCGGTGCGGTGTCGGCGGACGTCATAGCTGGGGGCTCTCCTGGGCGTAGAGGTCGGTGCGGCGGTCGCCGAGCAGGTCGTTGTGCGGGGAGAGGATCTTCTCCCGCGAGAGGTGGAGGAAGAGGTCGGCGACGACCCGGGGCCGCTCGTCGCCGGCCGCGGCGGTGATCCAGCCGTACTGGTTGATGACGGCCGTGCCCTGCGTCCAGGCCTGTCCGCGCTCTGTGCCCGCGCGGTCCGCGCAGGCGATGTAGAGGCCGTTGGCCCGTGCGGCGGCCTGCGCCTGGATGATCTCGGCGGGGCGTTCGTCGGCGGGGCGCTCCTCCAGGGGCCAGTTGGTCGGTACGGCGATGAGGTCGGCGCCCGCCGTGGCCAGTCGGCGGGGCATCTCGGGGAACTCCAGGTCGTAGCAGATCAGGACGCCGATGCGGCCGTGCGGGGTGGTGACGACCGGCGCCATGCGCTCGCCGGGGGTGAAGAACAGCGTCTCGCGGTCCCACAGATGGGTCTTGCGGTAGACGGCGCGCACTCCGCTCGCGTCGACGACGGCGGCGCTGTTGTACAGCACCGGGCCGCCGTCCTCGCAGAAGCCCAGCACCACGACGGTACGGGTGCCGGCCAGGAGGTCGCCGAGGTCGGTGAAGAAGGCGTCGTCGGCGGTGATCGCCGTACGCCGGGCCTCGTCGGCGTCGGCGAAGACGTAGCCGGAGGTGGTCAGTTCGGGCAGGACGACGATGTCGGCGCGGTCGGCCAGGGCACGCCGCACGGCATCGAGGGCCAGCTCCTTGTTACGGGCCAACTCCCCTACCTCAGGGGTCAGTTGTTCGCACACGACACGGGCGACGCCGGTGTCCTCGGGCAGCAGGGGCATGGTCACTTGACGGCTCCTTCGGTCAGGCCGCTGATCAGGCGCCGCTGGAGGAAGACGTACGCCAGCAGCACCGGCAGGGCGACCAGGACGGCGGCGGCCGCGGTGACCGCCGGGTCGCTGGAACGGGCGGCGCCGGAGAAGAAGGACAGCGCGAGCGGCACGGTCTGCACCGAGGCGTTGTCGGGCACGAGGATGAGCGCCAGCAGGAACTCGTTCCAGGTGAACAGGAACAGGACCGTGCTCAGCGTGGTGAGGGCGGGCCCGGCGATGGGCAGGACGACCAGGCGCAGGCTCTGCAGCCGGCTCGTGCCGTCGATGCGGGCCGCCTCCAGCAGCTCCACCGGGACGGACGCGAAGAACGACCGCATCCACAACACGCCCAGCGGGACGGACAGGGCGATCTGCGGCAGGATCAACGCCCCGTAGGTGTCGACGAGATGCCATCCGGTGAGCAGCTCGTACAGGGGCAGGACCGTCACCTCGTAGGGCAGGACCAGGCCCACGAGCAGCAGGCCGACGATGATCCGGCCGCCGGGCACCCGCATGGTGGCCAGCGCGTAACCGGCCAGGGCGGCGAGCACCACGGTGACCACCACGACGGTGACGGCCACCAGCGCGCTCGACAGCAGCGCGGGCCCGAACCGGCCCTGCGTCCAGGCCGTGGAGTAGCTCGCCAAGGACACCCCGCCCGAGCCGGCCACCCCGTGCAGGGACGAGACGATGATCGACACCAGGGGGAAGACGGCGACGACGGACGCCAGGACGAGCAGCGCGTGGGTGGCGACGCTCTCGCTGCGGGCGATTCTCATGACTGCACCTTCCTGCCCGGGCTCGCGAAACGGCGGAGCGGGCGCTCGCGTTCCCGCAGCGCGAGCTGTACGACGGTGACGACGGCGAGGATCACCACGGTCAGCACGATGGCCAGCGCGGAGGCCCGGCCGAGCATGCGGTTCTGGAACGCGTCCTGGTAGACGTACAGGCTCGGCACGGTCGTGGTGGTGCCGGGGCCGCCCCGGGTGGTGTTCCAGATGAGGTCGAAGTTGCGCAGCGCGAAGGTGACGGTGAGGATCAGCGCGATCGAGATCTGCGGGCGCAGCGCGGGCAGGGTGATCGCGAAGAACTCCCGTACGGGCCCGGCGCCGTCCAGGCGGGCCGCCTCGTAGGTGGAGCGGTCGATGGCGACGATGCCGCTGAGGAAGAGCACCATGCACAGCCCGTACTCGACCCAGGCCCCGATCACGCCGATCGACGGAAGGGCCGTGTCGAAGTCGCCCAGCCAGCTCGTGGCGAACCGGCCCAGCCCCACGGCCTTGAGGACCGTGTTGACCGGTCCGTCGACGGCGAGCAGGTTCCGCCAGGCGACGGCGACGACGACGCTGGACAGGATCTGCGGCAGGAACAGCACCGCCCGGAACACCGTCAGTCCGTACACCCGGATCCGGGACATGGCCCCGGCCAGCAGCAGGCCGACGCAGACCGGCAGGACGGCGTAGAAGAACAGCAGGACCAGGGAGTGCAGCAGCGCGGCGCGCAGCTCGCTGTCGGTGAAGACGGCCGTGTAGTTGTCCCAGCCGACCGGCGTGCCCTGTGTCAGGCCGTCGTAGGCGTAGAAGGAGTACCAGACGGAGATGCCGATCGGGTACAGGACGAAGACGGCGAAGAACGCGAGTGCGGGTGCCACGTACAGCAGCGAGGACCAGGACCGGGAGGAGAGGTAGGACCGGAGGGAGGGGCGGCGGGGGCCGTGGGTGCGGTCGGTGCGGGCCGCTGGTGTCGGGGCGGTGGCGCCCTGCTTCGGGGTGGTGGCCGCGGTGGTCATTGCGCCTGCCTCGCCTTGAGCCAGGACTCCTGGACGGCCTTCAGGAACTGTGTGTCGCCGGTGCGCCCGGCCATGACCTCCTGGAGTTTGCCGCCCATGACGTTGAGCATGTCGGAGGCGGTCCAGTCGTAGTAGCCGACCTGGGTGCCCGCGGCGATCGTGCGCTTGAGGGCGTCGAGGGTCTGGGTCTGCAGGCTGTTGGTGCCCTTCACGCCGTCGGTGACGACGGGCAGCCGCCCGGTGTCGAGGATCACCTGACCGGCCTTCGGGGTGTGCAGGGCGGCGAGGAAGGCGACCGCGGCGGGCGTGACCTTGGAGGAGGCGGAGATGTGCCACGGCGAGGCGGTGGCTCCCGCGCCGCCGGTGGTCAGCGCGCCGAAGCCGAACTTCGCCGGGTCGAGCGTGGCCCCGTTCCACGAGCCGCCGACGAAGAAGACGCCCGTGCCCTTGGCGAACCGGCTGATGGCGTCCTCGTTGCTCAAGCCGTCGTAGCCGGAGCCGAAGTAGCCCTTCTTCGCCCAGTCGGCCATCGTCCGGGCCGCCTTGGCGTTGCCCTTTGTGACGAACGTGGTGCCCGCCTTGCCGCCGATCCAGTCCCGGATCGAGGCCGGTGTCTGCTCGGTGACGGCCAGGTCGGAGAAGATGTGGGTGGCCGCGTACTGGTCGCTGTTGCCCAGCATGATCGGCTGCTTGCCGGCCTTCTTGACCACTGGCAGGTCCTTCTCGAGGTCGGCGAGGGACCGCGGTGGCTTCAGGCCGAGTTCTTCCAGCTGGGCCTTGTTGTAGTAGATGCCCTGGACCTCGCTGATGGGCGACATGCCGTAGAGGTTGCCGCTGCCGAAGGCGGTGCCTGAGCCGTTCCAGCGGGCAGGGGCGAGGGTGCTCGCGCCGGTGCCCGTGATCCAGCCGTAGGCGGCCGCGACGTCGTCCAGGGGGCGCACCAGCTTCGCCTTGACCAGCGCCCCGTCGACCGCGTAGCCGATGTTGCCCTCGAACAGGTCGGGCGGGTTGGTGCCGGACGCCGCGTTGACGACGGTGGCGATCAGGTCGTCGAAGCTCTTGTAGGTGATGTCGACCTTGACGTTCGGATACTGCTTCTCGAACGCCGGCACCACCGATCTCATCAGCGGCTTCTCCGCCTGGTCCGCCCACATCCGCAAGGTGACGTCGCCGAGGGCGGCGACCTGTCGGGCGGTCACGGGGTCGGTGACGGCGACCATGTCGCCTGCGGCGGTCCCCTTGCCCGCCCCGGGCGGACTGCAGGCGGCGCAGGCGAGGAGGGTGGCCAGCGCGACGGCCGCGGCGGCGCCCGCGGCGGAGCGGGGCGGGCCTGCGCCTTCGCGTCGTAGCGATTTCATATCGTGCACCGGTTCTCTGTGCTGATCGGCGGATCGTAAGGGCTGCTGACTGCTGGGTCGGGAGAATGCTGTGGCTACTGCACCCGTGTCAGCCCGCGTAGGTGCGCAGCCGCAGGGTTGCCGTGGCCTGGTGGGCCGCCATGCCCTCGCTGGCGGAGATCACCTCCACCGCCTCGGCCAGCAGCGGCGTGGCCGCACGGGCGATGCGCTGGTACGTGAGCGGCTTGAGGTAGCGGGAGACGGACAGCCCGGCACTGTGCTTGGCGCCACCCGCGGTCGGCAGGGTGTGGTTCGTGCCGGCCATGCCCTTGTCCGAGTAGGCCACCGTGCTCCAGTGGCCGAGGAAGAGTGAGCCGTAGTTGCGCAGGGCGCCGTGGTACCAGTCGTCCTCGCCCGTGTGCACCTCCAGGTGCTCCGGGGCGAGCTCGTCCATGACCGCGACGGCGTCCTCCCGGCTGTCCACCAGGATGACGGACCCGTAGTCGCGCCAGGCCGGGCCGCAGATGTCCCGGGTGGCCAGGGCCGAGAGCTGCCGGTCGACGGCGGCGACGACGTCCCGTCCCAGGCGCTCGGAGGTGGTGACCAGAGCGGCCGGCGACGTGGGACCGTGCTCGGCCTGGCCGAGCAGATCCGCCGCGACCGCCTCGGCGTCGGCGGTCTCGTCGGCGATGACGGCGACCTCGGACGGGCCCGCGAGCAGGTCGATGGCGACCGTGCCGAACAGTTGGCGCTTGGCCTCGGCCACGTAGGCGTTGCCGGCGCCCACGATCATGTCGACGGGCGGCCGGTCCAGGAGGCCGAAGGCCATGGCCGCCAGGGCCTGCACGCCTCCCAGGACGTAGAGGTGGTCGATGCCGGACAAGTGGGCGGCGTAGGTCACGGCGTCGTTGGCGCGGCCGTCCGGCTGGGGCGGGGTGCACCCTACGACGGTCGGGACGCCCGCGGCCTTGGCGACCCCGACGGTCATGAAGGCGCTCGCGGTGAGCGGGAAGCGGCCGGCCGGCAGGTACGCGCCCACGGCTCCCACCGGCACGTACCGCTGGCCCACGACCAGGCCGGGAGCGATCTCCTCCTCGAAGTCCGACAGGTGGGCGCGCTGGAGCCCGGCGAAGCGCTGCGTGCGCTCGGCGCCGAGCTCGATCGCCGCCCGCAGCTCCTTCGGCAGCCGGTCCCCGCTCCGGGCCACCTGTGCCGCGTCCAGCTCGACCGCGCCGTCGGGCTGGCCGTCGAGGGAGCGCGCGTACCGGCGGATCGCGTCCACGCCGTGGCGCTCTATGTCCGACAGCATGCGGCTGACGGTCTCGATCACCTCGGGGTCACGCTGGGCGGGCGGCGCGTCGACGGCAGGAGCCTTGAGCAGGGTGAAGCGGTTGGCGAAATCGGTGGTGAAGCGGTGGCTCAATTTCATACAGCAGAGCCTGAAGCAGCGCTTGACCCAGGACAACCCCGACTTTTCCTCGACCTCGCATAGGGTCGCCCTATGGCACGATGTCGACATGTCCTCCCCGACCGTCGCCGCGATCACCCTCAACCAGCTCCGCGCCTTCCTCGCCTCGGCGCGCCTGGGCACGTTCTCCGCCGCCGCGAACGAACTGCGGACCACCCAGCCGTCCGTCTCGGAGCTCATCAGACGGATGGAGGACCACTACCGGGTGCCGCTGTTCACCCGCGGACCGCGCCGGCTGGTCCTGACCGCGGCCGGCGAGGAACTGCTGCCCTACGCGCAGCAGGCGATCGAGGCCGCCGACGGCGCGGACCGCGCCCTGCGCTCACTGACCTCCCTCGACGGGGGCGTGGCCACCTTCGGCCTGCTGCGCAACGCCGACTACTACTTCCTGTCCGAGCTGCTGGAGACCTTCCACACCCGCCACCCCAAGGTGCGGCTGCGCATCGTCGGCCTCAACTCCGTCGAGGTCGTGGAAGCCGTCGGCGCCGGCGACCTGGAGGCCGGGCTGGTGGTCCTGCCCATCGACGCCGAGGGCCTGGAGGTCACCCCCCTCATGCGCGACGAGGTGGTGTACGTCTCCGCAGACCCCAGCCACACCGCACGACCGGTCACCATGGCAGACCTCGCCGCCGCGAACCTGATCCTCTACGACGCCCACTACGGCTGGCGGGACCCCACCCGCCGCCAACTCGCCGAACGCGCCCAGGTGGAGGGCGTCACCCTGTCCGCCGCCATCGAGGTCGAACACGTCGAATCCGCCCTGCACATCGTCGCCCGGGGCGCGGGAGACACCATCGTCTCGCGTGCGGTCGCCCGCAGCCGCGCCTTCCCGGACAACCTGCACACCGTCGAGTTCGCGGAGCCGCTGTACGACACCATCGCGGTGGTGCGACGACAGGGATCGGTACTGTCACCGGCCACTCGGGAGATCACTCGGTTGGCTCGGCGGATGTTGCTTGCTCACTGAACGGGCCGAATGAACTGAGGGATCGCCACGGCGAGTTGGCCGTCGCCGCCTGACCGGGTCGCCGCTGGAGGGTGGCGACTGTTGCCGAGATCAACGTCGTCGAAGTGTCGGCACGGGTCCCGGGCCCTGCCCGGCAGCTCGCTCGTGGATGCGGCGCGGCGACTGGTCGCGGACATGTCCTGGCGTGTCTCTGGGTGCGCGTCCATCGAGAACGCACTTGGTGGGATTGCCGCGAGCTCCGCGGGCAATCCGATCACCGACGGGCCGGACCCGTCGTTTCCGGCGGTCCGGGCCCGGAGCGGTCACCATCCCCATACAGATCATCTTTATTCCAGGTTTATCTTCCCCGTCCGGGCGCATTCGGGTGAGGAAGGTATTTCTGAACGAGGAGGAGACGTGGGCATCATCGCCTGGATTCTGATCGGCCTGCTGGCCGGCGCTATCGCCAAGCTTCTGCTGCCCGGCAAGGACCCGGGTGGCATCATCATCACCATGCTGATCGGCATCGTCGGCGGTCTTCTCGGAGGCTGGCTCGGCAAGGTGATCTTCGGTGTCGACTCGATCGACGGTTTCTTCGACCTGTCGACCTGGATAGCCGCCATCGTCGGCTCTCTCATCCTGCTCGTGCTGTACCGAGTGGTCACGGGTAATCGACGGTCCCACCGCCACGCCTGACCTGCCGGACTCGGCCGAGCGTGCCGTTCGACGTCAGGCAGGCTGAGGCGAGCACACCCGTGACACGCAGCCCGAACGCCGCGTGACACGCACGGAAACACAGCTGATGCGGGCCACGGACAGTACGTCCGTGGCCCGCATCAGTGTGTCCGCTCCCAGCAGGCTCTTCCGAGCGACCGGGCGGCGACGTCAGAACTCCCCGCTCCCGGCCGCAGCACCCCGGGCCAGCGGCCGGCACCCGTCAGGCGCGGGAGAGTTCCGCCGCGCCGAAGGACACGTCGAAGCGGTCGCACCAGATGCTCACGCTGCTGAAGGCGGAGGGATCGACGTCACCGGGCACGGTGTAGTTCTGGCTTCCCTTGTTGCCCTTCAGCTTGCCGAGGCTGACGTACTTCCCGTCGTCGAACACGCGCCAGCCCGCGCTTCCCTCCTTCACCGGCGCGTCGGTCAGCCACACCCTCAGGTCGGGACCATTGCTGGTGTCGAGGTTCTCCAGCCGGACGACATGGGAGCCGTCGGCGAGCCGTACGAGCTTCACCGTGCCCGTGGTCGCGTGTTCGTGGCTGATCAGGTCACCACTCGCCACGGTCCGGGGCTCCGCGACCGAGCTGGGCGATGCCGGCGCGGAGGCCGTGGGCTCCGCCGTCGACGGGGCCGAGGTGGTCACGACTCCGGGCAGCGCCTCCTCCACCGTCTCGTCCTGCCACAGCTTCCACGGCTGGAACCAGTACAGCCCGAAGCCGACAGCGACGACCGCCACCGCCAGCGCCCCCACGGCCAACGGTCTGCCCAACGTCTCCCGCACGCGCCCCATCCCGGCCTCACTTCCACGGATCTTTGCTGTCGGCACCTCATTCAACGGTGCGAACGGCCGTGACACAGCCGGGGACGAGATGACGAAATCCTTACGTCCCGGGTCCCGAGCGGCAGGTGCCGCACACCCTTGCTTCCTCACAGCGTTCTGAACTGCCGCACGAGCGTTCCCGGGTCCCGTACGACCTGCCACAGTCCGACGGACAGCAGAGCCAAGCTGACGGTGAAGCAGACCCAGAACACGAACTGGGTGCCGGTCGCGAGATCGTGGGTGCTGCCGTCCTCGTAGCGGCAATAGGCCTGCGGGGGAAACGCCTTGGAGCTGCCCACACCCCCGTAGTACAGGGAACACGGGTCCTCACCGGGGTCCTTGATCGTGTCGTCCGCCGTGACGACCAGCAGCCAGGACAGCGCCGCCACCGGAACCGTGCAGAACACGATCAGCTTCGTCCAGGTCGGCAGGCGAGGGTGTCCGAGGAGCCCTAGAAGGGCGACCAGGCACACCACGAACAGCGCGCCGACGACCCCGGCCGTGAACGTCATCTCGAAGACCTCCTCCAGAAGCCACACGACTCCGGCCACTGGTGGCGCGGTGAGGAAGACGACCTTGATCCCGGATGCGATGCGCGGGTGCGCGAGGACGTACACGGCGAGCGCGCACGCGATCACGACGAGGAGCGCGATCACGGACGGGCGGCGCCGGCGGGGTCCCTGAACGTGTCGTCCTTGCGCCACGGACCGACGCCGAGTTTCCCTGTCGTGCCGAGATCGAGTTCGGGTACGACCATCACGGGATCAGCGGCGGGTGTGGCCCAGACGCGGACGTAGGGCGCGTTCACCGGTTCGCCTGCCTGGGTGGTGTTGCGCCAGGCCAGTCCGGCCACCGCGGCCTGCCCCGGACGCAGGACGACCGGTTGGGGCCCGCTGTCCCCTCCGAGGCCGGTGCTGATCTGATCGGTTCCCTGGAGGATGCGCACACCGTCCACGGGGTGGTGGTCCTCGTCCTCGAGCGCGAGTTTCGGATAGCCGTTGAGACGCACAGCCTGGATGCCGCAGTTGACCAGGTGCAGGCCGACGACGCGCAGGCCCATGGCCGCGTCCCCCTCGTCGGCGTAAAGGTGCGTGCCGGAGTCAGGGCACGTGCCCGAGGCGGACGGCGCCTCGGCTTCGGGAACGCTCCGCACCTTGATCACCTTTACGCCGGTCACGGGTGCGTTGTCGGCCCCCTCCTCCAGGACGACGGTGCCCTTGACGACCTGACCCGCGCCGACCGCCTCGACGGTCTTCCGCACGTTGTCACCCCCGCCTCGGGACGCCGAGAGGAACCCGAAGGTCACCGTGTAAGTGGCCGTCTCCGTCCGCTGGTTGGTGATCTCGAAGTCCGCGCTGTAGTCGACTCCCGCGCAGCCGCTTCGCGGGCCCCAGGCGTACAGCGCGGTGATCTTCACGCCGTCCCCGGCCGTACCGTCACCGTTCGCCGAGGGCAGGGGCAGCGCGGTCGGCGTGCCGGAGGGACGGACGGACGGCTCCGCGGACGGCGGGCTGCCGTACTGAGGCAAGTCCGACGGACACAGCGCCTCTGCTCTCACCCGGCCGCCGCCGGCATCTGCGTCCCCACTGGACGAGGCGCTCTGAGAACCACAGGCGGCGAGCAGCAGGGCAGCGGCGAGGACGGCGGGAACGGTGCGGGAGGCGGTCGGCATTCGCCCACCCCACCAGGGGACACCCCCGGCGGGCTGTGGCGGAACCCACACCTCCGGTCACAGCGCTGTCACAGATCATTTGGCAGGGAGGTCCGCAACGGGCCCTCTACTGCCGTGCTGCCAGGGCGAGTTCGGTCGGCCTGGCAGCCCGAGGGTGGGCGCCGCCTCGGGCTGCCGGGGACCGCGGCACGGCGGGTGCGGGCCCGCGACAGGTGGACGTCGGCGCCCCTCCCCCAGCTCACGGGACGTCGTGGCTGCTGACCCGGTTCAGATGCGGCGCACGGTGTGCAGTGTCCTGGCGTACGTCCCCGAGCCGTCGAGGAGGGACGCGCCGCCGAGATCCGACATGGTGGGCCCGTTGACCGTCTTGCGGCTGGAGAGGAAGCGGCGTTTGCCGTCGCCGTCGAGGCCCAGGTAGATACCGACGTGGTCGATCGTCAGGCTGACCCCGTCGTCGCTGGAGTCGGCGTTGAACAGCACCAGGTCGCCGGGCTGAAGCAGGGGCGCGGCGGGTGGAGTGGTCCCGGTGGCCCGGTCGACGACCACGCCCGGCGCGTAGTCGGCGATGTGCCGTGACTTGCGCGGGATCCGGGTACCGGAGGTGTCCTCGTCGGCGGCCAGCGGCACGCCCAGGTGGTAGCCGTAGACCATCCGCGTGTAGCCCGAGCAGTCGAGGTTGCCGACCTGCTTGCTGGACGGCCCCTTGTACGTGCCGTCCGGGAAGGTCCAGCCCACCTTCATGTACTCGTGGAAGTCGGCGCCTTCGAGGCGGTAGCCGTGTGTGTCGAGGTAGCCGTAGCCGGCCTCGCCCAGCACTTGTTTTCCCTGGGCGGGTCCTGCGCCGGCCGTGACCGTCGTGGCGCCGCCGAGGAACATCGCGGCGTACGCGAGGACGTCCGGGCCGGTGGATCCGGCCCAGCCGCGGATCGTCCGCTCCAGCTCGGGCGTCCAGGTGCCGTCGAACGGCTCGGGCAGCACACGCACCCAGTCCCCGTGGGTGACGGTCGGCAGGACCGCCCAGTTCGCGGCGTCCACCTCAAGACCGCTCACCGACAGTCGCATCGGCAGGTTGGTGCAGCCGTCGTTGGCCAAGGCGCGCACGCCCACCCGGCCCTTGATCAAGGTGGACGTGGAGTCGGTGACGTCAAAGGCCCACGAACCGGGTTCCGTTGACGCGGACTGCCAGGCCTTCGCCCGGATCCGGGTGCCCTCCCGCCGCACCCGGACCGTCCATTCGGTCCCCGCCGGCACGCCCGTGGCCAGGGTGACCGCCGTCGCCAGCGAGGCCACGTCGTTGGTGACCTCCTTCTCCAGCCGCATCTCGACCGCCCCTGTGGTGAGGAAGGACAGCCGCGCCCGGTAGTGATTCTGGGTGCTGACGTAACCGAAGGTCAGCGCGAACGAACAGGCCTGCCCCGTGGGGACCTTGTCGAACCTCGCCGTGCAGCGCACGTCGACGTCGGTGATCTCGTCGTCGCGCAGGCTGGCGTGCCGACTGGACCCGGCGGTCGTGAGGTCGATGATCCCGGCGCCCGGCATCACCGAGAAGTCCGTCTTGAAGGTTTCCGACGTGACCCACTTGCCGCCGCCCGGCGAGGTCCCCCAATACGCGCGGTCCGGCTCGTCCAGCGCGAGGTCCGGCAGTGTCCGCTGGAAGTCGTCCACGAAGGGACGCTTGTTCTCCGCGAACGTCCGCTGCGGGCCGGGCAGTACGACGGTCCGCGCACCGTGGGTCAGCAGTGCGACGCGCCTTCCTCCGGAGGTCACCTCGGTGCGGGCCGGGGTGCCGGACAGCGCGGTGACGATGAGCGGGGTGGCGAGGGCGACCGGGGTGAAGTGCGCCGCGCCGAGCGGTGCCATGGACACCCACGAACGGGCCGACGGGAGTCCACCCGGCCCCGGGAGGACCGGCACGTCGGCGAGCGCAACGGCTCGCGCCGGGACGGCGGCCAGGCCGGTGACCGGGACGGCGGCGGAGGCTGCCAGGGCGGCGATGAGTCTTCGCCGAGATGTGAGAGACATGTGTTCGATGATCCGTCACCGCTCGTCGACAGGTCACGGCGGCCCCGACTTCGGCAGGCAGCAGGTGAGCTCCACCCTTCGGGCAGGGTCGACACCCATACACCGTGAGGACAGCGCGTGTTGACGGGAGTGCCTTTCCAACGACTGCCTACGACGCCCGAGCCGCTGCGAACGCGCCCCTGGCACGCAAGAGGCCACCAGCGGATCCCCTGCCGGATACGGGGAATTCGCTGGTGGCCTTCGGGAAGCGACGAGTCGCCTACTTCGGTCGCGGAACGCGCCTGTGCACCACCTGTTGGTTCAGCTTCCGAGCAGGGTGATTACTCGCCGTTCCAACGGAGTTCAGCATTCGTTGGGTACGTTGCCCGTCTCGTTGCCCTTCAGCAGGCCGCCCCAGATCCAGCTCGAGCCGGAGCCGAGCAGGACCCACTTGTCGTGGGAGACGCCGTTCTGGCTCACCCACTGGCCGTGGGCCCAGCATATGGCGCTGAGCTGGTAGTTGGCGGGGACCGTGTAGTTGATGCTGCACGCTGTGGAGGCACAACTGCGGATGTTCGCGCTGGTCCACGTGTAGACCCACGTGTTGGCGGCGATCCGGTCGGACGTCACTGTCCGGGCATCCCGGTCGCCGGACGTTGCCGCCGCGGCGGTCGGCGCGGACAGCCCCGCGACGGCCAGCAGGCCTGCCGCGACCGTTGTGATGGCCTTGGCTTTCATACGCATGAAAGGAATCCCCCTGTTGACACTCGGTCTGCTGGGATGTCCAGCGCGGAAAACGCTAACCGGCAGCGGTCGACCAAGTTAGTCATGTACTGGCCAACAGCTGACTGAGAGGTGACATTCCGTTACGCACGGACAGTGACCGTCTCACAGGCATCTGAGCAGGGAAATTGCCCACAGACGCAGCACCCAGCATCCGGCCGCTGCGGGGGCGGCGGCGAAGGATCGATCACTACCAAGAAGCCGGGGAAGCAAGTCGTCTCCTTCCTGGTCACTCGACGGTTTCATGGCATGAGCATGCAGGAGGCGGTCAACTCACCGCCACATGGCGGGATTTGTCCGCGAAAGCACCGCGAACTCCTCGCGGAAGGATCTCCAGGGTGTCGGATTCGGGCCCCGCTGGGAACGGAGTGCCGGGCGCCCCCGCAACAGCGCCACGAGGGGGAAGCCGTGGTCGAAGCGGACCCGGCAGAGCGGGCTTGACCTTGACGTAGGGTCAACCCTCCATCCTTTCGGCACGGGTGTCCTCGCAGTCGCGTGGCACAGGTCCGCAAAGGAGACAGATGACCATGACGGCCCAGACGATCGCCGGTCCGGCGATGCGCGTGCGGGGGCTGCGGAAGTCGTACGGGAAGCTCGACGTGCTGCGCGGCGTGGACTTCGACGTGGCGCCGGGCAGCATCTTCGCCCTGCTCGGCTCCAACGGGGCGGGCAAGACCACCACCGTGCGGATCCTCGCCACGCTCCTGAAGGCCGACGCGGGCACGGCGAGCGTGAACGGCTTCGACGTCGCGGCACAACCCGCGCGCGTGCGGGAGTCCATCAGTCTCACCGGGCAGTTCGCGGCCGTCGACGAGATGCTCAGCGGTCGGGAGAACCTCGTCCTGGTCGCCAGACTGCGTCACCTCGAAGACCCGGGCACGATCGCGGACGACCTGCTGAGGCGTTTCTCGCTGAGCGAGGCCGGAGGGCGACGCGTGTCCACGTACTCGGGCGGGATGCGCCGCCGCCTGGACATCGCCATGAGCCTCATCGGAGACTCGCCGGTGATCTTCCTGGACGAGCCGACGGCCGGACTCGACCCGGAGGCGCGCATCGAGGTGTGGGAGGCGGTAAAGGAACTCGCCGGTCATGGCACGACGGTGCTGCTCACCACGCAGTACCTGGAGGAGGCCGAGCACCTGGCCGACCGGATCGCCATCCTCCACCAGGGGCGGATCATCGTGAACGGCACCCTTACCGAACTCAAGCAGCTCTTCCCGCCGGCCAAGGCCGAGTACGTCGAGAAGCAGCCGACGCTGGAGGAGATCTTCCTCGCGGTCATCGGCGGCGACCAGGGCGACGCCGTCACCACGACCACCGGGGGCCAGGAATGAGCTCGTACTTCTTCACCGACACTGCCGCGCTCACGGGGCGGACCCTGCGCCACGTCACACGCAGCATGGACACCATCATCACGACCGCCATCACACCGGTCGCCATGATGCTGATGTTCGTCTACGTCTTCGGCGGCGCCATTGACACCGGGTCGGTTCCGTACGTGAACTACATGCTGCCCGGCATCCTGCTCATGACGATCGCATCGGGCATCTCCTATACCGCGTACCGGCTGTTCACCGACGTGAAGAGCGGGATCTTCGAGCGGTTCCAGTCCATGCCGATCGCGCGGTCGGGGGTGCTGTGGGCCCATGTCGTCACCTCTCTGGTCGCCAACCTGATCGCACTCGTGCTCGTCGTGGCCGTCGCGGTGCTCATGGGCTTCCGCTCGGGAGCAGGAGTGTCGGCGTGGCTCGCCGTCACCGGCATACTGCTGCTGTTCACCCTGGCGCTGACCTGGCTCGCCGTGATCCCCGGTCTGTCCGCGTCCTCGGTGGAGGGGGCCGGTGCGTTCGCCTACCCGCTCATCTTCCTGCCGTTCGTCAGCTCGGCGTTCGTGCCCACGAGGACGATGCCCGGCCCGGTGCGCTGGTTCGCCGAGCACCAGCCGGTGACGTCGATCGTCAACACGATCCGTGCCCTGTTCACGGGGCAACCGGTCGGCGACGACATCTGGACCGCGCTCGCGTGGTGCGTGGGCATCCTCGTCGTGGCGTACGCCTTCGCCATGACCGCCTACCGCCGGAAGATCGCCTGAGGCAGGCTGGGCCCATGCTCACCATCAGTCAGTTGGCGACGTACGCCGGGGTGACGGTACGGGCGGTACGCCACTACCACAAGATCGGACTGCTGCCCGAACCCCGGCGCGACCGGTCCGGGTACCGCACCTACGATTCCACCGCGGTCGTGCGACTGATCCGGATCCGCACCCTGGCCGACGCCGGTGTGCCGCTGGCCAGGGTGCAGGAACTCCTCGACGCCGGCCCGGACGACTTCCTCAGCGGCGTCCGGGAGATCGACAAGCAACTGCGCACCGAGATAAGGCGGTTGCAGGACACCCGCAGGCGGCTCGCCCGGCTCGCCGCCGGAGAGCACCTCGCGCTCCCGCAGAGTGTCGTGGACTACCTCGACCGCCTGCGCGGTCTCGGCGTCGTGGAGCCGTACATCGAGCTGGAGCGGGACGCCTGGATCATGATCGCCGCACAGGTGCCGGACTTGATCGACTCAGTGATCGCCAAGAAGCACGAGGAGTTGAACGACCCCGACATGGTGGCACTCTACGGCTTCTTCACCGGGGACCTCGACTGGCTGCCCGGCGATCCCCGGATCGTGGGACTCGCCGACGTCCTGGAGCGCCTGATGATCCGCGCCGTGGAGGCCGGCGAGGTGGGCGACGAAGGCTTCGACGACCAATTCGTCGCCTTGATGGACTCCACCGTGCTCGAGTGGGCGCCGGGCGCCGAACACGTGCTGGCAGTACTGCAGGAACGTGGCTGGAAGGGCTGGACCCGCATCGAGCGAGTGCCCGCAGACCGACTCACCACCGGACCATCGACGACTGCCCGGCCGGCACCACACTGACCCTCGCCCAGCAGCCGAAGGTGTCGATCACACGCGAGGCCGGTTCAGCAGCCGGGAGAGCACGATGGCGCTCTCGGTCCGCTCCACAGGAGCGGTGGCGCGCACGCGTTGGATGGCCTGTTCCAGGTGGGGGATGTCCTTGGCGAGCATATGGACGACTGCGTCGGCGGCGCCCGAGACGGTACAGGCCTCGATGACCTCGGGGATGGCCTCCAGGGCTTGGCGCAGTTCGGCGGGGGTGGGATTGCCGGTGCAGTAGACCTCGACGAAAGCCTCGGTATGCCAGGCCAACGCCTGAGGATCGACGAGAGCGGTGAAGCCGCGGATCGCTCCGGTGGCCACGAGGCGGTCCAGACGCCGCTTGGCAGCGGGCGCGGACAGCCCGGACGCCTTGCCGATCTCTGCGTATGTCGCCCGCGCGTCGCGCAGCACGTGCCGGATGATCGCTTGATCGATGGCGTCCATGCCCTCACTCCAGACGTCGGAACCTGCGGCGCCCGCGCAAGAAACGGCCACACGACCGCTCACATTGCAAGAAAACGACAGTAGACAGCAGCAAATGGCGATTGCTTGCGTTCTCCGTCGACCATAGTCTCCGGCTTGTCCTGATGTCACGTGCTGGGAGCAGTGGTGAGATGACAGCAAGCCTGAGCGATGTGGAAGCCTCGGCTCTGGCCGCGGTCGACGAGGCGGCCATCGCCCGGTTGCTGCTGGAACTCCTTGCTGTTCCGAGCGTGACGGGAAGCGCCGCGGAGTCCGAGGTTCAGCACGTCCTTGCCCGGCACCTGAAGCGGATGGACCTCGATGTCGACCTGTGGTCCATGAACCTGCCCGAGCTGCGTGACCATCCCCGTTTTCCCGGCAGCGAGGCCCCGCGCACCGAGGCGTGGGGCCTGGTGGGCGGCACGGTACCCCGGGGCGACGGGCCGAGCCTGATCCTCCAGGGGCACGTCGACGTCGTCCCTTCCGGAGACCTGTCGCGTTGGGACGGCGACCCCTTCCGCCCGCGGATTACCGGGGACGTGGTGCACGCACGAGGAGCGTGCGACATGAAGGCGGGTGTGGTGGCGATACTCGCCGCCCTGGCCGCGATACGGGAGGCGGGCGCAAGGTTGCGCGGCCAGGTGTCCGCGCATTTCGTGGTCAGCGAAGAGGACGGAGGGCTCGGCGCGTTCGGCACCCTCCAACGCGGCCACACCGGCGACGCCTGCATCATCACCGAACCGACCAGCGGTGCGGTCATGACTGCGAACGCCGGCGCCTTGACCTTTCGCATCCAAGTACCCGGCCGCGCCACCCACGGCAGCACCAGATACGTGGGGGTGAGCGCCATCGACGCATATCTGCCCATCCACCGCGCGCTCGCCCGTCTGGAAGCCCGCCGCAACGTCGGCGCCGACCCGCTCATGTCCGAATACCCCATCCCCTACCCGCTGTCCGTGGGAACGGTCCATTCCGGCGACTGGGCCAGCAGCGTGCCCGACCTCCTGGTGGCCGAGGGAAGAATGGGCGTGAAGCTGGGCGAGGATCCGGCCCGGGCACGCACCGAACTGGAGGCGTGCGTGGCCGAAGCCTGCGCGGCTGACCCCTGGCTGCGCTCCCACCCCGCCACGGTGACGTGGCCCGGCGGACAGTTCGCCAGCGGACGGCTGCCGGCCGGGCATCCGCTCGCCGCCCAGGTCGCCGACGCGCACGCCGACGTCACCGGCGGCCCGCGACCTTCCGAGAAGGGCGCCCCGTACGGCAGCGACCTGCGACTGTACTCCGGGGCGGGCATCCCCACGCTGCAGTACGGCCCCGGCGACGTACGCCTCGCCCACGGTCCGAAGGAACAGATCCGCGTGAGCGACATCGTCACCGTGACCCGGGCACTGGTGCTCGCCACACTGCGCACGGTCGGCACCAAGTAGTGGCCCCAGCCTCTCCCTCAACCCGCTGCCTCGTACCAGAGGTCCCAACCTGGAGGGTACGGTCCGCTACCAAGGGCCTGTGCCGGCCCGGCCCCAGCGATCATCGAACGGCTATGTGCCTGTCTCGCGCGTCATCGCGTATGTGTTCCCCGCATCGGGATCGCCGTAGAAGAAGAACAGCTTCACCTCGTCGTGCTGGTCGCGGTCCACGTAGAAGGACCACACGTATGTCGAGGGAGGTTCAGGGGCCGAGGTGTCAGCCGTCGTGGGGGAACGGCTCTCCACTCGGGTCCGGGCTGTCAGTGCGAGCCGGACGACCTGTCCGTCCTCCTCGTCAGTCAGTTGCCAGGTTCCCGTACCGGACAGGCGCCAGCCGTCCTCGAAGTCGAAGTCCTGACCGTCGAGCTTTTCGAGAAGAGCCGTTCCGTCCTGCTGAAGCATCACTCGGGTCCCCTCGATGTTCTCCCAGCCCCCAGCGACTTCGGCGGTCGTGGCGTCGTGTATCCCTGTTCCGCCGTAGTACTGATATGGACCGGCGCAGCCCATCAGGGCAGCCAACACCACCATCAAGCCACCGAGGTGTGCCCCGCACACACGCAGCCTGCTTCCGCCCGCCATCAGGACCTCCCGCCCTCAGCCCACATGGCCAGCCGACAGCAGTGGGTCAGGGAGATACCTTGTCAGACGCGTTGAACATGTTCAATTCTGTCACAGGGAGGGGGCGCATACCTCCGGCAGCCCAGCGGACGCCTAGGCAGGTGGCCGCCGCTCACTGCCATCCAGCTCGGTGCTCCTTGGTCAACTACGCTTTCACGAACGCCGTCCCCCTCGGATCCCCAGAACCGACGAAGAAGGACCACCGCGTGACCGCAGACCCCCCGGCCCGTCCC
The DNA here is from genome assembly GCF_001282115.1 of Streptomyces sp. NRRL B-24085. Lineage (GTDB taxonomy): Bacteria > Actinomycetota > Actinomycetes > Streptomycetales > Streptomycetaceae > Streptomyces. The sequence goes on along the minus strand of NZ_LJBR01000154.1, from coordinate 56,380 downwards.
CTCAGCGACCTCCGCCCTGGTGAACACGTCCACGCCACGATCACCAGTCACCAGCCCTGGGGTGTCACCGCGAAGATCCAGGGCTTCGAGCCGGTCGGCGCGTCATTGGACGTCATCCGTCGCGGCGGAGAGCCGGGAGTGCGTCAGTTGGCTCAGGAGCTACCGGCGGTGGGCAGCACGATCGAGCTGGTCGTAGGTGAGGTTCGCTCCTGGCACCGCGCCCCGTGGATTTGGATCGACCTCACCAGTCCCCCTCTGTAGCAGAAGGCACGGTCCCCCCCAGCGCCGGTGCCCGGTGGTCCCAGCAACACCTCCATATGCACGGTCTGGCCGCACTGTCCTGTCGCCCCCTGTCCGCCAGAGTCGTGGGGTCGGCGGACACGTTCGACGGATTCACCAGCAGGAGGGGAAAAGGCATGTCCGAAGCAGCAGTTGGGGCATCTCACGGCATGGCCCGACGAGGGTTCCTGGTCGGGGCCGTCGCCATGACGGGTACGGCACTGCCGAGCACGGCTTCCGCCGACACGGCACGCGCGGCCCGGACGAGGGGGGAAACCGGCGCGGGCACCGGCCCGTTGGCGCTCACACACGTCACCGTGGTCGACGGGTCGGGAGGACCTCCGGCCCCCGACATGACGGTCGTCGTCGAGGGAGGCCGCATCACCGGACTCGCCCCGAGCGCACGCACACGGCTCCGCCCTGGCACCCGTACGGTCGACCTGACCGGCAAGTACCTGATCCCGGGACTGATCGAGGCGCACACCCACAGCGACGGCCCGGAGACAGTGGTTCCGCCGCTGTACGCCCTCGCCGGCGTCACCACGGTCCGGGAGATGCGGGGTCAGCCGGTCCACCACGAGTGGCGGGAGAAGATCCGCAGCGGTGCACTGCTCGGCCCCCGCTGGGTGGTCGGCAGCCCCATCGTCGACGGCACGCCCTCACTGTGGGCGGCCGACGTGGGCCCGACCATCGAAGTGCGCGACGCCGCAGAGGCCCGGCGGGCCGTACGGCGGGTCAAGCGCGAGGGCGCCGACTTCGTCAAGGTGTACTCCCGCTTGTCCCGCGAGTCGTACTTCGCCATCGCGGACGAGGCCCGGCGCCAGGGCATTCCCCACCTCGGGCACTGCCCCGACACGGTGCGGATCGCGGAGGCCGGCGCCACCGGCCACCGCAGCATCGAGCACCTGCACGCGCTGCTCCTGGCCACCTCACGGCACGAGAAGGAGATACGGCGCCGTCTGGCCGCCGTACGAATCGATCCGCGCGACCCCAGCAGCCTGTCCCGGTACCACAGTTGGTTCCAGCAGGTGCATCCCCTCGAATGGCGGGCGGTGCGCGGATACGACCAGGACCGGACGGACGCCCTCTTCCGGAGTCTTGCGGGTGAGGGGACAGCCGTCGTCCCCACGCTCAGTGTGCATCGCACGCTGGAGCTGCCCGACGAGGTCCCGGCCCGGGACGAGGAATGGAAGTACCTGCCTGCCTGGCAGGTGGAGAGCTGGCCGGACCAGCTCTCGGCCCTGACCGGTGGGCGCACTCCCGAGCAGCGACGGCAGATCCGCCGGATCTTCGCGCACCGGCTGCGGCTGGTGAGCGAGTTGCACGGCGCGGGTGTGCGGCTGGCGGCGGGCACCGACACCGGCACGGGATACCTCGTCCCGGGCTTCGCCCTCCACGACGAGCTGGCGCTCCTCGTCGCTGCCGGCCTCACCCCGGCGGAAGCTCTGCGCGCGGCGACGCGGGACGCGGCCGACACCCTCGGCCTGACCGCCGTCGGCTCCGTGGCCCGCGGCCAGGCCGCTGATCTGCTCGTCCTCGACGCCGATCCGCTGCGCGACATCCGCAACACCCGCCGCATCCACGGCGTGGTCGTCGACGGCAGGTGGATTCCGCCGGAGGAACGCCGCCGGCTGCTCGCGGCGGTGGAAGAGGCCGCCGCACAGACCCCGCCGCCCGAGGAGGGAGCGGTGATGACAGGTTGCGGTTGCGGAGGACACCCCTGACGCCCGTGACACCCCCAGTTCCACCTGTGTCGACGTCTCGCTCTGCTACTGCGGCGAGTTGTCCTCGTGGCCCGCTCCGCCTCCCCATCGCGCCCAAAGAGTGCGCTGCCATTCGCCGGCGTCCGGGGCGGGTTGGGCAACTGAGGGCACGGGTCCGGGGGCCGTTTCGATCAGGTGCAGCAGCGTCCAGGCGACCCCGTAGCAGTCGTCCGGACCGAAGCAGGCGGCCAGGGCATTGGCCTCCTCGGACGTGACCGGCCGGGCTATCGCCTCAAGTTGACGGACACGACCGTCGATCTCCTCCTCGTCGGCGTCACAGTCGGGGAGCGGGCCGTGAGCAACAAACGCCTGCACTTCTGGTCTCATGGGCGAATTATCGGCGGCGACCTGACCGTCCCGGGTCAGGTCGACGACGGCACAGCCGAGCCGCTCTGTCAGTCCCCCTGCTCACAGCCCCGTCAACTGGCCAAATGAGACGGTCTCCCAGGGACCGCGGTCACGGTGTTGTTGTTGCGCTCGTGTGCCTCGCGAGCCGTCGCGAGCAGGCGGCGCCAGGAGGTGACCGTGGGACGGCGCCGCAGCAGGGCCCGGCGCTCGCGTTCGGTCATTCCTCCCCATATGCCGAACTCGATGCGCTGGTCCAGGGCATAGGCGAGACACTCGGTCCGCACGCTGCAGCCGCTGCACAGTGCCTTGGCACGGTTCTGCGCAGCGCCCTCAACGAACAGGTCGTCGGGGTCCGCGGTCCGGCACAGCCCCTTTTCACTCCAGTCGGTGTCCGCCATCCTGTGATGCCGTCCTCTCCTCTGACCCGCCTCGTGCATTGCCTGTTGCCCCGTGCTCGAAGCAACAGGCATATGACACTACGTCGTTCGGAGAATCGGTCCATCAGCACCGTATCGTCACACCTTCGAGTGAGCGGCGTTTGCCTTCAGGGTGTAACGGCGCTATGTGTGCAGGCTCAGAAGGCACCTCGGGACACACCGAGGCTGTTGGGGGCTCGCTCGCGGACGGCCCGTTCGCCGAGTGCGGCCTGGCCCGCGACGGGCACGCCGGCTCTTCGGCGAAGCACAAGCGGCACGGTGAACTGCCGTTCGTCGCAGCTCCCCCACGGCCGCACTCCGCGGCGGTCACCGCGCCGCCCGGCACACCCCACGCCCTGGGCCGCCGCCCCCGCGGCCACCAGTCAGCCGGCCCAAGGCGACCGGATACAGTGCGCGAGACGGCAGCCCGGTCAGGAGGAGCAGCGTGACCGACACCAGCAACACCCGGCCCACCGACGGTGAAGCGCAAGCCCCGCGGCAGAGCCGACTGCACCGCCTCATGCGCTACCTCCCCCTGATCGCGCCCGTTCTCCTGTGGGCCGTGCCCTGCTGGGTGCTGCTGTACGGCGGCCAGCACTGGCCGCTGCCCGTCACGCTGGTCGGCACCGGGCTGTTCGCCCTCGGTCTGATCGGTATGCCGCTCGCGATGGTGCGCGGGCACGGTCGGCGTCAGCAGGACTGGGCGGCGATCATGGGCGACACCCTGCTGGGGAGCGTCTGGGTCCTGTTCACCTGGTCCATCCTGCTCGGCGTCCTCTTGCGGGTCGTTCTGATAGCGGCCGGCGTCGGCGACGGCCAGGACCGGGCCCGGATCGTCACCTGGGCAGCCCTCGCCGTAACCGCCGTGCTGCTCGCCTGGGGGTACGCCGAGGCCCGCCGCGTGCCGCGCGTGCGCCGGCTTGACGTACAACTCCCGCGACTGGGCGCCGGGTTGGACGGGCTGCGAGTCGTGCTCATCACCGACACCCACTACGGCCCACTCGATCGCGCACGCTGGTCTGCACGGGTGTGCGAGACGGTCAACTCACTGGAAGCCGACCTCGTCTGCCACACCGGCGACATCGCGGACGGCACGGCGGAACGCCGACGCGCCCAGGCCGCCCCCCTCGGGACCGTGCGGGCAAGCAAGGCCCGTGTCTACGTCACCGGCAACCACGAGTACTACAGCGAGGCCCAGGGCTGGGTCGACCTGATGGACGAACTGGGCTGGGAGCCGCTGCGCAACCGCCATCAACTGGTCGAGCGCGGAGGCGACACCCTCGTGGTCGCCGGCGTGGACGACGTCACCGCGGAGTCCTCCGGGCTGGCAGGGCACCGCGCACACCTCGCCGGAGCTCTGAACGGCGCCGACCCTGACCTGCCCGTCCTCCTCCTGGCACACCAGCCCACGTTCGTCGACCGGGCGGCCGCCGCCGGTATCGACCTCCAGATCTCCGGCCATACCCACGGCGGCCAGATCTGGCCCTTCCACTACCTGGTCCGCCTGGACCAGCCCGCCCTCGCCGGCCTCAGCCACCACGGCCCCCGCACGCTCCTCTACACCAGCCGCGGCACCGGCTTCTGGGGCCCGCCGTTCCGCGTCTTCGCCCCCAGCGAGATCACCCTGCTCGTGCTCCGCTCCCCGCATCGATCCACCTCGCCTCAGCACTGAGCGTCCGGACGTCCTCACCGAGTACTGGTCAGTCGGCCGCGGGGCTCAGGCTTGAGCGGGGAGCGAGCTTCTGCCGGTGCGGCGCCACCAGACACGTGACGCCAGTGCGGCCAGACCCGCGCCGGCGGTGTTGAGCAGTACGTCGTCCACGGACGACACCCGGTCCAGATGCAGGACGTACTGCCCTGTCTCGACCAGGACCGAGCAACCGGCACCGAGCGCGACAACCCGCCGTACCGATGCCAGCGCCGTGAACCGCAGCGGGGCCAGGAACCCCAGCGCCGCGAACACCAGCAGGTTGCCGACGATCTGGGCCGTGTCCATCGTGAGCAGGTCCCGCAGCGGCACCAGGTTCACCACCGCCCCGTCCTCGTCGCCCGGCAGCAGGATCAACCAGACCGGCGGCACTGTCCCGTAGACGATGCCGACCTCGGCAATCGACGTGCGCGATGCCGTCGCAGCCTTGGCACCGGCGAGCCTCCGTCGGCGGGCCAGAGCCCACGCCGCCAGCACTGCCACCGGCAACGTGGCCACCGTGAGGAGCACCACCCCGGTGAACGTACCGACCCAGCCGTGCCACCCCTCGAGTCGCACCCTGCCACCTCTTCCATCCGGTTGTCATCGGCAGTCTCACCGGCGGCACATATCGGCAGCGTATTGATCGGCGTCGGTGGCCGTGACGAACACGGTCATCGTGAGGGCAAACCTTGAACTGGCATGGAGCTCAAGGCTCAGCGGTGTGTTTGCGCCCGGCGTGGGTCCCGTGATCCGGGGCCGAACCCAAGCCTTTGCTCACTGTCTCCTCCTGGTCGCTGGAATCTCTGCTGTTCAGCGACCGTCCTCGTACGCGAAGTAGTAGCCGGAGGAAGCGTAGTACGTGCACGTGATGGTGATGTCGTAGTAGCGGCGGAACTCGTTCTGGACGGTCAGGCAGGAGGAATAGGTTCCGAACGGCCCCTGCCACTTCACGCTCTGGACACTGACGCTGCCCCTGTCGCCAGTCGGCCGCACGCCCTGTTCGCCGGCCTGCGCGGTCGCGGCGACGCCCGTAACAGTCCCCATGGCGAGCACCAACACGGCGGTCGCCTGCATCATCTTCTTGATCATCGGCTTACCCCTCATCAATGAGCCATCAGACACGCGATACCGGTCCCCCGCGGAACAGGTCCCGGATTCCGCAGTCAGCTTGCGCTCGGCACCGTCGCAGGGGCGAGTCCTTTCGGTCTGGAGCGAAATGGCGGGCGTGTTCACGGCCGCACGCCCCGATCAGCGCTCATCTCAGTGATCACACTCGCGCCAACGCGCGGTTTTTCGGGCTTTGTTTGTTCGACAACAGGACTCCGAAGGCGAACAAGGACCCAACGGCTACACCTGGATCGGACTCCCCGGCCGCACCCCGCGACCGGACACCGTCCACGCCCGCACGGCACACCATGAAGGGGGAAACGAATGACCGTACTCACCCGCCGGAAGAGCATCGCGAGCCTGATCGCGGCGGCCGGCGTGTCCGGCCTGCTGATGACCGGCGCACCGAACAGCGCGGCGGACACCGCCGCCCCGGCACCGAAGAACTGCGCGGTCCTCGTGGGCAAGGCACCCGCGAACGGCAAAGCCTCGCCGGAGCTCTACCGCTACTGCTCGACCAAGTCGGCCGCCGACGCACGCGCCCACCTCGAAACCAAGGCCGCGACCGGTGGCAGGTCCGCCCAGGCGACCCTGCTGATGGTCTGGTACGCCAACACCGACTACCGGACGCCCAGCACCAGCGTCTACGGCAACGCAGGGCCGTGCGACAGCTCCGGCTACTCACTGCACCCGGACTCCTACTGGTCGCAGAACATCAGCTCGGCCAGGGGGTACAACCGCTGCACCGTGGCGACGTTCCACAACCGCGCCCTCAACTACGCCACCACCTTCCGGCTCCCCGTGCCGTACCTCGGCGCGAACCTCAACGACAACGTCGGCCTCATCCAAACCTGGTACGGCTGACGCCTGAGCGGGTCAACACCCCTCCGGGCAAGCAGAACTGACACTGAATCGGCCCACTGCGCCAGCATCAGACTGCTGGCGCAGTGGGCACCAACGTGTTCGGGCAGACACGGAAACGCGGTAGGCCGCCGCCTTCGCAGGCGGGGTCAAAAGCTCCAACTGTAGACGCCGCCACCGGTGTTCACCGCGGACGCCGCGAGCCGGGCCACTCCCCGCAGGACTGCCGACAGGTCATCGTCGGTCATGTCGTCTCCGTCCTCGGATCGAAGCCGCGCGGACCAGCGGTCCGCGAGTTCCTCGAGTTGGGTCGGGCTCGCGCCGGCCAGTGCTCGGGTCAGCCGCTCCGGCAGAGCGAACACCTCGACGCCGTCGTTCAAGGGTGCGGTCACCCACTCCGGCCATGTCCACTTGAGGAGCCGCTCCAGCGGTGGGGCCTCGGCCGAAGGCTCCGCGAAGTACATGTCCCACTCGACGATGGCGCTGTCCGGCTCGACGAAACGGCAGGCGACTGTCTCGAAGGCCCGGCCGGGTCCCCGCAGACGTGTCGCAGCAGCGGTCTTGTCGTCGGGTGCGAGGAAGAACACGATGTCGTGGACCACCCGAGCATGATGACAGCCCGCTGAAGGCCAGCTCCGGACTCCGCAGCTTTACGCGCACGTGTGATCGACAGCGCGGACTACCTCTGAGCATCCGCATCCGCCCCACGCCCCGCCCCGCCTGGAGATCACCCACCCGGACGCTGTACGGGGTATGTCAGTAGGGTTGAGCGCATCAGAGCGAGGGAGGATCGGTGAGAGGGGCGCGCACCCTGGCCACACTCGACGAGGCCGGCAGCGGTGATCACATCTGCCAGCTCATGGGGCCGACGGACGACGTCATGGACCGCAGCCGGGCCTTCGTCGCGGACGGGGCCCTGTTCGGCGACAAGGTGATGATCGTCGGCCCGGCCGGGCAGACGGCCGGCGAGTACGCGCAGACGGTGCTCGACCCCGCCCGGCTGGGCGGCTCCCTGATCGCCGCGGTGCGCCGTGAGGCGGAGAGCGCCGGACGGGAGGGGTACCGGTCGTTGCGCGTGCTGCACCACGTGACTCCTGGCGCGTGGCCCGAGGGCCCCGAGGAGCTGCTGCGCAGCGAGCTGGATCTGGAGGAGTTCGCTGCGGACAGCGGTGCCCTTGTGGTCTGCGCCTACCGAGGTGCCGAGTGGGACGCTTCTACACTGGAAGAAGTCAGGTGTGTGCACCCCCACCACCTGGGCAGCCGTCCGGCATCACCAGCGTTCCGGGTGTACCGGACGGGAAAGGAAGGCTGGACGGTGAACGGGGTCATCGACGCCGAAGGCGCCGGCGCCTTCGGTGCGGTCCTGTGCACGCTGCTCGCGCAGAACGCGACCGTGCGCCTGATCTGCCACGGCCTGGAGTTCTTCGACGCGGCTGCGATGGGCACCCTGGCGGACGCCGCCCGACACCTTCCCGACCGCAAGGTGGTCCTGGAAGGCACGAACGAAACACTGCGGCTGGCGTGGGATCTGTCCGGCTTCGCCGTCCCCTCGATCCCGGTGGTGATGGCACCGTGACTCTCCCTTCGCACTCCGACACTCCCCCGCCGACCCAGGCCGGCTACCGGCACGAGCTGTACCCGTACGCGGGCCGTGACGAGTTCCTCCAGGGCACCGTCGGCTTCATCCAGGAAGCCCTCGACGGAGGCGAGGCGGTCGTCGTGGCCGTCCCCGAGCACAAGGCGTCCCTTCTCCGCTCCGAGGTGCCCGGAGACGGGACGGTCCACTACGTCGACACCAGCGCGGTGGCGCACCACCCGGGCCGGCTCATCGGAGCCTGGCAGGAATGGATCAGCGAGCACGCCGCGGAGGGGCGGCCCGTGCGCGGGATCGGCGAGTCCCCCTGGGACGAAGTACGCAGTCAGGCGCAGGCGGAACAGCTCCGCTATCACGAGTGGCTGCTGAACAAGGCCTTCGCCGACGGCCCCGCCTTGTGGCTGCTGTGTCCCTACGACACCTCTGGCGAGAACGCCGCCCTGGAGCAGCTCACCCGCTGCCACCCCCGGATCCGGTCGGGCGGACGCAGTTCGGCGTGTACGGACTACGACTCGCAGGCCCCGTTCGCCTTCGCGCCGCTGAGCCACCCGTGCGACCCCTACGAGGAGTTCATCTACGCCAGCGGTGACCTGCAGGCCATGCGGGAGAAGATCTCGGCCTGCGCCGAACAGTTCGGGCTGGGCGGCCACCGACTGCGCGAGCTGCACCTGGCGGCCACCGAGATAGCCACCAACAGCATCCGCCACGGCGGCGGACACGGCACGCTGCGGACCTGGGGCGAGGACCGCCGCCTCGTGTGCGAGTTCCGCGATGCCGGCTACATCGCGGATCCCCTGGCGGGACGGCGCAGACCGACCAGCACCCAGGCCGGCGGGCGGGGCCTGTGGCTCGCCCACCAGCTCTGCGACCTCGTCGAGATCCGCTCCACCCCCGACACCGGGACCACCGTCCGCCTCCACACCGAGCTCACCGGCTGACGGCAGCAGCGCCTGGGCGGTGCAACGCAGCGACCTGCGACCCTGCGCCGCCTGGACCGGGTCCCTCGGATGAGGGCGCCGGGCTACGTCTCGCGCGCCGTGCCGCGCCCGGTCACGGGGCGTTCCTCACCCCCACGCACGGGCAGGAGCGCCAGTGCGGTGTCCGCGATGTTCCGCACTGTCTCCGGGGCCAGGCCGGCCTTGCCCACCGCCTCGATACCGCGGACCACCGTCAGCAGCAGGGCCGCCAACCGCTCCGGATCCGCAGTGCTGTCGATGTCGCCGTGGCGCTGGGCCGCGCTGATCTCCGTGCGCAGCAGGGTCAGCAGCGCCGTCATGGTCTCCGCCGACCGGTCGGCGACCGTCGGATCGTGCTGGGCCAGTTCCGCCACGCCCTTGGCCAACAGGCATCCGCGGCGCTCGATGTCGGAGGCGGTGTTCTCCGCCATCAGGTGCACGTATCCCGACAGGCGGGCCAGTGCCTCCGCGTCCGGGCCACCCGTCAGCCGCCCTTCGGCCACCTCGACGACCGCGGTGCACCAGTCACCGAACACACGGTGGAACAGCTTGCCCTTGTCGCCGAAAGCGCCGTACAGACTGCCCTTGCCGAGACCCGTGGCCTGGGCGATGTCGTCCATCCGGGTTCCCGCGTAGCCGGTCGCCCAGAACTGTTCCCGGGCCCGCTCCAGGACTCGGTCTTCGTCGAACGCGCGTGGTCTCGGCATGCTCTCAGCCTATCCATTCTTGACTCGATCGTCCATTACTCCCTAGGTTGTGGACGATCCATTCCAGAACCGAAGGGGTTCGACATGCCAGGCGTGCTGCACGACAAGGTGGCCGTGATCACCGGAGGGACCAGTGGAATCGGGCTGGCCATCGCCCACCGCTTCGTCCGGGAGGGCGCGCGGGTGTTCGTGACCGGCCGGGACCTCGACCGCCTCGAAGCGGCGGTCGAGGAACTGGGCCCCGCGGCCATCGGCGTACGATCCGACGTCTCGGTCCTGGCCGACCTGGACGCGCTCTACACGCGGGTCCGTGAGGAGGCCGGACACATCGACGTGCTGGTGGCCAACGCGGGGATCGTCGCGGACGCGGCGCTCGGCGCCCACACCGAGGCGAACGTCGACCTGACGCTCGCCGTCAACGTCAAGGGCCCGCTGTTCACCGTCCAGAAAGCACTTCCGCTGCTGGCGGAGAACGCGTCCGTCCTGGTCATCGGCTCGAGCAACAGCGTGCGGCCCAATGAGCACCTCGAGGTCTACAGCGCCTCGAAGGCGGCGGTGAGCAACCTCGTGCACAACTGGGCCCGCCAGTCGCGGGAGCGCCGCTTCCGGGTCAACCTGCTCAGCCCGGGGCCCACGCGCACCCCTGGCCTGCTGGGCGCCGCCGGGCCGGACGTCGAACAGTTCGCCGAGGCCCTCGTGCCCCTGGGGCGGCTGGCCGACGCCGAGGAGATTGCCGAGGCCGCCCTCTTCCTGGCTTCGGACGCCTCGTCGTTCGTCACCGGCGCCGAACTCTTCGCCGACGGCGGCTACACCCGGGTCTGAACGACGGCCCGGGGTGCGCGTCCTGCCACCTCGAAGCGACAGGGCCACACGTGTGCGTCGTACCGGCCCAGCGCCCGGAGCGACGAGCGCGTGGCCGCGGCTTCGGAGGGCGCGTCCCGCGACGACGGGTCGGGCAGCGGGACACCCTTGCGGTCTCCCGCTGCCCCAGCGTGATCACCGGTCGGCTCCGGTGGCGGTCGATCAGGCCCGGGTCACTGGTGCCTGTAGTTCCGTCACCCAGTCGTCGCGGTCCTCCGGGCACTCCAGGTTGATCTCGCGGGGATAACCGGTCGACCGGTAGCCGTGGGCGTCGATCCAGTGGGCCAGCGTCTGGGCGGAGGGGAGGACGGTGTCCATCGAGCCGCGGTGCACGATGGTCGCCGCCTGGTCGAGCGACGGCAGGTCGAGGACTCGGAAGGCGCCGTCCTGGAGAGGTGCGGAGACCTCGACGGCGGCATGGACGCTGATCCTGCCGCCGCCTTCCGGGGCGTCCTCGTAGTACGCGACGCCGGGACCCGTGGGGGTGATGCCCGCCGCCTCCAGGCACCGGAACAGCTCGTCGTAGAGCGGTCCGATGACCGGGCCGATGTCCTCGGGCTCGAAGCTCGCGGCGCTCGCGGTCAGTTCGGCCACCCGGGTGGGAGGAACGCTCTTGATGACGACGTCGTTCGTGGGCATGTGCCCCTCGCTCTCGATCGCTCGGAGCCGCGCCTCGACCTGGACCAGCCGCGCTCCCGCGGCAGCCATCGCGGTCTCCAGTTCGGCCCGCCGCAGCCGCAGCATGCCGCGCAGCTCCTCGGCGCCGACCTTCTCGTCCACGATGTCCTGGACCTGCTGGAGGGTGAACCCGAGGTCCTTGAGCGCGATGATCCGGTTGAGGCGGGCGAGCTGGGCGGCGGTGTAGTAGCGATAGCCGCTGGCGGGATCGACATGAGCCGGGTGCAGGAGTCCGGTGGCGTCGTAGTGACGCAGCATCCGGATCGAGACGCGGCCGTGCCGGGCGAAGTCTCCGATGGTGAACATGATGTCTCCGAGCTGACCGCCTGACACGGTGTGAGAGTCAAGAAACTACTCGGCGGCCGGGGAACGGCAGGATCACGGGGGCACCTTCGCCGAACGGCGACCGAGCCCTTCCCTGTCAGCCACTCATGTACTCGAAGGAGAACAACTCGGTGGTGTCCCCGGTGATCAGGCGGGTCTCCTCCGCGACCTCCGCTGCGACGACCACGCGGCCGCTCACCTCCCGCCCCATGGTGCCCCAGCACCCGGTACGCCTGCGGACAGCCTTGACGACGACAGCCGCTTCGTCCCTGTTCACCCATCATTTCGGCACCTCGGGCGGCGCCGGGTGGCTGGTCGTGGCGGACGGCGTATCAGGGGCCGCCCGCAGGGAGAGGACCAGGGCGACGAGTCCCGCGGCCGAGCCGAGGACACTCGCCACCGGGTCGGCCACACCCCAGCCGTCCCGCACGGCGGTCACCAGCAGCCACATCACGGCCGCCACGCATACGGCGATGACGGCGCGTGTCCCCCAACGTGCCCGTGTTCCCATGGGCCCTGATCATTCCCCCGGCCCCGGACCGGGGCCAGTCCCTCACCCGGGCGACCGTCCTGGGAAGCTGCTCACGCCGCCGACGCGAACTGCGGCGGGACGGCACCTTGCGGCGCCGGCGGGGGCCGCCCCCGAACGGTACTTCGCGACAGCCGGCGTGGTGCCCTACCTCGCGCTGCACGACGGTACCGTCGCCGGAGGCGGCAGTCTCCGTGTCGCGGACGGCGTCGCACAGCTCACGGGCGCGGCGACCGACACGACCGTCAGGCCGCTGAACGAACCTATGCTGAGGGCCGTGCGAGTACTGGGCGTGAGCAGCGAGGACGAGATGATCGCCTGCTTCCTGGGCGGCGAGCTGTCCAGCCCCAGGTTCGGCCGGAACCTCCGGTCCCGGCTGGAGGCAGCCGGGCATGACGAACAGCTGCTGACGCGCCCGGACTTCTCCGACACCGGAGCGAACCTCGCACGTCGCGCCCTGCTCGCCGCGACGCGCGGGTACGGCGAGAACCGCGGCCTGTTCCAGGACTTCCCCACCGACGTCACGTGGACCAGGGCGGTTCTGTCCGCCGACGAGGTTGCCGGCGTGCGGTACCTCGACTACTCGTACTGGATCGAACTGTCGGGCGGCAGTCGCCGGCCGGCCGACGCCGCGGCACGCATCAGAGCGGGGCTACGGGCCTTCGACGTACCGAACGAACCGTTCGTCGACGCCTCCCACGCACTCACCGGTGGCGAGAGGTTCCCTCCGCTCATCCTCGTCGGCGAGCGGCAGGACCGCCTGGTCTGCCTGGAGGGCCACCTGCGCCTGACCGCCCACGCCCTCGCCGGCTTCCCGACCGACGTGGAGTGCCTGATCGGTACCGCGCGGGACATGGCGCACTGGGCGCAGTAGTGCGGCCGAGGCGTCGTACCCGGGTACGGCACTCCTGTTCAGGTCACCCGATACCGCTGGGCGCGCTCGGTGTTCAGAGCCAGACCCAGCCCGGGCCCGGTGCCTTCGGCGGGGTCGACGCTGCCGCCCGCCGGGTCGAGGACGCCGTCGAACAGGATGCCCTCGATGCGGACGTGGTCGTGGAACCACTCCAGGTGCCGCAGGTTGGGCACGGCCGCCGCCGCGTGGGCGTGGGCGTGCGGTGCGCAGTGGCCGGAGATGTCCAGACCCCTGCCGTGGGCGAGGGCGGCGACGCGCAGCCAGACGGTGATGCCTCCGCACCGTGTGACGTCCGCCTGGAGGCAGTCCACCGCTCCGGCGGCGAGCATGTGCTCGAAGTACGGGAGGGTGTAGCCGTACTCGCCGGCGGCGACGTCGGCGGTGACACGGTCGCGCACGTGGGCGAGGGCGGTGAGGTGGTCGGAGGAGACGGGTTCCTCGAACCAGGTCACGCCCTCGTCGGCCAGCGCGGCGGCGACCCGGACGGCCTGTTTGGCGCCGTAGGCGCCGTTGGCGTCCACGAACAGCGCCGCCGTGTCGCCGATGCTCGCGCGGGCCTCGGCGACGCGCCGCAGGTCGCGTTCCTCGCACCGCCCCCACGACTCACCGATCTTGATCTTGACGCGGGGGACGCCCAGTTCCTGCGCCCAGCCCCGTAGTTGGCGGTCCTGCCGTTCGGCGTCGTAGGTCGTGAACCCTCCGCTTCCGTAGACCGGCACCTCCGCGCGGGCCGCGCCGAGCAGGTCCACCAGGGGCAGGTCCAGCAGACGGGCCTTGCAGTCCCACAGGGCGATGTCCACGGCGGAGATCGCCTGCGCGGCGACCCCGGGCAGGCCGGCGTTGCGCACGGCCCGCTGCATGGCCTCGTTGATCCCCGGCACGTCGAAGGCGGGGCGGCCGACGACGACGTCGGCGAGCACGTCGTCGACGATCCGGGCCGCGGCCGCCGGAGCGTAGGTCCAGCCGATCCCGGTGACCGGACCGCAGCGCACGGTCGCGAGCACCAGGGTCGTGCTGTCCCAGCTCAGGGTGCCGTCCGCCTCCGGCGTGTCGGTCGGCACCGTGTAGACGGCCGTCTCCAGCCGTTCCACCGTCTCCTTGCGCGTCACTGATCCTCTCCGGTACCGGGCCGGTCCTCGCGACGGCGGTGGCCGGGCAGCATTTCCTGGACCTTGGCCTTGAAGCCCTGGCGGACCATCCCGGCACGGTCGCTGTCGCCCTTGAGGACGGACAGCGCCGCGGCCTCGATCTGGTCGAGGGACGCGTGCGGCGGGATGGGCGGCACCGCCGGGTCGGTGCGGAAGTCCAGGACGAAGGGCCGGTCGGCCGCCAGCGCCGTCTCCCAGGCGCCCTGCACGTCCTGCGGCTTCTCGATCCGCATCCCGCCCAGGCCCACCGACCGGGCGAAGTCGGCGTAGGCGACGTCGGGCAGGGACTGCGAGGGCAGGAACTGCGGGGCGCCGGACATGGCCCGCATCTCCCAGGTGACCTGGTTGAGGTCCTGGTTGTTGAACACCGCCACTACGAGGCGCGGATCCGCCCACTGCTCCCAGTACTTGGCGACCGTGATCAGCTCGGCGAGACCGTTCATCTGCATCGCCCCGTCGCCCACGAGCGCGATCGCGGGACGGTCGCCATGCGCGAACTTCGCGCCGATCACATAGGGGACGCCCGGGCCCATGGTGGCCAGCGTGCCGGAGAGCGAGCCGCGCATCCCACCGCGCAGCCGCAGGTGGCGTGCGTACCAGTTGGCGGCGGAACCGGAGTCGGCGGCCAGGATGACGTTCTCGGGCAGCAGGCCGTTCAGGGCGTGGGCCACGTACTCGGGGTTGATCGGCTCGGCGTCCACCGCGGCACGCCGCTCCATGACCTCCCACCAGCGGGCGGTGTTCTTCTCGATCTTCTTGCGCCAGGCATCGTTCTTGGCCGGCCGCAGATGGGGCAGCAGCCGCTGGAGGGTGACGCGGGCGTCGCCGACGAGGTTGACCTCGAACGGGTAGCGCAGGCCGACCATGTGCGGGTCGATGTCGATCTGCACGGCGCGTGCCTGGCCGAACTCGGGCAGGAACTGCGTGTAGGGGAAGCTGGATCCGATGACCAGCAGGGTGTCGCAGTCCTGCATCAGCTCGTACGACGGACGGGTGCCCAGCAGGCCGATCGAACCGGTGACATAGGGCAGGTCGTCGTCGAGGGCGTCCTTGCCGAGCAGGGCCTTGGCCACGCCGGCACCCAGCTTGTCGGCGACCTCCATGACCTCCTGGCGGGCGCCGCGGGCACCCTGGCCGATGAGGACGGCGACCTTCTCACCGGCGTTGAGGACCTCGGCGGCGCGCTCGATGTCGGAGTCGGCGGGCACGGGCGCGTAGTGGGACATGCCCAGGCTGGAGGGGACCATCTTGAAGGCGTGCTCGGGCGGGGAGTAGTCGAGCTCCTGCACGTCGGCGGGGACGATGACGGCTGTCACCGAGCGGCGTGCCATGGCCGTGCGCATGGCCCGGTCGAGGACGTTGGGCAACTGCTCGGGGACGGTGACCATCTCGCAGAAGTCCGAGGCGACGTCCTTGAAGAGGCTCAGCAGGTCGATCTCCTGCTGGTAGGAGCCGCCCATCGCGCTGCGGTTGGTCTGCCCGACGATCGCGACGACGGGCACGTGGTCCAGCTTCGCGTCGTACAGCCCGTTGAGGAGGTGGATGGCGCCGGGTCCGGAGGTGGCGGCGCACACGCCGACCCTGCCGGAGAACTTCGCGTAGCCGACGGCTTCGAAGGCGGCCATCTCCTCGTGCCTGGCCTGGACGAACTGGGGCTTGTTGTCGGCGCGTCCCCAGGCGGCGAGCAGTCCGTTGATGCCGTCGCCGGGGTAGGCGAAGACGTGCTCGACCTCCCAGGCGCGCAGTCGTTCGAGGATGTGGTCGGAGACCTTCGTCGACATGTGCTGACCTTTCCGATGGGACGTGTGCGTACGTCGGTTGGGGGGTTACGGGTGGCCTCGCAGGCTTCGCGCGGCGCTGCGGCCGGCCAGGGCGGCCGTGCCCGCCGTCAGTGCGACCGCGCCCGCGGTGATCGCCCAGCGCGCGGACCGCGACGGCCCGGACGGCCTGCGGGCCAGGCGTTCGGGATGGTCGCTGGGCAGGTTGCCGTCGAGGCCGAGGGCCAGTGCCTCGGCCAGGTGCAGGGCCCGGCGGCCGGTGTCGCCCTGTTCGATCTGGGTGCGGCAACTGAATCCGTCGGCCAGGAGCAGGCTGTCGGGGGCGGCCGCGCGCACCGCCGGCAGCACGCCCTGTTCCGCGACGGCCATGGAGACCTCGTGGTGACCGCGTTCGAAGCCGAAGTTCCCGGCCAGGCCGCAGCAGCCCTCGTCCAGCACGTCGGCGTCGAGGTGGGCGCGGCGCATGAGTTCACGGTCGGCGTCGTCCTTCATGATCGCGTGCTGGTGGCAGTGGGTCTGCACGACGGCCTGCCGGGTCAGCGCGGGTGGCTGCCAGTCCTTCGGCGCGTGGTGCACGAGGTGTTCGGCGAAGGTGCGGAACTGGCCGGCCAGGCGCCGCACGTCCTGGTCGTCGGGCATCAGCTCCGGCGCGTCGGAGCGGAACACGGCGGTGCAGGACGGTTCGAGCCCGATGACCGGCGTGCCGGCCTCGATGTACGGGCGCAGGACGTCGAGCGTGCGGCGCAGGACCTTCTTGGCGACGGTGAGCTGCCCGGTGGAGATCCAGGTCAGTCCGCAGCACACGGCGTCCGTCGGCACGGCGACGCGGAAGCCGGCGTCCTCCAGGACGCGTACCGCCGAGATCGCGATCGAGGGATGGAAGAAGGTGCTGAACGTGTCGGGCCAGACCACCACGGTCCGCGGGTCGGCGGGGTCCGGCTGGTCCGCGTCCCGCTCCCGCCACCACGCGAGGAACGACTGCGGTGCGAACAGCGGCGCCTGGCGGGCGTCGTCCACCCCGGCCAGCCGTTTGCCCACGCGGGCCAGTCCCGGGGCCTGCAACACGCTGTTGAGCAGGGAGGGGGCGGCCTGTGCCAGACGGGCCCACAGCGGCAGCCAGCCCATGGAGTAGTGGGCCGCCGGACGCGGGCGCCCCTCGTAGTGGTGGGCCAGGAACTCCGCCTTGTACGTCGCCATGTCGACACCCGTGGGGCAGTCGGACTTGCAGCCCTTGCAGGCCAGGCACAGGTCGAGGGCGTCGCGGACCTCGGTCGAGCGCCAGCCATCGGTGACGGCCGAGTCGGCGTGTCCGTCGAGCATCTCGAACAGCAGGCGGGAGCGCCCTCGGGTGGAGTGCTCCTCCTCCTTGGTGGCCCGGTAGGAGGGGCACATGACACCGCCCTGGTGGCTGCGGCAGTTGCCGATGCCGACGCAGCGCATCACGGCCCGGGTGAAGGAGTGCTCGTCGTCCGGGTAGCCGAAGTGGGTGTCGGTGGGGGTCGGCCGCCACGTGGGGCCGAGCCGCAACTGTCCGTCGACGGGGTTGGGGTCGACGACCTTGCCCGGGTTCATCAGGTCGTCCGGGTCGAAGAGGGCCTTCACCTCGCCGAACGCGGTCACGAGCCGTTCGCCGAACATGCGGGTGAGCAGCTCGCCCCGGGCCTGCCCGTCGCCGTGCTCGCCGGACAGTGAGCCCCCGTAGGAGGCCACGAGGTCGGCGGCGTGTTCCAGGAAGCGGCGGAAGCCGGCGACACCCTCGGCGGACTTCAGCCCGAACGGGATGCGGGTGTGCACACAGCCCTGGCCGAAGTGCCCGTACAGCGAGGGGTGGTCGTAGTCGAACTCCGTGAACAGCTTCTTCAGGTCACGCAGGTAGTCGCCCAGCCGCTCGGGCGGTACGGCGGAGTCCTCCCAGCCCTCCCAGGTCTCCCGGTCGTCCGGCGGGCGCGCGGTCACGCCGAGTCCCGCCTCGCGGGCCCTTAGCATCTTCTGCTCGCGCTCCGGGTCGTCGGAGAAGGCCACCGTGGCGTCCTTCTCGCTGCGGCCCAGCGCCCGCAGCAGGGCGTGTGCCTGCTCGTCCACGTCGTCCGGGCTGTCCCCGACGAATTGGAGCATCAGCCAGCTGTCGCCGTCCGGAAGGGTGTCGAGGGAGTCGAGGTAGGCCCCTTCCTCGCGCATGAGCTGCGCCATCCGGCCGTCGAGCGCCTCCAGTTGTCCGGGCGAGCAGTGCCGCAGGAGTTCGGGTACGTCGTCGGCGGCGCGGCAGATGTCGTCGTAGCCGAGGACCAGCAGCGCCTGGCAGGCCGGTACCGGCACCAGGTCGAGTTCGGCGCGCAGCACCGTCACCAGAGTGCCCTCGCTGCCGACCAGTGCCTTGGCGAGGTCGAAGCCGTTCTCGGGCAGCAGGGAGTCCAGGTTGTAGCCGGAGACCCGGCGCGGGATCTTCGGGTAGCCCTGCCGGATGTCCGCCAGGTACTCGGTCACGATCCGCTCCAGACCGGAGTGGATCTCGGCCCGGCGACCGCCCTCGGCCGCGATCCGCTTCCGCTCCTCCGCGTCCGTCGGCCCGACCCACATGCGGGTGCCGTCGTAGGTGAGGATCTCCAGCCGGCGCACGTTGTCCACGGTCTTGCCGTACGCCTGCGCGGACGCGCCGCACGAGTTGTTGCCGATCATCCCGCCCAGGGAGCAGTGGCTGTGCGTGGAGGGTTTCGGCCCGAACTGGAGCCGGTGGTCCGACAACTCCCGGTTGAGCTCGTCCAGGACGATCCCGGGCTCCACCACGCAGGTGCGGGCGTCCGGGTCCACGGAGACCAGTGCGTGGCAGTACTTGGTCCAGTCGATGACCACGGCGGTGTTGGTCCCCTGCCCGGCCAGGCTGGTGCCCCCGCCGCGGGACAGCACGGGGGCCCTGAACCTCCGGCACACCTCCACCGTCCGTACGGCCGCGTCCACAGTGCGGGGAACCACGACCCCCAGGGGTACCTGGCGGTAGTTGGAGCCGTCCGTGGCGTACGCCCCTCTGCTGCCCGCGTCGAAGCGCACCTCGCCGTCGACGGCGGCTCGCAGCGCGGCCTCCAGTTCCACCACGTCGACCGACTCGGGCCGCCCGCCGCCCGGGCCGCGGCCGCCCTGTCGCGAAGTAGGACTCATCGGGAAACCATTCCTTCGGCCTGCCCCGTGTGCGAGGCGGGATCATGTGCTGAAGGACTCGTCGACCCGTGCGCGCACCTCGCCTCGCGGCGGTGAGTGAGCCTTCGGCGAGCCTCCGACCCGCGAGTACCCACCATTGCACTGTGCAATGATGTTTTTTGCGGGCATTTCAGCGACCCTGCTCCGTGAGCCCACGGGCTGCCGTGCACCCGCCCCGCCTCCACACGCGTTTCTTTGCGAGTACCGGCGGACCGTCGGTTCAGACGTTAGATCCGGTACGTGATCACCGCGAGCCGGGCACGGCGGATGCACCCGGCGCAGCAGGGGTACCCCGAGCGGGCCGAACGGCCCGGCTCACCCGGGTCGCCCTCGCAACCAGTCCAGATCCCAGACCGCACGCGACGGAGAAGCGGAACAGACAGCGATGAGACGCCAGGATCCCCCGCACCCGCAGCCCTCGGATGATTCGCCTGCCCGTTCGGCGCTCGACCAGGAAGCCGAGGACGTCACCATGGCGGTCATGTCTGCATCAAGACTGCTCGTCGCGATCTCCGCACGGGCGCTCGCCTCCACCGACGAATCCCTCACCCTGCCCCAGCTCCGCGCCCTCGTGGTGCTGGACACCTGCGGACCGGTCAAGCTCGCCGCACTGGCAGCGACCTTGAGAGTCAACCCCTCGACCGCCCTGCGCATGGTCGAGCGCCTCGAGACCGCCGGGCTCATCGACCGCAGGACCAACCCCGGCAACCGGCGGGAAGTCATCCTGCGCCTCACCCCCGCCGGCCGGGACCTCGTGGCGCGGGTCCTCGCCCACCGGCGTACCGAGATCCGCTCGCTCGTCGAGCGGTTGCCCGCCGACGCGCGCGCCGGGCTCGTCCCCGCCCTGAAGGCCCTCACCACGGCGGCGCACGAGATGGCCGTGGACCCGTTCGACGAGACGCGCCGGGTGGGGGGCCTGATCGACGACCCGCTCAACCCGACCCCACCGAACCCCCCTCGGGCAGGCCGCCGTCGGGCGAACGGCGACAGCGTCCGAGACCTGGACTGAAGCGGAGCCACACCGGCCACGCCCCCGCGAGTGATCTCGCCAAGGCCTTACTCCCACCATTAATGTCAGGTAACCTGACATGGCTCTCGATCCGGCCGGAGGTTCCGCATGACCATCGAGTACGCCACCCGGTATCGCACCCGCTCACGCATCCCGCCCGAGCCGGGCAAGCCGTACTTCATCGAGAAGGGCCACGGGGACCGGGCCCACCTCTTCGGTGACCTCTTCACGGTCTACGCAGGCGGCGAGCAGACCGAGAACACCTTCAACTTCTTCACCTGCGACGGCCCCAAGGGCGAGCTGATCCCGGCGCACTCCCACCCCGACACCTACGAGGTCTTCTACGTCACCCAGGGCGCGGTCCGCCTCTTCGTGGAGGACCTGGACGGCGAACAGCACGAAAAGCTGCTCACGCCCGGCGACTTCGGCTTCGTCCCGAAGAACTGCCCCCACGCCTACCGCATGGAACGGCACCACACCCAGATCGTCGGCGTGGCCGCCGGACCGGGCGGCACCTTCGAGCGCTTCTTCGAGAGCCTCGGCACCCCCACCGACGAACTGACCCTGCCCGCAAAGCCGTTCGTCCCGGAGGGCAGCAAGTTCGCCACCGTGCCGCAGAAGTACGACGTGCGCTTCCTGCCGGGTCACGAATGGCGTACGGAGGGCTGAGATGCCGTACCTGAAGGCGCTGCGGCATGCCGCGGCGGCGATCCGCTCCGGGCCGGACGGCCGGACTCCCCCGCACCGCACCACGCCCCGGCACGAGGACACCGTCCATGACCGCTGACGGACTCATCGACGGTCAGCGTGCGGGGCGGCAACCACCTGTGGGCGGGGATCGAGGAGGAGGACGTATAACGGTGCTTCACCGCGAGCCTCGACCTCGCCGCCCGGCATGTCGACGCGGCCGACCGGGGAAGGGACGGCAAGGGCGTCGGGCACGGCGGCAGGGGATAATCCCGCCTGTCACCGACCCCATGAAGGAGCCATGAGCCAGCGCGTGGCCAATCTGCCTCAACTGTTCGCCGAATCCCGTCGCTGGTTCGAGGACGCCCTCTTCGCCAGCATGGAGGCGGCGGGCGAGCAGCCGGTGACCTCGACCCAGGCATCGGTGTTCGCGCGACTCGATCCCGAGGGTACGACCGTGTCGGAACTCGCCCGCCGCATCGGCGTCACCCGGCAGACGGCCCATCAGGTGGTGCACGCCCTCATCGGCATGGGTCTGCTCGAACAGATCCCCGACCCCGGCTCCGCGCGCAGGATCCTGATCCGCACGACGGCAGAGGGCCTGCGCGTCCACGAACGGGCCCAGGCCACCATCGCGGTCATCGAGTCGGTCCTCGCCGACCGCATCGGCCCGTCGGCCGTCGAGGCGCTGCGGCAGACGCTGGCGGCGGACTGGGGCGAGTCCCCGCGGGTCACGGCGCCCTGAGGGGGTACCGCGGTGCAGGGCGCTGTGCCCTCCGGAGCCGGGCGTTCATGACACTCCCCCGTCGGCGATCGGGCCTGCGGCAGCCCCTCCCGGCAGAGGTCGTCTGCGGGCGCGGCAGGTGTGCGCGAGGGCACCGCACGCCTGCTCGGCGCCGCCTTCGGTGATCCGGTGGAAGCGGCGGCGCGGACGGCCGGCTTGCTCATGCACGGTGAGGTCTTCCCGCACGCTGTCCACCCAGCCGACCTGTTCCGGTTCCAGTCCGGCCGGGATCGGACAGACCGTGCCCGACGACAGCCCCGCCGACGCGCACGGCTGCCGCACTCGTGGGACGGACCGGTCACGGCCCCGCCGCAGCGCTGGCGCGGCCGCAGGCGACGAAGCGAGCCGGCGGGAGAAATGGAGACCCGGACCCCCACCACGACGGACCGGAACAGAGCCCCCTGATGCCCTCCGGGTATCACAGACGCCGAAAGAGGTCTTGGACGCACGACCGCCGCCGGACGCACGCTGATCAGCGAAGCCAACGACACCTGCGAAGACAGGAGCCCCTGACCATGAAGATCTTCCTCACCGGCGGATCCGGATACATCGGCAAGGCCACGATCGGCGCGCTGGTCCGCCACGGGCACACCGTGGAGGCGCTGGCCCGCAACGACCGCGCCGCCGAGACCGTCGCCTCCCTCGGCGCGGCGCCGGTGCGCGGCGGACTGCGGGACCTGAGTGTGCTGAACGCGGCCGCCGCCCGCGCCGAGGCGGTGATCCACCTGGCGCAGGCCGAGACCGGGGACGAGGACCTCGCGGCCGCCACCGCCATGCAGGACGGCATCGGCACCGGCGCCTACGTCCACACCGGCGGCACCTGGGTCTACGGCGACACGGACGGAGTCGTGGACGAGACCGCCCCCTGGAACCCGCCGCCGGTGGTCGCCTGGCGCAAGCCCGTCGAGGAGGCCGTACTGCGCCGCGCCCAGCAGGGTGGCCGCCCCGTCGTGGTGCAGCCCGGGCTGCTGTACGGCGGCGAGAACCGTCTGATCGACATCTTCTACACCGGTCCGGGCCGGGAAGCGGGCGCCGTTCCGTACATCGGCGACGGCGACAACCGCTGGGCGCTGGTCCACGTCGACGACATCGCGGAGCTCTACGCCGCCGCTGTGAAGGCGAAGCCCGGTTCGGTGTACGTCGGCGTAGGCGGCGTGAACCCCACGGCGAAGGAGTGCGCGCTGGCGATCGCGCGGTCCGTCGGTCTGGACGGCAAGGTCGCCTCCCTCACCCTGGAGCAGGCCCGCGAGCAGATGGGCCCGATCGCGGACGCCTTCGCGCTGGACCAGCAGCTCACCCCGGCGCGCGCCGAGGCCGAACTGGGGTGGGTCCCGGCACACACGGACCCGCTGGCCGTGCTCGCCGGCGAGTGACCGGCCGGGTCGGCCTCCGCCCTGCCTGCGGCGGCCGACCACGACCGGAACGGTAGATTCGTCACTGGTTGCCCCGGTCGCCCCACGGGACGCCGGCGGAGTCGTTCAGAACGGCCGACTGCCCGGACGGGCCGTCGCCCCGCAGAGAGGGAGCGGTGAGTCCGGGTGGATCTTGATCTGCGGAAGCTCCGTTATTTCGTGGCTGTGGCCGAGGAGCTCCACTTCGGACGCGCTGCCGAGCGGCTGCACATCGCGCAGCCGGTCCTGTCCCGTCAGATCCGGAGCCTGGAGGACGAACTCGGCGCAGCGGTCTTCGACCGTGACCGGCGCGGCACCCTGCTCACGCCGGCCGGAGAGCAACTACTGGAGGACGCCGTGCCGTTGCTCGCGTCGGCCGAGGCACTCCTGCGGCGGGCGAGGGCGGCGGCGCGGGACACCCCCACCCTCACCGTCGGCTTCATGCCCGGCATCACGGTCACCCCGGCCACGGCCGCGTTCGCCAAGCACCGCCCCGACGTCAACGTACGTCTGCTGCGGACCAGTTGGCACGACCAGGTGGAGGTGCTGCTGGACGGCCGGGCGGACATCGGCATCGTACGGCTGCCCGTCGACCGGCGCGGGCTGGAGGTGCGGCCGCTCTTCCAGGAGCCCCGGGTCGTCGTACTGCCGGTGGGGCACCGCCTGGCGGGCCACGCCTCGGTGACCGTGCACGATCTCGCCTCCGAGCATCTCCTCCAGGACCCGGATGCCGTACCCGAGTGGCGTGACGTGGCCGTGGAACTGCGCGAAGGGCGGCGCCCCGAGGTCCCGGCCATCCACCAGGTGGAGGAGAAGCTGGAACTGGTGGCCTCCGGTGCCGGCGTGTGCGTACTGCCGTTGTCCACCGCGACCTTCTACACCCGCCCGGACGTCGTTCCGCTGCCCGTGGAGGACCTCGGCCCCAACCAGGTCGCCCTGGCATGGGTGTCGTCCCGGCGCTCCCCCCTCGTCCACGACTTCGCCGAGGCCGCGACGGAGACGCTGGGCCGGCCCGGGACGCGGGAGCTCTAGTGCTGCACTTTGCTGCGATGAGTACTCCTTGACCCTCACGTGACGTCAGGCCGCATAGTCGGAGCCGTGGAGGATCACTGGACCGTGGGACGCGTGGCCGAGCTCGCCGGCGTGAGCGTCCGCACGTTGCATCACTACGACGCGATCGGGCTCGTCCGGCCGTCGGCGCGGACCCCGGCCGGGTACCGGGCCTACTCGGCGGCCGACGTGGAGCGGTTGCGTGAGGTGCTGGCCTACCGGCGGTTGGGCTTCGGGCTGCGGGAGGTCGCGGAACTGGTCGGCGACCCGTCCGCCGACACGGTCGCGCACCTGCGCCGGCTGCGGGGCCTGATGCTGGAGCGGCGTGATCGCGCCGACGCCATGGTGGCGGCCATCGACAGGGAACTCAGGGCGCGGGCAAGGGGACTGAAGGTGACACCGGAGGAGCAACTGGAGATGCTCGGCGCGCGGTTGTACGACGCGATCGGCGGTGCCTACACCGCGACCCGGCGTACCGATCCGCGGATCGCCGCGCAGATCTGGGACGCGCTCGGAGACGCGCGGACGGTGCTGAACGTCGGCGCCGGCACCGGCTCCTACGAGCCCGCCGATCGCGACGTGACCGCGGTGGAGCCCTCGGCCGTCATGCGGGAGCAGCGGCCTGCCGGCTCGGCGCCGTGCGTGGCCGCCGCCGCGGAGAACCTGCCGTTCGAGGACCGCTCCTTCGACGTCGCGATGGCCGTCTCCACCGTTCACCACTGGGTGAACCCGACAGCTGGACTGCGTGAGATGCGGCGCGTGGCCCGACGTGTGGTGGTGCTCACGTTCGACACCGACGAGCCGGGCTGGCAGGACCGGTTCTGGCTCACCCGCGACTACCTGCCCGAGTTCGCCGCCGTCCTCGCGGAATTCCCCTCCCTCGCGGGGATGGCCGACGCGATCGGTGCCCGCGTTGAGCCGGTGCCCGTCCCGTGGGACTGCGCCGACGGCCTCTTCGAGGCCTACTGGCGCCGGCCCGGGGCGTATCTAGAGGATCACGTGCGGCGTGCGATGTCGGTGTGGACGAGGGTCGGGCCGGAGGCCGAGGAGCGGGCGGTACGAAACCTCGCCGACGACCTCACATCCGGACGGTGGGCCGAGCACAACAGCGACCTCGCCGACCTCGACGCGGCAGATTTGGGCCTTCGCCTGCTCATCGCCTGAACCGCAACGGCAGTGTCAGCGTCATGGCGGCTCCCGGACGGTCGCCTCCCTCGCTCGCGCCCTCGTCCTCATCTGCGACGAGTCGCGGAGCAGGGTGGTGAGGAGGCCGGGGAGGCTCCGGCGGGTGAGCGCGTGACGACCCGTCCCTCGTCCTGATCTCCCACGACCTCGACGCCGGCGCCATGACCCACCGCATCGCCGTCCTGGACGCCGCCAAGCTCGTCGAACAGGGACCGGCCCGACAAGTCCTCACGGCGCCGAGCCACCCGCTCACCAGGGATCTCATGGAGACGAGTGCCCGGACGGGGGCAGGAGCGGCTGGTTGCCGGCTGCCGCTGCCTCGACTGCTGCGGCCGACTCGGCAGCCTGCTCGATCTTCGCCCAGTGGGCCGCTCGGGCTGCCTCGTCGATCCGCTGCTCGTTCTCGGCGCGCACCCCGGTCCGGCCGTCGAGGCCCTCGCGCAGGATGTCGGCGTGCCCGGCATGGCGGACGGTCTCGCCGAGGACGTGGACCATGATGGCGAACAGGTTCGTGTTGGGGTACGGCTCCTTCCACCACGGCACGTGGCCCGGGGCGTCGAGAGGAAGCCCGTTGATCGTCGCGTCCGAGTGCTCCCACGTGCGCCGGTAGAACCCGGTGATCTGATCGCGGGTCTCGTCCTCGGTCGCCCACAGGTCGCTGCCGTCGTGGTCCTGCCACCGGGGCAGCGGTTCGGGGCAGGGGCGGTCGAAGACCTCGCCGAAATACCTGGCCTCGACGGTGGCCACGTGCTTGACCAGGCCGAGGAGGTTGGTCCCGGTCGCCGTCAAGGGTCGGCGGGCGTCGTACTCGGACAAGCCGTCGAGTTTCCAGAGCAGTGCCTCGCGGTCCCGCCGCAGTCTCCCGTGCAGGCTGTCCTTCACGAATTCACCGGTCATGCGGCATGAGCCTTCCGTATCACAGCGCTGGAGAGCCGCAGGCGTGCTGTTCTGTGCCCTTCTCTGCTCTCGTCGAGCGGTTCCGGACCGGGGCCGGTGCAGTGGCCGGATGCCAGGTGAGAATCCAGCCGGCGGTGAGTACCGTCGCGCCGCCTGCCAGGGCGATCGCGCCGCCTGTTCCGATGCCTGCGGCCACCGGGCCGAGGCAGGCCGGCCCGACGCCCTGCAACGTCATGCTGCCCGAGCCGAGCAGACCGAAGGCCTGGCCCTGGCCGTCCCGCGGAAGGGCGTCCAGGAACGGCCGTTGCAGGCCCAGACCGTAGGCCAGCCCGAAGCCGCAGAGCAGCAGCAGAAAGGACGAGACGCCCACCCCGGGCTCGGTGACGAAGCCGGCCAGCGGCAGCCCCGTCAACGCGATCAACGGGACTACCAGTCGCTCCCGGGTGCGTGGCCGTAGCAGTCGGCCCACCAGCAGGTCGCCGACCAGCATGCCGACCGGCAGACAGCCCATCAGCACCGCGTACCGGCCGGGCGCGAAGTGGTGTCCTCCCGCGTAGGCGACGATCAGCCCTTCCGCGCCCGCCACGAACGCGGACGGTAGCCACTGGGCCAGCATCAGTCGTCGTACGGTGCGTCCGCGCAGCAGCAGGCCGGCACCGCGCAGGCTCGCCCGGACGGTCCCGCCATCGCCCCGAGCGCCGCCAGGCGTGCCGCCGATCTCTCCCCGCTCCAGCCGGGGCAGCCGGATGCGGACGGCGAGCGCGCAGCCGAGGTAGAGGGCGGCGCTCACCACGAGCGCCCGGTGCGGGCCGACTGCGGCGACGACCGCACCTCCCAGTGCCAGACCGAACAACTGCGCGCCGGAGGAGGCGATGTTGTTCAGTGAACGGCCCAGTACGTAGGCGTCGCCCTCCAGCCACTGCGCGACCAGCCGACTCGACGCGCCGCCGAACACCGGTGCGGCGAGGGCGACCAGCGCCACGACACCGAGGCTTGCCGCGATCGGCATCCGCACCAGGGCGAGCAGCAGAGCGGCGGCGCACTCCAGGGCGTACCCCCCGGCGATGAGGGCGCGGGGCGGCAGTCGGTCGGCCAGCGAGCCCAGCAGCAGCGAGCCGAACAACTGCGGGAGAAAGCCGATGCCGAAGGCCAGTGCGCTCAGCAGCGCCGAGCCGGTGGTCGTGAAGACCAGCACCGAGAACGTCGTGATCCGCAGCGAGGCCGCAGTGATCGCGACGGCTCGGGTCGTGAACAGCAGCCGGAATCGCGGCTCGGCCAGCACCTCCCGATACGTGGCACGGTGGTCGCCCTGCGTGGGTCCGGCAGAGGGGGTCATGACGCGCAGCCTCGCCGTGCACCCCTACCGCTCACCAATGATTCGTCGCTGGACGAATCCAAGCGGGGCCTCGGCGATAGCATCGCGGGGTGCTCCGCTTCGAAGTCTCCGTCGAGGACCTGCTGCGCAGCCGCTTCGCACTGTCGCCCGCGATGGACCTCTGCCTGCTGTTGCGCTCGCTCGCCGGCCAGAACCGGCCGCTGCCGCGCGCCTGGGCAGCCCGGCTCCTGCCCGCTTTCGAACGGCTTCGCCGCGAGACGGAACTGGACGCCGTCCTCGCCCTGCACACCCCGCAGTCCGGACCGAACTTCGTGGCCCCGCCCCCGCGCGGCCTCACACAGACCTGGGCGGACGACCTGGCCGTGATCCGGGCCACCCCGCTGGAGGCGGCCCGCCTCGAATTCGCCACCACCGCGACCGGACGGGCCGCCCGGGATCCCCGCGTGCGTGCGGTGCTGGACTCCGCTGACGCCGTCTCCAGGATCGCGGAGGCGATGGACCGGGCGTGGCAGGAGCTGCTCGCCACGGACTGGCCGCAACTGCGCGCGATCTGTGAGCGCGATGTCGTGCACCGGGTGGGGGTGATCGGCGAACACGGTTGGGCCACGGCCATCGAGAGCCTGCACCCGAGCATCGACTGGCGTGCCGGCGGTATCGAGATCGGCGCCTTTCCCCCAGCCGGAAACGTCCACCTCGTCGGTGACGGACTGCTGCTGATCCCCTCGGTCTTCGTCGCGAACATCGCCGCCCATCTGGAGGACCCCTGGCCCAGAACCCTGATCTACCCCGCCCGCGGCACCGCCGCCCTGTGGGGTGAGCAGGAGACCGGCCCCCGGCCGGACGCGCTGACCGCTCTGGTCGGCCGGGCCCGAGCCCGGCTGCTGTCGGCGCTCGACGCCCCGGCCAGTACCAGCCACCTCGCCCGGAGCCTCGCCATGGCGCCCGGCGCGGTGGGAGACCACCTCGCCATCCTGCGGGACGCGGGGCTGCTCGTCCGCGCCCGGTCAGGACGCTCGGTGCTCTACCGGCGCACTCCGCTCGGCGAGGCGCTGGTGGCCGCTTCGGGCTGAGCGTCCAGACCAGCACCGCTTGTCCGCACCCGACACTCGCCGCGTCCGAGCCACGGGCTTCCGGACACTTCGCGATGAGGGCCGGGACTACCGGGAACAGGCTTCTCCGGCGCCGCCGTTACTCGACGAGGTGCGGGCGAACCCGGGCCGCACCCCTTCTGATCGCCGGCAGGGTTCGCTCGTGTTGGATGGGCACATGAGCCAGACAGCTGCCCTGCGCCTGCGGCAAGCCATCGCCCGAACCGAAGACGCAACGCGAGCACGTGTCCCCATCGGGCGCCGCCCAGAGGAAGCCGACGATCTCCTGGGCACCTTCGCCACAGACGGGGCACTCGGCTTCGATCCCTTCCCCTTCCTCCGGGCAATCCACGACGCCGGCTCGCGCGCGATAGTCATCGGCCAGGTCGCCGGCATCATGCACGGATCCACCGAACTGACCGGAGACCTCGACCTGCTCTGGGACGGCACCCCAGCCGAGGCACGCGCCCTGCGCGATGCCCTGGCCCGGTGCGGCTGCACCGAACTGCCCGATCTCGCTCGTTCCCAGGTGGGTTACCGGGTCACCGGTGCCAGTGGAGACCTGTGCACTCCCGAGCTGCGCTGGGGTGCGATGGATGTCACCCCCTGCTTGGCCTCGGCGGAAACCACGCGCGACCCCGCAGGATTCACCATCCGCTACGCCGCACTCGACGACCTGATCCGCATGCGCCGGGCCCTCGGTCGCCCGAAGGACCGCCGTCGCGCCGACGAACTCGCCCGGCTGCGCAACTGAGTCGGTACGACGGGCCCCCACCGTCAATGTGCCTGCACAGTCGTGCCACTGGGGCATCCCGGCTCATCCGCTCTCGGCCTACCCGCGACTGAGACGACGCCTGAATGACGAGGTCACCTCTGTTCCGGTCCCCGCGGCAACTGCTCAGCGGGCTGCGATAGTTTGCCCGGCATGACTGATCTTGGACCTGCCTCCTGGCCGCCTCCCCCGATCAGGACCGAGAGGCTCGTGCTCCGTGCGCCCGAGGCCCGGGACCGGGCGGTGTTCGTCGAGTTGCTGGCGTCGCCGGAGGTGCACACCTACCTCGGGGGTCCCCGCCCGCGTGCCGAACTCGAGCGTGAGATACCCGAAGTGCCCGAGCAGTGGCCCGGAAGCTTCGTCGTCGAGCTGGCCGGGTCGATGATCGGCCACATCCTCCTCCGGAGAGCAACGGGGCACCGTCGGCCGGCAGCCGCGGGGAAGGCCGAACTCGGCTATCTGTTCCTGCCGCGGGTCTGGGGACGCGGATACGCCGCCGAGGCGTGCGCGGCAGCACTCGACTGGTTCGCCGACGCGTTTCCCCGCGAACCGGTGGTGCTCACCACCCAGTCCGCCAACGTCAGTTCGATACGTCTCGCGGCGAAGCTCGGGTTCGTCGAAGTCGAGCGGTTCAAGGCCTGGGACGCCGAGCAGTGGCTCGGCATGTGGCCCCCGGTCAGGGCACGTTGACACACCGACCATGGTGGAGACGAGTACCGGGACCATCGGAACACCTCAGGCTTGCCGCGATCGGCCCGACGATATCCGGGTCTCGGATGGAGAGCACATTGCTCGTGTGGCCAGCGCTCGGAGATGGTCCTGAATCGTCACAGTACGGAAGCCCTTTTCGGACCGTCGGTGACGTCACCGGAGCAGTCGGCTCGATCACCGCCAAAGCCTTAGCGGCGGACGGTCATTTCTACGTGGATGCTGAACGTCTCGACAGCGAACCAGTCGTCCAGGCTCCCTTTTCAGCGAACTTGGTCACCCTTCGGCCCGATTTGCTTGCTCCTGGCCGGTGTTTTCTCCAGGGCGAACGAGTGATGGAAAGTGAAAGCCCACGGCGTGGAGCCGTGGTCGTGAAGGTACTCCAGCGGGTGCCCCTTCCCGACACCCCGGACTCGGCCCTCGACCGCCTCTCCGTCGGTCCGGGTCGCAATCGCTCGATGAACGGCCACCAGTTCGCCCAAGACGTCACGCAGAGTTGACGTGTGCGGCAAAGGGCTGCCGCGGCACCTGCTTGAGCGCCACACTGTGAACAGGCAACGGGGGTGCTCATGAACGCGTCGGACCCGATGGACAGAGCAAGTGCACGCAGCGCGCAGGAGGCCGAGTTGGCCGTCGGGCTGCGCATCGTCCCGGACGGCGGCGAAGCCGAGACGGTGGAGCGGCTGACCCGTGCTCTGCGCCGGGAGCTCGGAGACCTGCACGGCGTCCGTCCGCGCCCTGCCCCCTCAGCTCCGCCGCCGCCCGGCACGAAGGGTGATGCCGTCACCATCGGCGCGATCGTGGTGGCTCTCAGCGCGTCCGGCGGGGTGCTCACGGCGCTGGTGGACACCCTGCGCGACTGGCTGGGGCGGCGCGGCGCACGTGATCGCATCGTGGTCACCATCGGTGAGGACAGCCTGGAACTGGAGCACGCCGGCGACTCCGAACGCGCCGCTCTCATACAGGCGTTCATCCGACGTCACGGTGGATCCGATCCGTCATGAGCCGTCGTCTCGCGCTGCTGGTCGCCACGTACGAGCACGACGATCCGGGCCTCAGCCGCCTGACCGCCCCCGCCCACGACGCCGAGGCGCTCGCCGACGTCCTGCGTGACCCGGCCGTCGCCGGCTTCGACGTCACCCTCCTCGTCAACGAACCGCACTACCGGGTCGGCGAAGCGGTGGGCGACCTCTTCGACAACCGTCGCAGCGACGACCTCGTCCTTTTGTACTTCACCGGCCACGGGCTCAAGGACGAGGACGGCCGACTGTACCTGGCCATGCGCAACACCCGCCGCGGCAGCCTCCTGTTCACCTCACTGGCCGCCGAGCAGGTCGATCAGGCCATGAGCGGCAGCGAGTCGCGGCGCAAGGTCCTGATTCTCGACTGCTGCTACAGCGGCGCCTTCCCGGCGGCCCGCCTGACCAAGTCGGACCCGCAGATACACACGCTCGAACGCTTCCAGGGCCGGGGCCGTACGGTCCTGACCGCGTCCGACGCCATGCAGTACTCCTACGAGGGCGACCGGCTCAGTGGCTCCGCCGTCCAGTCGGTCTTTACCCGTCACCTGGTCACCGGCCTGCGGGAGGGGACCGCCGACCTGGACGGCGACGGTGACATCACGCTCGACGAGCTGTACCGGTACGTCCACGATCGCGTGGTCGACGAGATGCCTCAGCAACGGCCCAAGCGGCTTGACGACGTCGAGGGCCGTATCGTCATCGCCCGCAACATCCACTGGTCCCTGCCCACCTATCTCGGCAACGCCCTGAGCAGCCCCGTCCCCGACGACCGGTTGTCCGCCCTCGACGGCCTCGCCCATCTGCGCCGGGTCGGCAACGAGATGGTGCGGACGAAGGTGGGAGAGCAGCTCGAACGGCTGGCCGGGGACGACAGCCGCAAGGTGTCGGCGGCGGCGAGGGCACTGCTGGGGAGGGAACCGTCGGAGCCGGACGTGACCGCCGACACCACGGTGCCCGGCGAGCAGGTCGCGGAGGCGCCGGCTCCGAGCACACCCCGGACGCCGGAGAAGAACCCGCCGGAACCCCCAAGCGGTGACCCCGAAGTGCCGTCTGTCGCGGACTTGTTGAAGGAGAGTCTCCGGCTTGGTGCGGCACGCCTTCGTTCGGATGCCCACATCCTTGCCCAGCGAGTCGGGACACGCTTGTACGCCCTCGGCCTGCGGGGGCTGGCCGGTGGCCTGGCCGTCCTCGCCTCCGCGCTGATGATCCAAGGACTGCTGCGGCACAGTGCGGCTTTTTCCCCGTTCGGCGCACAGGCGGGGGGCGGCATCGGCTGGTATGCCGTGGGCATGTCCGCGGTCACCCTGGGCGCGGCGGTTCTCCTGATCGTTCCGAAGTTCCGGAGGCCTACCGGGACAGGTCTGATCCTCGGAGCGGCGGCCGCGTCCTCATGGGGCATCGTGTACTTCGCCGACGACGCGACCGGCGACTTCGACCTGCTGAAGGACGTCGCCTGGTTCGAACTCGCCGGTCACGCGCTGGTCTTCGCGGCCACTGCACTCGCCGTGTTCTCTCTCGTACGCGCCGGGGAGGCCACCCTCGATCTCCGGCCGCCGCGTGGTGTCCGGAGCTGGATCGTGCTGGGCGCGGCGTGCGCGGTCGTCCTGGTCGGCGTCCTCGGGTGCGCACTTCTGCTGCACCAGCTCGCCGGGCTTCGACAGGTCAACCCGCGCCCGGATGTCTCTCGGTGGTTCCAGGCTCTCCAGGTCACCGGCGTGACGGCGGCCGTCGTCCCCGTCAGCGCGGCCGCACTCGTCCCACGTCGATTCGGCCACACCCTGTTGCTCGGCTGGACGGCGGTCACGCTCGGGGTGATGACGGCGGGGTACGTGTGGCTGGGCGGGTTCGGAGAGCCCCTGATCAACTTCGTGCCGGCCGCGGCCGCACCGGTGGCGCTGGCCGCCCTCGCGGCAATCCTGGCGCGCTGGGGCCGTGCCGCGGAGGGGCCGCCACGGCGGCCGCGGTGGCCGACACCGGTGGCGTGCCTCGTCATGCTTGCCGCCCTGACCTTCGGAGGTGGCGTTCTCGCCGGCCGCATGGCGGACCGTTCCGCGGTGACGCCGCTGGGCATCGCCTACGACGAGGACGGCAGGAACCTCTATGTCATCACCGAGTTGTACTGGGCGATCAAGGCGCGCGACGACCCGCCGGGATCGATCAGCGCTGTCGACGCTGTGAACGGCCGGACCGTCAAGGGCCCTGTCGCGCTCGACGCGGCGGCCACGGACATCGCCCGCAGTGACGACGGCAATCTGTATCTGGTACAGCCCGCCGCCCGTACCGTCACGGTGGTCGCCACACCGGAACTGGAACCCGTGGGCGCACCCCTGCGCCTCGGCGGCACGCCGGTCAAGATCGAGACAGCACCGGGCCACCGTGCCTGGGTGTTCAGCAAGACGCCCGACGAGGCCGCGTCGATCGACACCGGCACCGACCAGGTCTCCGGCCGCCGCGTTCCGCTGGGCAAGGACTGGGCGGATGCGACGGTAAGTCCTGACGGCCGTCGTCTTTACGTGGCCCGCGGCACCTCTGTCTCGGTGATCGACCCGGACACCGGCAAGGCGGTCGGGACCCCGATCGAACTCGGAGGCAAGGCCGGGTCGCTCACTGCGGACCCCGCCGACGGCAGGCGCCTCTTCGCGGTCGTGGAGACCAGTGGCGGTGAAGTCGACGACAAGCGTTCGGTGGCCGTGTCCGTCGACACGGAGAGCGGCACGGTGCAGGGCATGACCGACCTGCCCGACTCCGTCGTGCACCGCATGGCCGTGAGCCCCGACGGCCGTCGCCTGTACGTCATCAACAACCGCTTCGACGGCGGCA
This sequence comes from Streptomyces sp. NRRL B-24085, assembly GCF_001282115.1. Lineage (GTDB taxonomy): Bacteria > Actinomycetota > Actinomycetes > Streptomycetales > Streptomycetaceae > Streptomyces. The sequence continues at coordinate 22,487 of NZ_LJBR01000154.1, read as the reverse complement.
GTGTCTCGGTCGTGGACACGAGGACGATGAAGGCTCTGGCGAGTCCTGTCGACGTGGAACAGACCCCGATGGCCATCGCGGTGTCCCCCAAGGGTGACCGAGTAGGGCTCGCCCTCTTCGGAGACATCGCGTCCTTCCGGACGGCGGCACCGCACGCGGTCTCGCACTTCACCGTGAAGGTCCCCTGAGCCCCCCATCGAGGTCGTGGGCGATGGGGGGGCTCAGAGCCTGCCCGGCATTTTCCGTGCGTTGTTTGTTCGGCACCGGCGCCCCGAAGGCGAACAACCCCGAGCTGCTACCTGTTGAGCCGAACACCGCGCGACTTCTGCTGAACTCCCGGAGAGGAACGACATGGCTTTACCCACGGTCTCCACGCACCTCGCCAAGGCCTTCACCGCCGGCGCCGCGGCCGCTCTGCTGATGCTGGGCGCGTCCCCGTCGTCGGCGGCACCGGCCGCGGCCCCCTGCAACCAGGGGTCGTACTGCTGGTGGTCCGGCGCCAACTTCAGCGGCAGCGGCATCTCGTACACCGGCGATCTCGTCTCCGGAGGGTGTTACCTGACCTCGCACGTCGGCTCCGTGCGTTCGTACGCCCACTATCACCGTCAGGAGGGGTACTTCTACGCGAACAGCAACTGCACCGGAAGGTCCCACGCGGTACGGGCGCACTCCGAGAATCCCGACATCGGGTTCAACGCGTACAGCTTCAAAGCCGCCTGCGTCTCCTGCCTGGCCAAGGACTGAACCATGCCCTTACGCCACTTCGCCGCAGCCGCGCTCGGGTGCGCGATGGTCCTGAGCGCCACGGCGACCTCCGCCGAGGCGGCTTCGCCGACGCCGACCCGGGCCACGGCCGCCCAGGTCTGTACTCCGGGCGGCCCGGTCAGCGTCATCAAGGGAACCAACGTCACCATGCGTGACGCACCCGGTGGACGGTGGGTCGGTACGGCCCAGAACGGCGACTGCGTCCACTGGTACGCGTCCACCTCGGGCCCCTCGACGGCCTGTCCGGACGGCCGGGTCAGCCATGTCTGGCACGACGTGCTCAACTACCGGATCCTCGTGCGGGGATGGGTCTCGGACTGCTTCTTCTGACGGGCGCGCGGAAGGGCCGTTCACCACCTGACGGGTGAACGGCCCTTCCGCCGACGGGAACTCAGCACGGTGGGCGGTACCTCTGCTGCGTGAAGTACTGGCGCCATTCGGCGCGAGTGATCTCCGGAGTGACGGTGTGACAGATCCGGGAGGCCACCCGTCCGACGGCGGGGTCCCACAGCAACGCGGTCCAGTCCTCGCTGCCGGTGGCCACGGTACGGCCGTCCGGGCTGAAGGCGACGGCGTCCACCGGCTTGGTGTGACCCGCCAGCACGGCCAGCTCCCGGGCTCGCCCGCGCTCGGTAAGCCCGTACAGCCGTACGGTGTTGTCGGAGCTCGTGGCGGCCAGCGTGCGACGGTCCGCGGCGAAGGCGACCGCCATGACGCCGTCGGTGTAGCCGGTCAACCGGTCCCGTGCGAGCGGACGCCGCGGCTCGGTGAGATCCCACAGTCGTACGGTGCGGTCCTCGCTGCCGGTGGCCAGGGTGCGGCCGTCCGGGCTGAACGCGACCGACTTCACCGCCCCGGTGTGGCCGGCGAGAACGGCCGCGCGGGCGGGATGCCGTGGCCCGGCCACGTTCCACAGGGTGACCTTGCGGTTCCTGTCGGCCACGGCCAGTGTGCGGCCGTCCGGGGCGAAGGCCACGCAGTCCACGGCATGGGTGCCCGGCATCGCGGACAGGGGACGGGGACGCCGTCGTGGGTCCGTCGTGTCCCACAGCCGTACGCTGCCCCGCTCGCCGCCGGTGGCCAGGACGCGGCCGTCGGGACTGAACGCCACCGAGTTGATGTGGCCGATGTGACCGGCCACGGCGTGCAGTTGGCGAGCGCGGTGCGCGGATTCGACGTTCCACAGGCGCAGTGTGCCGTCGGCACTGCCGCTGGCCAGGGTGTGCCCGGCCGGCCGGAACACCACGGAGTTGACGGGGGCCGTGTGCCCGGTGAGTTCGGTGAGCTGACGGGGGCGCCGCGCGTCGGTGAGGTTCCACAGGCGCACGCTGCGGTCGTAGCTGCCGGTGGCCAGGGTGCGGCCGTCCGGGCTGAAGGCGACGGAGTAGACCGAGCTGGTGTGACCCGTCATCGCCGGTCCGGGCAGGTCCCACAGCCGTACGGTCTGGTCCTCGCTGCCGGTGGCCAGAGTGCGGCCGTCAGGGCTGAAGACCAGCGACACGACACGTCCGGTGTGGCCCATGAGGACGGCCGACGCCCGGCCGGGACCGTGTCCGGTCAACTCCCAGCGTCGTACCGTGCCGTCGACGCCGGCGGAGGCGAGGGTGCGGCCGTCGGGGCTGAAGCCCACGGCGTCGACCGCGTCGGTGTGCCCGGAGAGCACCTCCGTCGCGCGCGGCCGTCGGGACCCGGCCACGTCCCACAACCGGACCGTGAAGTCGGCGCCACCGGTCGCCAGGGTGCGGCCGTCCGGGGCGAACGCGAGGGCGTCGACCGTACCGCCGTGGGCGGTCGCGGGCGGCGACTGCCGCAGCCGCCGACCGGACTCGGTCACCTGCCACAGCCGCACCGTACGGTCGGAGTGGCCCGTGGCCAGCGCGCGCCCGTCCCGGCGGAACGCCACCGCGGTCACGGCGGCGGGCACACGGGCGGCGGCCGACAGACGCGGCCGTCGTGGATCGGACAGCCGCCACAACCGGATCTCGTCGCGGGAGACCGCCGCCAGGGTCTGGCCGCCCGGAGCGAAACCCAGTCCTGTGAGGGGGCCCGCGGCGGCGGGCAGGCGGGCGGCGAGTCGCGGGTGCCGTGGATCGCCGATGTCCCACAGCTGGGTCGCGCCGAGGTCGTCTCCCGCGGCCAGGAGACCGGCGTCCGGGCTGACGGCGACCGTGCGGACAGGTCCGGTCAGTCGCGGCAGCCTGCTCAACTCGGCCGGCCGGTGGGCGTCCGAGGCACGCCACAGGCGCACGGTCCGGTCGCTGTCGCCAGTCGCCAGCACCCGGCTGTCGGCGCTGAAGGCCATTGTCGTGGCGGTGCTCGTCCAGTCGGGCAACTGCGTGGCGTACGCGGTGGCGAAGGTGCTGAGCAGGGTGCCCCGGGCCTCGGGGGTGGGCGACAGCCGGTAGGCGGCCAGCCCCACCTGCGCGGCCAGCGCGGGGTCGGACGCCCGCAGTGCCGTGGCCTTCTCCGCGGCCCTCTGCGAACTGGCCGCGTCTCGCTGCCGGTCCGCCGCCCGCTGTGCCCGCACGGCGAAGACCGCGGTCGTGCTCGCGACGACGACCAGAGCGGTCAGCAGCGCCACCGCTCCGCGCCGGAACCGCACGCGCCGCCGCGCCGCCGCCTGTTCGGCCGTCCGGGCGGCGAGGCTCGCGTCCAGGAACTCCCGCTCCACCACGGACAAGGACGCGCGGTCGAGCCCGGCGGCCAGGTCGAGGCCGGTGCCCCGGTACAGCGCACCGGGGTCCCGGCGCAGTCCCTCCCAGACCTGCGCCGCGCCGGTGAGCTGACGCAGGGTCCGCAGGGCCTCCCGGTCCTCGGACAGCCATCCATGCAGCCTGGGCCAGCACCGGATCAGAGCCTCGTGGGCGAGCTCCACCCGCTCGTGGTCCAACGTCAGCAGCCGCGCCCGGGCCGCACGGTCCAGTACGGCGCCGAGGCCGCCGTCACCGGCCCCGGCGAGCCCCTCCAGCTCCGCAAGGCGCGCCGGGCGCCGGGTGTCCTCCGTCCCCTCCCCCAGCGCGGTCAGGCGTACGAACACGCGCCGGGCCAGCTCGCGTCGCCCCGGCTCCAACTGCTGGTAGAACTCCTCGGCGGTGCGCGCCAGACCGCCCTCGAGTCCGCCCACCGCCTCGAACGCGGCCAGCGTCAGGGCGTTGCCCCGCCGTCGCCGCCAGGTCTGCAACAGAGCGTGCGACAGCAGCGGCAGCACTCCGGCCTGGCCGTGCGCCTGTGCCGTGAGCGAGGCCAACAGCGCGCCCTCGACGGTCAGTCCGGCCCGCTGGGCGGGTCTCACCACGGCCCGGCGCAGTTCGTCCAGGCTCATGGGTCCGACCGGCACCTGCGCGTCACGCATCGCCTCCACCAACAGCGGATGGTGGGTGCAGTGCGCGTAGAAGTCGGCGCGCACCCCGAGGGCCACCCGACACCGGCCGCCCTTGTCCAGGGCAGCGGTCACGAGGGCCTCGATGAAGCAGTCCCGCTCGCCGTCGTCCGGGCACAGCGTGAAGGTTTCCTCGAACTGGTCGACGACCAGCACCACGTCGCCGTTGCCGTCGCCCGTGCTCTCGCCGCCGCCATCGCCGTCGCCATCACCGGCTTCGGAACGGGCGGCGACCTGACGCACCACCCGGCCCAGGTTCGCCGGATCCTGCCGCAGCTCCTCGTACACCCCGCCCGGCGTGAGCCCCGCCAGCGCGCCCAGCCGTACGGCGCACTCCTCCAGCGGCCGTGGCCCCGGCGTCACCACCACCGTCGTCATCGCGGCCCGCAGACGTGGCACCACACCCGCCCGCAACAGTGACGACTTGCCCGACCCGGAGGCTCCGATCACCACCACGAACCGCTGTCGCCGCAACCGCTCGGTCAGGTCCTCCACGAGCCGCTCCCGGCCGAAGAACCACTGCGCGTCCTGCTCCCGGAACGACCGCAGCCCCGCGTACGGCGAGGCCCGGCCGGACTCCTCCACCGGGGCGGGCTCGGTGTACGCCTCCCCCAGTTGCTCCGCCGTCTCCTGCCAGCGGCGCTCCCATTCCGCCAGATCGCCGTCGCAGACGCGCACGTACGCCAACGTCACCGCCAGCGTGGGCAGTCGCTGCCCGGACGCCGCCGAGGACAAGGTCGAGATCGAGTAGTGCGCCTGTTCCGCCAGCTCCCGGTAGGGCGGGTTGCCCGCCTTGCGCCGCAGTTGCCTCAGCCCCGCGGCCAGCTCCAGTAACGGACCTTCCCCCGCGTCCAGCGGACGCTCTCTGCGCGGCATCGCCGCACCTCCCCGTTCTGCTCTTCCCGCACGTCGCAGTGGTCGGCTGCGTCGCCACATTTTTCAGGACTTGTCTGTTCGACACCAGTCACCGAACGCGAACGACGCGCGGTCCGCTACACCTTGGCCAGACAGCCGGCCCGCACTCCGCACAGGGACGGGCCTCGTGGAAGGAGAGAACACATGAGGCGAAACAGGTTCCTGCTCATGGCGCAGGAGGGGCGCTCGCGCTGGCTTCGCCCGAGGCCCCCACGAGGAAGGTCAGGACGGTGGCGGCTACCGGGTCGCCGGAGAAGGGGATCAGCAGCAACGGGACCAGGGCGGTGGTGGCGCGGCGGTGACGGTCGTGGCCATCGGCCGCCGGTCGCCGGTCGCCGGTCGCGGGTCGCGGGTCGCCGGTGGTCGTACCAGCGAGAGCGCCGTTCGAATGCCGTGGAACTCAGCTCCGCTCGCCGTTCAAGGGGACGGCTCATGGTCGAACCAGTCGAAATGAACGCAGCCGGGAACGGGGACGGTTCCACGACCGAGAAGGCGGTCGGCGTGCGAACCGTGCCTCGGTCCCGGCTGCTGAGGGGCGGCTACGGCCGGTTGAGGACGACGGAGTTGATCGGCGTCAGGTTGTAGTAGCCGAACTCGTTCAGCCCGATGGTGATCACACAGTTGACGCCGTTGTAGCCGTTGCACAGCTGGGCGGTGGCGTTGGCGCTGCCGTACTGGTTGTTGAGTACATAGTGGTTGCCGAACTGGTTGCTGAGGTTGTGGGCTCCGTAGCTGTAGTAGACGTTCGTCGGATTGCTGGTGTGGATGTCAGCGCCCTCCGGATAGATGCAGACCGCTCCACCGGGGCAGCCGAACACGGTCCTGTCGCTCGCGTCGGCCGAGCTGGTTCCGATCGCCGCCACGGCGGCCGTGGCCATGGCGAGCGCGGCGGCGCCCCGCGTGATCCTGCGCATTGTGGTGTCCCTCCGTCCCGGCCGGCTCCTCGCCGACCGTCACCACCGACCCCTGGCGGATGCCGGGCCGGACCTCCCTGGCGACGCGGCCGAAGGAGTTCCCCCGCCGCCGCCGTCAGGCACACCAACCCTGCGACGACCGCGTCGCCTCGTCCATGCATTCGATCCTGCTCGAAGTGACCCGGCGGAAGGCCCTTGTCGCCGGCGGCCGGCCCTGCCCGCTGGTGGTCGAACCGCCGACGCAACCGACGCCACCGACGTCTGCCGGCGCTGCCGGAAAAAGGTTTGAGCCCGGCGCCGACCCGCTGCTACTTTCCGGGTGGACCGTGAAGTCGTCATATGGAGGTGAGCCCCGTGAACGCAGTTACCCGTGGGTGCTCCCTCAACCCGTCACGGTCCGGCGGCTGACGTTCGGTGTCGCCAGGAGCGCCTGAGATCGAGGCACTCCTGGAGGGAGACTCCGATGAAACCAACGCCTTTCACATCCGGCCTGAGCGAGCACGCGGTCATGATCACGCGCGTCGCGGACAGGCAATGGCACGCCCTGGACGACGACCTGGTGGTCGGTCGCGGGCATGCACAACACCGCCCCGACGGCCGCTTGTTCATCAGCATCGACGCCTGGCACGACACCGCCTTCGACCGTCTCGCCGAAGCGATGCTGAAGGAGCTGCCGTCCCCGCTGTACACGGTGGTCGACGAAGCCGACATCGAGCTGACAGCCGCCTGGCGGCGGGCAGGATTCACCCTCCGGCGCCGCGAGTGGGAGTACGTCGTACCGACCGATCCCCAGGTCACACGCCTCGACGCGGTCCTGCCGCCCTCGGGCGTGACGATCCTCCCCGCCGGTCAGGCGGACGAACGTCTGCTGCGGGCCGTGGACCGCGCGATCCGTGACGAAGTCGAGGCGACCGTCGGGTGGCAGTCGATGCCCGCCGAGGTGGTCCGCCGTCGCGAAGGCGACACCATCGTCGACCCGTCCAAGTACGCGGTGGCCGCGGCCCCGGACCGCTACCTGGGTCTGATCCGCGTCGTGACGGCGATCCGCCCGCGCATCGGCCTGATCGCGGTCCGGGCCGACCAGCAGCGCCGCGGCATCGCACGGGCGTTGCTTGCGCACGCGCTGGCGACCCTGCACCGCTCCGGATTCACCGAGGCCTGGACCGAGGTCCAGGAGTCCAACCGAGCAGGCTCGGCACTGTTCGAGGGCATCGGCGCCCGGCGGATGAGCAGCAATCTGGAGCTGGTGCGATGACCAAGAACAAGAACGTCATCGAAGTCGAGGGCAAGGTCGTCGAGTGCCTGCGCAGCGCCATGTTCACCGTGGAGCTCGAGAACGGCCACCAAGTGCTCGCGCACATCAGCGGGAAGATCCGCAAGCACTACATCAAGATCATGCTGGCGGACCGGGTACTGGTCGAGCTCCCGCCCTACGACCTGACCCGCGGCCGGATCGTGTTCCGGTACCGGAACTAGTCAACAGCGGTCGCACCATTCCTGACAGCTGAACTCGACGCCCCGGTCACAGTGTCCGCCTGACTGGGGCGTCGATGACGCCGGACGCCGGGCCGATGCACGCCGACGGCACAGGTGTCGCGGCCGCGTCGGCGCCGTGGGCGCGAGCCGCGCAATCGGCGTCGCCGTCGGGTCGCAGTCGCGTTCGGCCGACTTGGCTGTCGGGCCACCGCCCGACGAGGGAACAGCCGACCACGCGCTCGCCACTGCCACGGCCGCGGAACAACGAGGGCATCCGGCATCCTGACGGGCTCGACGCCACCTCTGCGCGCCGCCGCAGCCAGGTCGCGGGCCCGCGAAACCTTCGGACGCGGGCGACTCGGCGACGACTACTTCGTCCCCGTGGGGTACTCACCTACATGTACGACACAAAACAGACATACAGGAGATAGCGAAATGACAACCCAACCCCGGTCGGACATGGCAACACATCCCGACATCCTCGACATGCACAATCGGCACGAGATGGCCGAGCGTGTCGCGACCACTCCGAGGGCACAGGCCGTCGAGGCGATGGCCCTGATCACGGGCCTCTATCTGGCGGCCTCACCCTGGATCGCGGGATTCAACGGCTTCTCCACCTTGACGGTCAACAATCTGATCGTCGGCATCGCATACGCCGTGATCATGAGCGGTGGTTTCGGCCGGGCATACGAGCGGTCGCACAGCATGGCCTGGGCCGCTTGCGCACTCAGCGCGTGGACGATCGTCGCTCCCTGGGTCGTGGCAGGAGACGTCAGCACCACCAGGACCATCGTCAACAACATCATCGTCGGCGTGGTCGGGCTTCTGCTGGCCCTCATGGCCGCCGCAGCCGCCCGCCCGGTGGATCAGTCGTCCCGCGACCGCTCCTCCCGGCGCATGTGATCGTCACCCTCCCCCGGATATCCAAGTCATCGGCGGTCATTCGTCGGTCGTCAGCGGATACAACCGGACCCGGCGATCACCGCCGCGACACCTCGAAAGCCTCACGAATGGACGCCGGGACACGCCCACGATCATTCACCTGATAACCGTGGGCGCGTGCCCAGAGACGTATCGGCTCGTCGTCGGGACGGGAATCGAGCCGTAGGGCCCTGTCAGGCGCCCCAGGACCACTCCAGTCTCCCGAGGAGACCCCTTCCAGTCGGTCCGCCGCCTCCTGGAAAAACGCGTACAACGAGGCGTACACGCCCTCCTCGGGACCGTGCGCTTCGGCCCACGTCCCGACGGTTCCGTTGCGCGTGTCCAGAAACGTCCCGTACAGACCGTCGCGCTCGGCGGCGATCGGCACCCACTCTCGGCGCCACAGCGGACGGTCGGAGTCAGCGGACGGCTGTGCCTCCTCCAGTCCCCTCTGGCTGAGGCAGACCCGCTGGATGTCCGTCAGCCCCAGGAGGAGATGCCCGCCGGGGAGAGGGAACGGGAGCCCGAAGGCCACCAGGCAGGATCGGTCATCGGGGTGCCTGCCCGCATCGATGTCGTTCGCCAGCAGCCACTGCCACATCTCCTCCGGCAGTTCCACACCCATGCGCAGTTCGGCGTCTCTGACGGCAGACCGGCTGACCGGACCGCCGAGTGCCGCCAGAACATCCGGTTCGTTCCGTTCGAGCCACGCGGTGATCCGGCCCCACGCCTCACGTACATCTCCGGTCCCGGCCATCGGAGCCCCCTTCATATGTGATCTCCACCCCGGCAGGAGGCGCCCACTTGCTGAGCGCGCCCACCCGTACGGAGAACCGTAGGCAGGACCACTGACAGTGGTGGGCCGACCATGTGTCCCGGCGCAGCCCCGTCAACGGGTCCGGCTGCGGAGGCACCGCGCAAGGGTGGGGATCATCACCGTCGCGGGGAGAACGTGCAGCCCGATGAGCGCGATGGCGGTGGCCGCGTCTGCCCCGGCCAGGAGGGGCGGGACCAGGGAGATCGCGGTCAGACTGACCGTCACCCACACGAACCGCACGGCGGGGCGGGCGCTCCAGCGCAGCAGAACGACGGCAATGACGATGCCGACGACCGAGAAGAAACCGGTGACCACGGCGAACCCGGACAGCGGAATCGCCTCGCCACCGTCAGGGACCTCGAAGTCGACGCCGACAGCCTGGGCGAGGGCTGCCGCGAGCGTGGTGGCCGACACCGCCACCAGTGCCGCAATGAGGCCGGCGCCCACGAGACCGCGAGGTCGGCGGATGCTGCTGGTCCGGTCCGTTTCCGGGGCTACGACGAGCCCGCTGTCGTGCACGCTGTTCATGTCTCTCCTCCATCATCTGGCAACAGGTGTAAGGGTGTTCACAGGCATGAGAGGGCCCCGTCCCTCGGGGTCGCAGCCGGGCTCGACCGGGATCGCCGCTCGCCCGCGCTCGCCCGCGCCGGCCAGGGCACGGGTGCCGCGCGGCTGAGCGTCCGCTGCGGGGTCAGGCCGTACCGTCCGACGGCAGCCGCTCGGGCAGCCCGAGACGCGGGAACTGGTCGTCGTGGAAGGTGATGATCTCGGTGATCGCTCCGCCGGTGACGCGCAGGACGTCGATCGTCAGCGGCAGGTACGCGCCCTCCGCGCCCTCTCCGTCCCCCTGCCGCCAGAGGTAGAAGGCGACGGCGGGCTGCCGGTTCACGGAGGTCGGGACGGCGCGCAGGCCCTTCATGCCCTCGAAGCCGCCCTCGATCCAGTCGTTGACCACCGCGTCGCGGCCGACATAGAGGCCCGGCGTGGGCGGCATGGAGCAGCGGACGTCGTCCCGCAGCAGTGCGGCGAGCGCGTCGACGTCCGTGGCCACGCTGGCGTCGGTGTAGCGGCGCACCAGTGCGCGGGTCCCCGCGTCCTGTTCGCCGCCGGTCCAGTCCTGCCGCTCAGCGGGCAGGTGTTCGCGCATGCCGGCCCGGGCCCGTTGCAGCGCGCTGTTCACTGAGTTGACGGAGTCGCCGAGGTACTCCGCGACGTATTTCGCCGGACAGCCGAGCACGTCCCGCAGGATCAGCACGGCCCGCGGGCGCGGAGCGAGATGCTGGAGCGCGACCAGGTACGCCAGTTCGATCGTCTCCCGTGCGACGGCGACGGTTTCCGGCTCGTCCGCGCCGCCCGCGGGCAGCTCGTCGAGAAGCTGGTCCGGGTAGGGCTGGAGCCACGACACCTCGCCGCCGGTCGCGGGCTCCGGCCGGCTCTTGGCGAGCAGGTCCAGGCAGGCGTTGGTCGCGATCCGGTACAGCCACGCCCGGAACGTGGACCGCCCCTCGAAGGTCTCCCGTCGCCGCCAGGCACGGAGGAACGTCTCCTGCACGGTGTCCTCGGCATCCTCGAACGACCCGAGCATCCGGTAGCAGTGCACGTGCAGCTCTCGCCGGTGCCGTTCCGCCAGCCCCGAGAACGCCGACTCGTCGACCTCGTCCAGCCTGCGATCGCCCAGGTCCCCCAGCCGCGTGTCCACGCTCATCACGTCATCCGTCCGCCTCGTCGTGTCCTGTCGTAGATATGACGGGCGCGGACGCGAAAACTCATCACCGGGCGGCCGGTGCGGCTGAGGTGGGTCCACCTGACGGCGAGGTCGACGGACCTGGCGGTGGGGTCAAGGCGGCAGCCGACGGAAAGGGCCTTGCAGCACCACGGGGGAACAGCGCTGCAAGGCCCTGACCCCCGTCTGCCCGGTGTCAATCGGACCATGCACGCGTAGTCCCAAGGTTCTTGTGTTCGTCCGCGCTCCGCCGGGGGCCGACCCGCTCACCCTCCCACCCGACGCCCTGACGTCGGCGAAGCATGCCTCCTGGTCCGCCCACCCCTGCGGATACCGCGAGGTGACCGCCCTCCCGGCCGCCGCACCGTGCCAGACGCCGTACCCCCTCGCACCCACGCCTCCGGTGGCGGGCCGTGCCAGGCCCCGCCACCGGAGACAACGGCCCGCGGCTTGGTCAGCGCTCCCTCCCGCCGTGGTAGCGGGCGGCGAGACGGGCGAGGGCGACGGCGGCGAGCAGGAGGCCGAAGTCGCGCAGGGCGATGTCGTAGTAGTCGGGGATGGTCAGGAGGTTGACGATGATGCCGGCCAGCCAGGCGGCCACCAGCCAGGCTCCGAAACGTGGCGCGAGGGCCACGGCGATCCCGGCGACGACTTCGATCACGCCCACGGCGTACATGGCCGCCTGGGCGCTGCCGGGGACGAGGTCGTTGATCCACGGCGCGAGGTAGGCGGGCCAGTCCACGAGCAGGTTCGCGAACTTGTCCAGCCCGAACAGGATCGGCGCCACGGTGAAGGCCGTACGCAGGATCACGAACGCCTGGTAGCCGGGATCAGCGAACTGCCCGCGCCGCGAGGCGGCGGCGGACGGGGTGCTTGCGGTTGCGGAGGACATGACGACCTCTCCTTCTATCGACAACTTTCATTACCTATAGAAGCCCCGCTCTCTTCTTTAGTCAATGGCCATGGGTTTTACACTGGTGTTCGTGGACGACCCGAAGGAAGTACGCGACACCGATGTCTCGGCCATCGCCGCCCTGGACGAGCCGACCCGCAGGCGGCTGTACGACCATGTGGTGCGCCAGCCCGGGCCCGTCAGCCGCGATGACGCGGCCGCCGCACTGGGCCTGGCGCGGCAGACCGCGGCGTTCCATCTCGACCGGCTCGCCGACGAGTCCCTCCTCGACGTGGTCTATGAACGGCGCAGCGGGCGGACGGGACCGGGAGCGGGCCGACCGGCCAAGCTGTACCGGCGCTCCGGGAAGCAGATCGCGGTCAGCCTCCCGGATCGGCGTTACGAGCTCGCCGGGCGCCTCCTGGCCCAGGCGGTGGAGGAGTCCGCGGCGACCGGCGCACCGGTGCGGGACGTACTGCACCGCAAGGCCGAGGAACTCGGCGCGCGACTCGAAGAACCGGGCGGCGCAAGCCTCTTCGAGCTGCTGGAGCGGTACGGGTTCGAACCACGGCAGGAGGAAACAGGCGCCATCGTGCTGGGCAACTGCCCCTTCCACGCCTTGGCGCGCGAGCACACCCAGACGGTGTGCGGCATGAACCTGCACCTGCTGCGCGGTGTCCTTCAGGGCCTGGGCGAGCGCGCGTACACGGCCTGTCTGGCGCCCGCCCCGGGCCGGTGCTGCGTCCGGTTGGAGCCTGCCGGGGCCTGAACGCCTGCCGTGGGCCGGGGAGACGAGGTCCCGGGAACGGCGGTGCTCCGAGCGGCTGGGAAAAGGAGTGGACGGGTGAGGGCGGGGCTTGTAGCTTGCCGTTGTCCGTGACACCGCCCGAGGAGGTGAGTCCCATGAACGCTGTAGCGATGTGGGTGCTCCCCCTTTCCGTCACGGCCGGCGACTGACGTAGGTGTCGCCGGGAGCGCCTCGACAACAAGGCACTCCCGAAAGGCAACACCTATGGACTCTCCGCAGTTCACCGCCGAGACGTCGTCGGACGACGCGGTCGACCGCGACTCCACCGCACGCGTGGTCTCCGGATGTCGGCCGTCGGAAGCCGGAGCCGGTGTCGATCGCGAACCCGCCGGGTTCGACTTCGACGTGATCATCGCCGGGTGTGGGCCGACCGGCGCGATGCTGGCCGCCGAACTACGGCTGCACGACGTACGGGTACTCGTCCTGGAGAAGGACACCGAACCCGTGTCGTTCGTCCGCATCGTCGGTCTGCACATGCGCAGCCTCGAACTGCTGGCGATGCGCGGACTGCTGGACCGCGTTCGGCCGCACGGAAGGCAGCGTCCGGCCGGCGGCTTCTTCGCCGCCATCGACAAACCCGCACCCCAGGGCCTGGATTCCGCGCATGCCTATCTGCTGGGCATCCCGCAGCCCGTCCTCGTCGACCTGCTCGAGAAGCACGCGGCTCAAGTCGGCGCGCAGGTGCTTCGCGGCCGGGCCGTCACCGGATTCGAGCAGGACGAGCAGGGGGTGACCGTCGAACTGGACGACGGGGAGCGGGTCCGCTCGCGCTACCTCGTCGGCTGTGACGGTGCGCGCAGTACGGTGCGCAAACTCCTCGGTGTCGGCTTTCCCGGCGAGCCCTCGCGGAACGAGACGCTGATGGGCGAGATGGAAGTGGGTGTGCCGCAGCAGGAGATCGCCGCGAGGACGGCCGAGGTCCGCGAGATCCATCACCGGTTCTGGCTCCGGCCCTTCGGCGAGGGCGTCTACAGCGTCCTGGTCCCGGCCGCGGGAGTCAGCGATCGCTCGGCACAACCGACCATCGAGGACTTCCGGGAGCAGTTGCGCGCCGTCGCCGGAACCGACTTCGGCGTCCACTCCCCGCGCTGGCTGTCCCGCTTCGGGGATGCCACCCGGCTGGCGGAGCGTTACCGCGTGGGCCGGGTGCTGCTGGCGGGCGATGCGGCGCACATCCATCCGCCCATCGGCGGACAGGGCCTCAACCTGGGCCTTCAGGACGCCTTCAACCTCGGCTGGAAACTGGCCGCTCAGGTCCGGGGCTGGGCACCGGAGACGCTGCTGGACACCTACCAGGCCGAACGTCATCCGGTCGCCGAGGACGTACTGGACAACACCCGCGCCCAGACGGAACTGCTGTCCACCGAGCCGGGGCCGCAGGCCGTGCGCAGGCTCCTCACGGAACTGATGGACTTCGAGGAGGTGAACCGTCACCTCATCGAGAAGATCACCGCGATCAGTGTCCGCTACGACTTCGGCGAAGGCCCCCAGCTGCTCGGCCGCCGCCTGCGCGACATCGACGTGAAGCAGGGCCGACTCTACGATCTGCTGCACCACGGCCGGGGACTCCTGCTGGACCGCACCGAACGCCTGACCGTCGGAGGCTGGTCGGACCGGGTGGACCACCTCGCGGATCCCACCGCGGCACTGGACGCGCCATGCGTCCTGCTACGCCCTGACGGCCACGTCGCCTGGATCGGCGACGATCAGCAGGACCTCGACAGGCACCTCGCGCGCTGGTTCGGCAGGCCCGTCGGCGACTGAGCACGGGAGGCCGTCAAGCCGCCGTACGTCGCCCCTTCTTCCCTCGCCTGAGGGGGCGGTTGCAGACCACGCGCGGGCAGACGCACGCCCGCGCGTGGTCGTGCCCCGCACTGGACGTCCGCGGGCGTCGGGGGGCGTCGGCGGGCGTCAGCGGGCGTCGGCGGGATGGGAACCGGGCGGAAAGGACAGCAGTGGCGGTGGCCGGTCCGCCGGCCCGATCTGCCATCATGGCCGAAACGGAACCCCGTTCCATCTGTATGCGGAACCGCGATCCGCCGAGAGGAGCCCCGCAGTGAGCGACAGTCGCCAGGGCACGGAGAAAGCCGCCGCGTCCCAGCGCAAGGACGTCCGGCGCAACAAGCAGATCCTGCTGGACGCGGCTGCCGCTGTCTTCGTCACCTCGGGCGTGGAGGCGCCGGTCCGCGACATCGCGGCCAGGGCAGGTGTCGGGATCGGCACGATCTACCGCCACTTCCCCACCCGGGCGGACCTGATCGTCGCGGTCTTCCGCCACCAGGTGGAGACCTGCGCCGAGGCCGGTCCCGCTCTGCTGGCGAGCTGCCCCACCGCGTACGAGGCGCTGGAACAGTGGATCGACCTCTTCGTCGACTTCCTGGTGACCAAACACGGACTCGCCGCCGCCCTGCAACACGACAACGCCGGCTTCGAGAGCCTGCACGCCTACTTCATCGACCATCTCGTACCGGTGTGCACACAGCTCCTCGACGCCGCCGCGGCGGCCGGCGAGATCCGTTCCGGCATCGGAGGGCTGGAGCTGATGCGCGGCGTGGGCAACCTCTGCGTGGGCGCGGAGAACGACCCCGACTACAACCCGCGCACCTTGGTCGCACTCCTCGTCGCAGGACTGGGCCGACCCGACCGGTCCCGGCCCGCGGCAGCCCACGGCGAACCGTGAGCGGCCCGCGCCCTCCGCAGGCGTACCTCACCCGGTGACGGACCACCGCCGGCCGCGTCGTCGCACGTGAGAAACCCCGCGACGTCGGCAGGCATCCCCGGGATACTGGTCGGCCATGGACGAGGTCGAGGTCGTCGTCGCTCACTCCGAGCGTGCGACGCTGCGCGTCGGCGATGTGTTTCTGAAGGTGGACGCCGATCAGTCGCGCCTCGACGCCGAGGTCGAGGCAATGGCCCTCGCGCCGGTTCCCACCCCACAGGTGTTGTGGCGCAAGCCGCCCGCGCTCGCGATCGCCGCGCTCCCCGGGACCACGGTCGGAAGCCTCGGTGGACCGGCAACCGGGGCGCCGACGGCATGGGCCGCCGCGGGTGCCGCCATCCGGACGTTGCACGACGCACCCCTGCCGCCCCGGCCTGGCAGGGCCGGCCGGAGCGTCGCCTCGCTGGTGGCCGAACTCGACGACGAGTGCGAGTGGCTCGTGACGCACGGCGTCCTTCCCGCCGACCTGGTCACCCGCAACCGGCAGGTCGCCGAGGCCGCGTTCCGGCCGTGGACTCCGGCGTTCACCCACGGCGACCTCCAGATAGCGCACGTCTTCGTCGACGGCGACGAGGTCACGGGCATCATCGACTGGTCCGAGGCGGGCCAGGGCGACGCTTTGTGCGACCTCGCCACCTTCACCCTCGGACACGAGGAGCGTCTGGACGACGTCATCGCCGGCTACGGCACGGACGTCGACCTCGATGTGATCCGCGCGTGGTGGTCCTTGCGCAGTCTGCTGGTGATCCGCTGGCTGGTCCAGCACGGTTTCGACCCGTTCGCGCCGGGGTGCGAGGTCGACGTGCTGAAAGCCCGCATGTGAGGCACCGCGGGCTTGCTAGCTGTGTGATGCCTCCGCCACCTCGACCTCCACGGCGCCCTCGCGCCGTATCCGCTCAACTCCCCACGCCCCCAACGGCTCCAGCGCCTTGTTGAGCGTACGGCCGTGCTCCGTCAGGGAGTACTCCACGCGCGGCGGCACCTCCGCGTAGACCTTGCGGTGCACCAGGCCGTCCTCCTCCATCTCCCGCAGGTGCTGCGTCAGCATCTTCTCGCTCACCCCCGGCAGTCCACGGCGGAGTTCCGCGAAGCGGCGAATCCCGTGGGCGTCGAGTTCCCAGAGGATCAGCCCTTTCCACTTCCCGCTCACCACGTCGAGCGCCGCGTCGATGCCGCAGATGTAAGGCCCGCATCTCGGTGCCTTGGCCATCCCTGCCCCCCTTACTAAAAGGTAAGTACCGCAGAAAATAGTGGGTACTTCCGACCCTAGCGACGCTCTCCGACCATGGAGGGGTGAACGAACAACTGAACGCCCCCGCCAGGCAGAACAGCCCCGTCACCGTGATCGGGCTCGGTCCGATGGGTCAGGCCATGACCCGCACCCTCCTCACCGCCGGCCACCCCGTCACCGTGTGGAACCGCACCGCCCGCCGGGCCGACGGCGTCGTCGCCGACGGAGCGACGCTCGCCACCACACCGGGCGAGGCGGTCCAAGCGAGCGACCTCGTGATCCTCAGCCTCACCGACTACCGGGCGATGTACGACATCCTCGGCGGCGCCACCGCGTCGCTCGCCGGCCGCACCCTGGTCAACCTGAGTTCCGACACCCCCGACCGCACCCGTGAGGCGGCGGCCTGGGCGGCGAGCCACGGCGCCGACTTCCTCACCGGAGGCGTCATGGTTCCGGCACCGATGGTCGGAACGGAGGCGTCCCACGTCTACTACAGCGGCCGTGAAGAGCTGATGGAGCGTCACCGGGCGACGCTGGCGCCACTGGGAAGGCCCCGCTATCTGGGCGTCGACCCGGGCCTCGCCCAGATGATGTACCAAGCCCAACTCGCGGTGTTCCTCACCACCTTGTCGGCACTGATGCACGCCACCGCCATGCTGGGCGCCGCCGGCCTGAAGGCGGCGGAGGCGCTGCCCGAGTTGGCCTCCTTCACCGACTCGATCGGCGACATCCTCAGGGCCGGTGAGGCGAACCTCGGTGCCGCGCTCGACGCCGGAGAGCATCCCGGCGACCTCAGCACGGTCACCATGATGGGTGCCACGTCCGACCACATCGTGGAGACCAGCACGGCACTCGGTCTCGACCTCGCGCTGCCCCTGGCCGTGCAGGCCCACTACCGTCACGCGATCGAACACGGCCACGGCGGCGACAACTGGACCCGCATCATCGACAGCATCCGAAAGGACAGCAACGGCCGAGCGAGCGCTGAACAGCCAAGCGGATAACCAGTGGAGACCCGTTCCTGGTGATGACAGGCTGTGGCGCATGCCGTCGCCCACAAGCGAACAGATCCTCCGGGAACTGCACGCCTCACTCACCCTGCGCAAGCGTCCGGAGGACGTGGCCCGGCTCATCCAGGACATGTACGCCGCCCAGGGCACCGACCTCGACGCGGCGACCGACACGGCGCTCGCGAAGGCTGCCGCGCACTCGCTGCGCAATCTCTGGCACGGCTACACCTCCATGCGGGAGGAGTTCGCCCGTCCGGTCGGTGCCCAACGCCAACTCGCCCGGGCGGCAAGCCTGTTCACGAACGTGCCGCACCTCCCGGGCAGCGCGGGGGACGACCCGGCGCGGATCGAGGAGGTGATCCGGCGAGCAGGCGAGGAGATCGGCCGCGCGTACGGGCAGAACGACTTCGGCATGGATCGCCTCGACCGGAGCGAGCGCGCGGCGGCGGGCCTCGGGGACATCTCGAAGCGCCAGTACAACAAGCGTTTCCGGCTCCTGCGCCGGATGGAGGGCAAACTGGCCCGGGTCATCCACGAGCAGCGCCGACTCGAGGTGGTCATGACCGGCAAGGGCGCCCTCGCCCACGCCCTGCCGTACGAACTGTTCGCCGCGGATCCGGACACGGCGGCCTTCATCGCCTACATCACGGCGCGCGGCCACATGCGCAGCGTCTTCACCAACGGCCGGCAGCGTCAGGTCTACGACGAGGTCGCCCAGGCCCTGTTCCAGCGCCTCACACCCGAGCGGGCCCGCTGGTACGCGGTCGCGCACGTGCACCCCACGGGCGAAGTGCTGGCGCATGTGTCCGACGAGGACCTCACGCGGTTGCTGGTGCGGTGGAACGGTTTCCTGCGCCAGGTCGCGGATCTGCTGGAGGACGCCTGGAACCGGCATCCCCTGGAGCGCGACACGATGATCGTGCGCCGCGGTGACGACTCGTCGACGTGGAACCAGGCGGCCCAGGCCTGGAACACGGCGCGCGCCCACTGGTTCGCGCTGCTGACCGAGCTCGGGCAGGACGAGATCCTGGACCGGATCTGCCCCGGCAAGGTGCCTCGGCTGATGGCTGCCGACGTGGCGTACTGGCACCGCATGAGGGGTGGCGGACTGCATCCCGACACCTACGTCTGGGCGGAACTCCCGCTGCCGTGGGAAGTGCTGCGGGGGGAGCGGCCGTGTCCACGCTCGCTCGTCGAAGCGGTCTGCGCCCGTCATCGGGTGGACCCCGTCGCCGGTGCCTGGACCGCCGCCCGGCCGACGGCGGAGGCCGTCGCCTTCCGCCGTACACCCGAGCTGGTCCACGGAGTGGCCGTCGCCGATCCGCTCATGGCCGGTGCGCTCCGGTCGGCGGGGGTCTTCTCCGGCAAGCAGAAGCGTGCCGCCGCTCAGGAGTGGACGTGACCGAGCCGGTCCTCGCGCACAAATCGGTTGCCCCGCACAGCGGTTCGGGCAATGATCGCGCTGGCGACGAGGAAGCTCTGCGGAGGAGCGCCCGGCTCTGATTCCGGGTGGACGCAGGTTCGAATCCTGCCCTCGTCGCCCCTAAGCAGGCGGCTCGGCGTCAGGGGCAGAGCCCGGCGCGGAAGGTGAACGAGACGAGTTGCGCTCGGTCCCGTGCGCCGACCTTCGTCATCGCCCGTACCGCGTGCGTCTTCACGGTGAACGGCGACACGGACATCTGGGCCGCGATCTCGTCGTTGCCGAGTCCGCTCGCCACGAGCAGGACCACGTCCCGCTCCCTGGGGGTCAACGCGTCGAAGCGCCGCAGCAGTTCCCGGTCGACCACCGGAGGCGGACTGTCGGTCATGTGCCCGATGAGCGCGGCCGTGGCGGCGGCCGACAGCGCACCCCCACCACCGACGACCTCGGTGATTCCGGCGACGAGTTCGGCGGGGCTCACCGTCTTGCTCAGGAAGCCGTTGGCGCCCGCGCGCAGCGCGGCGAGCACGATGTCGTCCTGGTCGAACGTGGTCAGCACGATCACCCGCGTCTCCTGGGGCGAGTGTTCCGCACGGATCCGGCGCGTGGCCTCGACACCGTCGATGCCCGGCATCCGGATGTCCATCAGCACGAGGTCGACGGGGTGGTCCCGGAGGAAGGGCACCACCTGGAGCCCGTCGGAGAGCTCCCCCGCGACCACGAGCCCCGGGTCGAGCCGGAGCATCGCCCGGATCCCGGCCCTGATGTCGTCCTGGTCGTCGACGATCAGAATCCGCGTCATCGGACGACGGCTCCCAGCAGGCTGAACTCCGCGTGGACCCGGAATCGCCCGTTGTGGCTGTCGATCGTGAGTCGTCCGTTGGACGACTCGACGCGTTCACGCATCCCCACGAGCCCCAGTCCGCTGCCGGGGCCGGAGCCACGTGCGGAGCGGGCGACGCGGTTCTCCACGGTGACGGCGATCCTGCCGTCGCGCTCGCGCACCTCCACGGTCGCTGTCCCTTCGCCGTGCCGGTAGGCGTTCGTGAGTGCTTCCTGGACGACCCGGTAGACCGTCACCCCGACGCTGGGCTCCACGAAACCGTCGGGGAGTTCGATGTCGGCCCGGACGTCCAGGCCGACACTCCCGAAAGAGGCGACGAGTCCTCGCAGACCGCTGAGCGCCGGGGTCGGCCGGAGCGCCTCGTCGCCGTCCACGTCGTCCCCGAGGCGCAGGAGCGCGAGGATGCGCTGCGTCTCGACGACGACCGTGCGGGCGCTGGACCTGGCGGACACGAGGGCCTGCCGGGAGGCTTCGGCGTCTGCGGGCAGTCCGATCTCCGCGGCCCCGAGGTGCATGCTCAGCATCGCGACCTGGTGACCGATGACGTCGTGGAGGTCCCGGGCGATACGGAGCCGTTCCTCGGTCACTCGTCGGGTGGCTTCCATCTCACGGGTGGCGATGGCGCTCTCGGCCCGTTCCTCCAGGGTCCACCAGTGGTCCCGGTGAATGCGGAGCGCGGCCCCGGTCGCACCTCCCGCCATCGCGGAGAAGAGGGCGGCGGCTCCCACCACCGCGCCGCCCCGGAACCCTCCCACCGTCATGAACGCGCCCAGGAAGAACGCCGCCACGACGCCGGTCGCGACCAGCGGCTGCTTTCCCCTGAGGCTGACCGAGAACAGCACGAGCACCGCCATCATCCATACCGACAGCGGATCGTGCCCCACCGCTGTGACGGCGAAAGACGCCGCGCTCACCACGACCAGTCCCGCCCACGGCTGCCGCCACGAGAGGGCGACACCGCTTCCGGCGAGCAGGACGCCGAGGGCCGTCGGCCAGTCCGACCCCCGCACCGCCACGGCCACGATCTGACCGGTGAACACCAGCGCGGCCACCCCGTAGGCGCCTCGGTGCAGCACCTCGGGGCGGCGGACCCACAGGGGCGCCGCCGGTCCGTCCTGAGTGTTGTGCGCGTCGGCCATGTGCCGATTCTCGTTCACGCGCACCGCGACCGTGTACTTCGAACGATGTACACGACGAGCCCGCTTCGCTCGCCGGGAGCACCGGAGACCCGTCCCGTCGAAGCGGAGGGCACAACTACTTCGTTCGAAGTACGCGCCCGCGCCGGAGGCCGCTGAGACTCGTCGTCGAGGCACCCGCCTCACACCGCTCACGATCGCAACGGGACTCCCGATGACACAGACCACCGTCACCTCGCCGGCTACGACCGCGACCGCGCCGACACCTTCCGGGCTGCGGTCGCTCCACCTGATCCGTGTCGTCTTCTCCCTGGTCTGGGTGGCGCTGGTCCTGACGACCTCCGCCTCGCTGGAGTCGACGGACAGGCCCACCGCGGTCGCGGCCGTGCTGCTCGTCGTCTACCCCCTGTGGGACGTGATCGCCACGCTCCTGGAGCGCCGCCTGGCCGGCACCGGCTCCGCGGACAACGTCAGTGCCGTCAACATGGCTCTCGGCCTCGCCACCACCGTGGGAATGATCGTCGCCGCTTTCTCCTCCGTCAGGACGGCCCTCCTCGTCTTCGGCGTCTGGGCCCTGTTGTCCGGAGCGGTCCAACTCGTCGTGGCGGTCCGGCGCCGGCGCACCGTCGGCGCCCAGTGGCCCATGGTCGTCAGCGGCGCGCAGTCCGTTCTCGCCGGTGCCACCATCGCCGCCTCCTCCGGCTCTGCGACGAGCAGTCTGTCCACCGTCGCCGGGTACTCGGCGTTCGGTGCCTTCTGGTTCCTCGTCTCCGCCATCGCCCTGAGCATCCGCGCCCGGCGCGCGGAGCGCTGACACACTGCCGTGGAAGCGGCCGACCGGAGGTGGGGCGCCTGACCGTGCACCGGGGCACATTCAGGCGGACCGATAGTCGGCGGGCATATGCCAGCAGTACCACCCCCTCGATGTACGGCCCATCCCTGCGGCATTCGACGTACGTCCCCTCGTCCCGCCGACCGGTGGGCTTCCGTCAGAGCGGCCAACACTGATCAGGACTGGTGTACGACGTACGGACGACCGATGGTGAGGAGAAGGGACCACAGGGGACACCTGTGGTCCCTTCCGTCACGTCGCCATCACGGGCACCCGTCGAGGCCGCCTCGTTCGCGGGGCCGTCGGCAGAAAGTTCAACGGAACACACATCCACGGCCCTGACACCCGCATAACGTGCGGTGACCCGAACCGCCTCCGCTCCCCCACCTTCTTGCGGTCCGTGACCGCCGGGCCCACCGCGCTAGGAGTTTTGGGATGTCCTACGACCGCTCGGAGTTATCCCTGCCGCACCGGCACAACGGACGGGTCCCCTCCCCCACCGCTCTCCGGCCGCAGCCCCTCCCGGCGGCCGGAGAGCGCCCGGGAAGCGGGGCCCGCCAGCGTTCGTGGTCCAGTTACCACCGCGCCCTGCGCGTGCTGCGCCGCGCCTGCCGCTGGCAGCGGCGTGTGGCCACCCTCGTCGCCCTCGGCTACTTCGCCTTCTTCCTCACCCTCACCGTCA